>NC_008048.1:1900000-2216666 GCF_000013985.1 Sphingopyxis alaskensis RB2256 | reverse complement strand
GGCGGCATCCGTCCCGCCGCGCCGCGCGCGACGCGCCAGGGTGCCAGGTCGGTTTCGGTGCGCGTGCGGCCGCTGTCGCCGCCCATCGCCCAGCTCAGTCCCTCGGCAAGGACAAAGCTCACTGCGTCGGACAGGCCGCCGTCGCGATAACGTTGCAGCATCACGCCCTGGCCGCGCCCCATCACCGGCACTTCGGCGAGCGGGAATACAACCAGCTTGCGATTGTCGCCGACCACCGCGACGCTGTCGTCGCCCGGCGCGATCGGGCGGGCGACGACAAGCGCCGCCCTGGGTTTCAGATTGACGACATTGCGGCCCTTGCGCGTTTCGGCGGTGACATCGTCGGTGTTGACGATGAAACCGTGCCCGCTCGTCGAGGCGAGCAGCAGGCGGCCCCCGGCGCTCGCGGGGACCATCGCGACGATCCGCGCGTCGGGGTCGATGTCGACCATCAGCCGCAGCGGCTCGCCGAACCCGCGCCCGCCGGGCAATTTGTCCGCCCCGACGGTGAAAAAGCGCCCGTCGCTCGCGGCGATCAACAGCTTGTCGGTCGTCTGCGCATGCGCGGCGAACAACAATTCGTCGCCTTCCTTGAACTTGAACTCGCCCCACTGGTCGGGCGCGACATGGCCGCGCTGCGCGCGAATCCAGCCGCGCTTCGACAGGATCACCGTCACCGGCTCCTTTTCGATCATCGCGTCGAGCGGAATCTCCCGCGTCGGCGCGGCTTCGGCGATCGTCGTGCGGCGCGCGCCAAGCGACGTGTCGAGGCCATAGACGCCGCGCAGCCTTTCGAGGTCCTTGCGCAGCCGGGTGCGCTGGCGCGCGGGGCTCTCGACCAGCTTTGCCAGTTCCTCGCGCTCGGCGGTCAAATCGGTCTGCTCGCGCTTCAGCTCCATTTCCTCGAGCTTGCGCAAGGACCGCAGCCGCATGTTCAATATCGCCTCGGCCTGCCGGTCGGTCAGCTCGAACTCGGCGATCATCACCGGCTTGGGTTCGTCCTCGGTACGGATGATCTCGATGATCCGGTCAAGGTTCAAAAAGGCGATGATGTAACCGGCGACCAGCTCCAGCCGGTCGTCGATCTTCGCGATCCGGTGCTCGGCGCGGCGGACGAGCACGATGATCTGGTGCTGGAGCCATTCGGTGAGCAGTTGTTTCAGCCCCATGACCTTGGGCGTGCGCGTCGCGTCGAGCACGTTCAGATTGAGCGCGAAACGGCTTTCAAGGTCGGTCAGGCGATAGAGGCTGTCCTTCAGCACCTCGGCGTCGACGTTGCGGCTCTTGGGCACCAGCACGATGCGCAGATCCTCCGCGCTTTCGTCGCGGACATCTTCCAGAATTGGCAGTTTCCTGTCGGCGATCAGCTGCGCCACCTGTTCGATCAGCTTTCCCTTGGCAACGCCATAGGGAATCTCGCTGATGACGAGCTGCCAGGTGCCGCCGGACAGCTTCTCGATCCCGTCGGCTTCCCACTTGCCGTCAGCATCCTTGCCGATCGAAAAGCGCGCGCGGACGCGAAAGCTGCCGCGCCCGCTTTCATAGGCCTGCGCGATCGTCTCCGCATTCTCGGCGACGATGCCGCCGGTGGGGAAATCGGGGCCCTTCACATGGTCGAGCAGATCGGACAGCCCGGCTTTTGGATTGTCGATCAGCAGCAGCGCGGCGTCGATCACCTCGGCGGCATTGTGCGGCGGGATGTTCGTCGCCATCCCGACCGCGATCCCGCTCGCCCCATTGGCGAGCAGGTTCGGGAAAAGCCCCGGCATGATCTCGGGCTCTTCGTCTTCGCCATTATAGGTCGGGCGGAAATCGACCGTGCCTTCGTCGAGCCCCTGCATCAGGTCGACCGCAACGCGCGTCAGGCGCGCTTCGGTATAGCGATAGGCGGCGGCGTTATCGCCATCGATATTGCCGAAATTGCCCTGGCCGTCGACGAGCGGATAGCGGAGCGAAAAATCCTGCGCGAGGCGGACCATCGCGTCGTAAACCGCGGTGTCGCCGTGCGGGTGGAACTTGCCGATGACGTCGCCGACGACGCGCGCCGATTTCTTGTAGCCCTGGCTCGGGTCGAGCCGCATCGCGCGCATCGCCCACAAAAGGCGGCGGTGGACGGGCTTCAGCCCGTCGCGAAGGTCGGGGAGCGAGCGCGCGGTGATCGTCGACAGCGCATAGACGAGATAGCGCTGCGACAGCGCGCTGTCGAACGGGGTATCGATGCTGGTGCCGGACTCGGAAGGGGGAAGGTCGTCGGTTGTGCTGGCCATTATCGGCCGCCGATAGCAAGGCTGACGCGCCATGGCAAAGCCTTGCGTCGGCGCACGGTGTCCTCTCCTTCGTGAAGCGCCCGATCAGCCGGCGCGATGCTCGCCGCGCACCCAGCGCACCGTGCCCGACGAGGCGCGCATGACAACGCTTTCGGTGGTCAGCCCGCCGCCGCGGCGGTGCTTGACGCCGCGCAGCAGCGATCCGTCGGTGACGCCGGTGGCGGCGAAGATCACGTCGCCCCTGGCCAGATCGCCCAGGTCATAGACGCGGTCGAGATCCTCGATTCCCCATTTTTTCGCGCGCAGCCGCTCGTCGTCGTTGCGGAAGAGCAGGCGGCCCTTGAACTGGCCGCCGACGCAGCGCAGCGCCGCGGCGGCGAGCACGCCCTCGGGCGCGCCGCCCGATCCCATGTAAAGGTCGATATTGGTATCGGGGTTGGTCGTCGCGATCACCCCGGCGACGTCGCCGTCGGGGATCAGCGCGACGCCGCAGCCGATCGCGCGCAGTTCGGCGATGATTGCCTCGTGACGCGGGCGGTCGAGCACGCACACGATGATCTCTTCGGGCGCGACGCCCTTTTCGCGCGCGACCGCCGCGACATTCTCGCGCACGCTCTTGTCGAATCCGATGATGTCGGGCGAATAGCCGGGGCCGACCGCCAGCTTGTCCATATAGACGTCGGGGGCGTTCAAAAGGCAGCCTTCCTCGGCGATCGCCAGCACCGCGAGCGCGTTGGGACCGGCCTTGGCGGTGATCGTCGTGCCCTCCAGCGGGTCGACGGCGATGTCGATCTTTGGCCCCTTGCCGGGCGCATTCCCGACCTTTTCGCCGATATAGAGCATCGGCGCTTCGTCGCGCTCGCCCTCGCCGATGACGATGGTGCCGTCCATGTACAGCGTGTTGAAGGCGCCCCGCATCGCCTCGACCGCGGCGGCATCGGCGGCCTTTTCGTCGCCGCGGCCGATCAGCTTCGCGGCGGCGATCGCCGCGGCTTCGGTGACGCGCACCATCTCGAGCACGAGCACCCGGTCGAGGTTGCTGCCGCTGTTCGTCATCTCCACCACTCTCCGTCTTTACTTGCTGCGCCCGTTCGGCATGGTGGGCGCCATATGGCCCGCCGCCCCGCTTGTCGAGAATGCTTCACCCGATTCGCCGCGGCTTTCGCGCTCTCATGCGTCATGCCCGTGACGGCGGGTGCGCAGATGCAGGGGCCGCCCGCACCGCCGCCGCCGCGCGACGCCGAAAGCGCGGTCGCGAATGCGAAGGAACTGGTCGATCCCATCCGGCGCTGCAAACCTACCGAGGACGGAACGATCAACGTCTGCGGCACCGACACCGAGCGCCACCGCCTGACCCCCGAACTGCGCGCGATCGCGCAGGAAGGTCGCGAGGCGCCGCCGAAGCTGCCGCGCGCCGAAGCGCGGGCGATGAGCCTCGACAAGCTGCCCTATAACTGGATATCGATCGGCGGCCGCATGAAACCCGGCCCCGAATATAATGCGCTTTATGAGATGGCAAAGGAGCGCACCGACCCCGAAACGGGAACGCCGCCGCCCCTGGAAGAGCCCTAGCAGGCTGCGGAAAAGCGGGTGCGTTCGGCCTTTTCTCCAACGGACCGAGGCTTAGACGCGTTTCGGCGAGGGGTTTGAGGCGGTCTTTTCGGCCATTTCCCGGGATTGATCCGATTTGAGGCGGAGTGCGGGCATGGTCATGCGGCCACCATTGGCTTCGGCAGCCGGACGAGGTTGCAGGTGGCGGCGGTCAAGGTGAAAGCCTGGCCGACGCGATCGGTGCCCTTGTGGCGCGTTTTACGCGGGCCACCGACGGTCCTGGCCCAACCGAACACTTCTTCGATCCGCTTGCGAACCGCCAAGCTGATGGCGTAGCCGGGATGGCGGGTGGTGCGACCGTCGATGGCGCTTCTGCGTCGTCGTTCACCGGCCTGGTTGATCTGCTCGTTGCGAGCGATATGCGGCGTGACCTTGCGGGCGCGCAGAGCCTGAACGAACGCGCGTGCGTCGTAAGCCTTGTCCGCGCCCAGGGTGATGCGGCCGGTGGCTTTGAGTTCATCGACCAAAACCAGTGCCGCCTCACGTTCGGCGGTGCCTGTGGCCTGAGTGACGAGCGCGCCGACCACCAGGCCATTGCGGTTCTCCATTAGCCCATGCCCCATGAAGGCCATGCGCGACGACTGACCGTTGGCCTTGCGATAGAGCTTCGCTTCGGGATCGGTGGTCGAGGCATGCGTCTGGTTCGACCGCTTCTCGCCGCGAAAGTCGCGTTCGGCATTGCGCCCGGCCCCCGCCGGTCCCTCGCCATCATCCCTGGGGCGGAAGCTCTTCATCGAAGCCCAGGCGTCGATCAGCGTGCCGTCCACCGAGAAATGCTCGTCTGAAAGGAGATCGCGGCCTCGGGCCTGCGCCACGACCGCGGCGAGGAACCTGGTCGCCACATCGCCTTCCAGAAGCCGATCACGGTTCTTGGTGAACACCGAGGCGTCCCAAACCGCCGCATCCATCGACAGACCCACGAACCGGCGGAACAGCAGATTGTAGTCCATCTGCTCCATCAACTGGCGTTCCGATCGGATCGAATAAAAGGCTTGTAGCAGCAACGCGCGCAGCAGCTTCCCAGGCGCGATCGAGGGACGCCCCGTCTTCGCGTACATCCCCTCAAAATCGGCCGGCAGCACCTCCAGCACTTCATCGACAATCGCCCGGATCGGCCGAAGCGGATGGCTCGCAGAAACCCGAGCCTCGCAACTCACATAGGAAAACAGCCTCTCCGTCCCAATGTCGTCCCCCCGCATGCTGCCCCCCCCCCCAGCTCAACGCCGCCATTGAATCACGCCGAGCCCCGAACGGGAACAGTTTTTCCGCAGCCTGCTAAAGCAGACCCAGGAACCGGGCCGCATTGTCCCAGTCGCGCTGCTTCGCCGCGCGCGCTTTCTGTGCTTCGCCGTCGGCGCCCCAGCGGCGTTCCTGATACAGCTCATCGAGGCTGACCGCCTGCCACAAGGCGTCGGCGTCGAAGGCGTTTTCGATGAGCGCCAGCCCCGCGACGAGCGAACCGCCGATCGTCACCAGCGGAGTCAGCGCCGTGATCCGCCACTGGTCCTGCGCGAACGCGGCATCCCGCAGCGCCGCGACGGTTGCGGCGGGCTGGTCGACCGGAATCACGCCCTGTGTCAGCGCGAACTCGACGCCGTAGCGTTCCTCGGCCCAGGCGAGCAGCGGGTTCCACGCCGCCGCCTGTTCGGCCTGCAACGTCGCGTCGCGCGCGTCGCGGTAGCAGAGAAGGTCGCTCGTCGCATAGGCCGCGATCGGCGCGGCAAAGGCGGTGAGGTCGGGCGCGGCGAGGTCGATCGCGGCGTTGGCCAGTCCCGTCATCGGCATCGCGGCGGGATCGATCGTTTCGCCGACGTCGTCCCATTCGGCCGCGATCGCTTCGGCCAGTGCCGCGCTCGCAACCATCAGCGTCGCGCGCTGCGGCGTGCGCACCGGCCGCCCGTCGAGCGCGATGCTCCAGCCGACGCCCTCGGCGACGACGGTCACCTCTTTCCAGAAGCGCTTCACAGGTCTCTGGGCGAGCGCCAGCGGCGTGCGAGCAGCAGCGGCATCACCGCAAAATCGAACGCGCCGATCAGCACGATCGCAACCCCGATCCAGCGGTCGGTCGGCTGGCCCGCCAGCGCAAATCCGCCGCTGATGAGGATGAAGCCGATCGCGATGAAGGCGACGCCCATCAGGCGCATGATCGTCATCGCGAAAAAGCGCTTCTTGGCGAGTGTGTCGTCGGCCGGGGTCATGCGCCCTCCCTATCGCCGCCGAGGTGGCGCATCAACTGTGCGAGCGCGGTCGCGTGGGGTGCGCCGACGGCTTTTTCGCGGCGGGCTTGCGTCCCGTCGGCTTGGCGATTTTCGCCTTGGCCTTGGGTTTGGCCTTGCCGACATGGTCGGTCGGCTTGCTGGTTGCGGTGCGCCCGCGGCGTTCGCCGCGCCGTGCCTTGCGGATCTGCTTGGCATACGCCTTGGCAGCGGCTTTTGCCGAAGCTTTCGGCGGCGGTCCCCTGGCGTCGTCATCGATCTCGACCTCGCCGAGGAGCGGGTCGAAGCCGAGCGCGTCGAGGCTCGCGGCGAAATGGTCGGGCACGTCGGCGCTCACGTCGATCACGCCGCCGTCGGGATGGTCGATGCGCAGCCGCCGGCTGTGCAGGTGTAGCTTGCGGCTGATCGTCCCGGTCAGGAAGGCGCCCTTGCCGCCATATTTGCCGTCACCGACGATCGGATGGCCGATCGCTGCCATATGGACGCGCAACTGGTGCGTACGGCCCGTCAGCGGTTGCAGCTCCACCCACGCCGCACTGTTCCCCGCGCGGTCGATCACGCGATAGCGCGTTTTCGAGGCAAGGCCGCTGTCGTGAACGTGCATCTTTTCGCCCCCCGACCCCGGCTGTTTGGCGAGCGGCAGGTCAATCTCGCCCTGCGCGATGTCGGGCACGCCGACGACGATCGCCCAATAGGTTTTCTTCGCGCTGCGGTTCGAAAAGCTCTTGGCGAACCAGGCCGCGGCGCGCGGGGTGCGCGCGATCAGCAGCGCGCCGGACGTATCCTTGTCGAGCCGGTGGACCAGCTTGGGGCGCACCGGCGCGTCATATTTCAGCGCGTCAAGCAGTCCGTCGACATGATGCTCGGTCTTCGTCCCCCCCTGCGTCGCGAGGCCGGGCAGCTTGTTGAGAACGATGGCGCTCGCGTCGCGGTGGATCAGCATCGATTCGGCGAGTGCGACGTCGGCTTCGGTCAGCGGACGGTCCTTGCGCGCCGGTCGCGCCTCGGCTTCGACCGGCGGCACAGGCATGACGAGCCTCTGTCCCACCGCGATCCGGTCGGACACATCGGCCTTCCTGCCGTCGAGCGTCAGTTGCCCCGACCGTGCCCAGCGCGCGAGCAGCGCGTGCGGCGTCCCCGGCCGGTGGCGCTTGAACCAGCGGTCGAGGCGAATGCCGTCGTCCTCTTCGCCTATGACCGCGTCGTCGAGCGGCGTCTTGCGCGCGTTCATGCCGGAAGCTGCCGGATCAGGATCATGCCGGCACCGCAGGCCAGCAGCGCCCCGACGACCGATGCGACCACATAAAGGCCCGCCTGAACACTCTGCCCCCGTTCGAACAGCAGCCAGAACTCCATGCTGAAGCTGGAGAAGGTCGTGAATCCACCCAACATGCCGACTCCGACGAACAGCCGTGTCGTCTCGCCGCCCGTGCCGCTGCGCGCAAGCAGTCCGATCAGCAGCCCCATGGCAAGACTGCCGACGATATTGACGGAAAGCGTCCACCACGGAAAGCCGGGGCCGAACCGCGCGAGCATCGCCTGCCCGACCAGGTGGCGGGCTCCGGCGCCGACCGCGCCACCAACCATGACGGGAAACAGGCTGTTCATGCCGCTCGCCCTAGCCCGAATCCGCGGCGAGGCAAAGGCGCATTGCTATGCGCCGGGGATCGCGTCGGCCTTCGCGGGGCGCTCGTGCGCGACGCGCCAGTCGGCGGGCGCGCTAAACTCGCCCTGCCAGATGCCGCGCCGGGCAGCCTCGGCAGCGGCTTCTTCGCTGCGATAGTCGCTGTCGCTCGCAACCGCCCAACCCTGCCGGACCATTTCGGCGCCCAGATCGACGCCTTCGGGAAAGGGCGCGGTCCGGCAGCTCGCGAGCGTACGGCCATATCGGTCCCTCGACGACAGCGTGCAGTGCAGCGGCCCGCGCCCCGCAAGCCGCTCGAGCGCCTGCCGCGCTTCGCGCCCGCACGGCCATGGGGTTCCGGCGCGCGCGCAGGCCTGTCGATATTCGACCGCATCAATCCCTGTCAGCCGGATCGTCACGCGCGCGCCATCGTGTCGGACGATCAGGCTGTCGCCGTCGATCACCTGCACCAGTGGCACCGATCGGGTGGGCAACGGCCGCGCGAACCAGGCAGCGAACGCCAGCCCCGCGAGCAGCAGCGCCGCCCCGGCGGCGCGAAGCCGTTTGCGCCAGACCAGCCGGGCGGGAGGAGAGGGGCGCCGCATCATCGCCGCCTCGCCTGATCGCGACGCGGCGGCTTGGCAAGGCCTAATAAGAGGTTGACGATAAGAACAAAACGTGTCCAAAATGGAGCGATCCGGCCCGGTCGATGCGCGCCCTGCCGCTCCCGGTCCGCATATTGCTCCGGATTGGTGGCGAACAGGAGCGAACAAAATGCGGGTTGCACCGAAATGACGGCAAGATCACGTCAGGGTGGAGAGGTAATACAGGGGGTGACGTCATGATGGATCATGGAGTGGAGCCTTGGTTCGGCCCGTCGGACGACGGCGACGGTTTTGGCGGGGCGTTTCCGGCGGCGCCGATGGGTGGGACGATTGCCCGCGGCGTCGCGTCGCCGATGCTGCTCGTCGGGGCGCCGGGCGACTGGCTCGGGCAGGCGGCGCATGCCGAGGTGCGCCTCGTCAGCGCGCTCGCGCCGCCGCGCGCGGCGGCCTATATCCGCCAGGTCGTGATGCTCGACATCGTCTGGCTCGCGGCGGCCGAAACGATCGGATCCCCGACCTTTGCCGAAATCTGTGCGGCGATCGAGCAGCGCGGCTGCGCGCTCGTCTGCGAAACCACCTTGGCGGCGCTCGACCGGGTGGCCGCCGCGATTCCGGCATCGGTCGATGTTCAGTTGCTCGTCGATGCCGACCCGGCCGACAAGCTCGTCGCGCTCGCGGCGGCGCGGCGCACGCGCTTTGCCGAGCTAAACGACGTGTCGCGCGATGATGCGATGGAAAGCATCGACCGGCTGCAGGAAGAGGTGGCGCGCATCGCGCGGACGCTGGGCGACCTCGCGGCGCGGCAAGGTGGATTGCCCGGCGCTCCGACCGGCTTCGCGCCGCGCGGGGGTGACGTCGATTTTGTCGGGCAGCTTCGTTCGCCCGCGCGCGATTTTGCCGCCATGCCGCGCAGCTTCGTGCCCGAGGAGCGGACGCTCGACCGCCAGCGCGCCAAGCAGGTACGGCGAATGCTGCGCCAGCGGCGGATGCGCGAACAATATTTCCCCGCCGACCTGTTCGCCGATCCGGCGTGGGACATGCTGCTCGACCTGTATGCCGCTCGGCTCGAACGCCAGCCCGTCTCGGTGTCGAGCCTCTGCATCGCCGCCGCGGTTCCCGCGACCACCGCGCTGCGCTGGATCAAGACGATGACCGATGCGGGATTGTTCCTGCGTGAACAGGATCCCCACGACGGCCGCCGCATCTTCATCGCGCTGGCTGAGGGCGCGTTCGACGCGCTTTCCCGCTATTTCGAGGCACTCGACGAATAGGCCGGATTGGTGGCGACGGCGGCTCCGGTCCGTTGGGGATTCCCGTTGGGCGGTGCAGTCCCTATAGGACGGCTTCGACAAAGGAGGATCGTCCGCAATGCCGATCATGGCCGCTCGCGTTTATCATCGGGGCAAGCTGGTCCGCGACCTGGGGCCGCACGAAGCGTTGCCCGAGGATTGCGATCCCGGCGATTTCTTCTGGCTCGGCCTGTTTGCGCCAACCCCCGAAGAGCTGTCGAGCATCGCGAAACGCTTTGGCCTTCACCCGCTCGCGGTCGAAGATGCGCTGAAGGCGAACCAGCTGCCAAAGGTCGAGGTTTATGGTGACCAGCTATTCGTCGTCGCGCGCACCGCCACGCTCGACGGCGAGGCGATCCACGCGGGCGAAACCGCATTGTTCCTTGGTCGGCATTTTCTCGTGAGCGTTCGCCACGGATCGGCGCGCGCGCACACCGACGTTCGTGCCCGGCTCGAAAGCCTGCCCGCCAAGCTCGCGCATGGACCCGATTATGTGCTCTACGCGGTGCTCGATTTCATCGTCGACGGCTATTTCCCGGTGATCGACGCGATCGAGGATCGTATGCTGGGCGTCGAGGACCGGGTGATGGACACGCCGCTCAGCGCCGCGGACATTCGCCATCTCTACAAACAAAGGCACGAAATCATCCGTTTCCAGCGGCTCGTCGGGATGATGAAGGAAGTCGCGGCGCGGCTGGCCAATGGCGACGAATTGCCCGCGATCGACCCCGTCGTGCGCCCCTTTTTCCGTGACGTCTGGGACCATGTCCAGCGTGCCGAATATCGTCTGGCGGGGCTGCGCGACATTGCGGTGTCGGTGATCGAAACCAACGGGATGCTCGAACAACAACGCCAGGGCGCGATCACCCGCCAGCTCGCGGCGTGGGCTGCGATCCTCGCGGTTCCGACCGCGATCGCAGGCATTTATGGGATGAACTTCGACTATATGCCCGAACTTCGCTGGCCCTTCGGCTATCCGCTGATCGTCGGCGGCATGACCGCGATCTGCCTCACCCTCTATTGGCGCTTCAAACGCATCGGCTGGCTCTGATAGCCCGACGCACGGCTTGCCAGCCGCGGCGCCTTGTGGCAGGGGCGCGCTTCCCTTCGGGGGCGCTTAGCTCAGCTGGTAGAGCATCTCGTTTACACCGAGAGGGTCGGCGGTTCGAGCCCGTCAGCGCCCACCATCATCCGACAGGCCTTGCCCGGATCAGGAACGCGCCGGACGGCTGGCGCGCCATACCGTCCATAGCGTGAACAGCCCCATCGCCGCCCAGACGATGTTGAGCGCCGCCGACGGGATCGCGCCGTTATAGCCCGAATTGACGATGAAGCCGCCCGCGCCCGCGACATTCATCCATTGATAGGCATAGCCGCGCGCCTCGAGCTTGCCGAGCGACAGCAGGACATAGGCGGCAAGGATGATCGCCGCCGCCGCCCAGCCGATGACTTCGATGATGATCGTTACGGCGGACATGCGCTTCGTCTCCATATGAAAACGCCCGCCCCGTGAAGGGGCGGGCGCTTGCGGCGTCAGTCGATGGCGGCGTCAGGCCGCGAGCTTGCGCAGCACATAATGCAGGATGCCGCCATTCATATAATATTCGACTTCGTTCGCGGTATCGATGCGGCACAGCGCGTCGAAGGCGAAGGTCGAGCCGTCGGGACGGGTGACGTTGACGGTCACCGTCTGGCGCGGCTTCAGGTCCGCAACGCCGGTGATCGTGAACTGGTCGTCGCCGGTGAGGCCCAGCGTCTCGCGCGTCTGGCCGTCGGTGAACTGGAGCGGCAGCACGCCCATGCCGACGAGGTTCGAGCGGTGGATGCGCTCGAAACTCTCGACGATCACCGCGCGGACGCCGAGCAGGTTGGTGCCCTTGGCCGCCCAGTCGCGCGACGAGCCGGTGCCATATTCCTTGCCTGCGATGACGACGAGCGGGGTGCCGTCGGCCTTGTGGCGCATCGCGACGTCATAGATCGGCATGACTTCCGAGCCATAGCGCGACATGCCGCCCTCGATGCCGGGGACCATTTCGTTTTTGATGCGGATATTGGCGAAGGTGCCGCGCATCATGACCTCGTGATGGCCGCGGCGGGCGCCGTAGCTGTTGAAGTCGGCCTTGCTAACCTGATGTTCCATAAGCCATTTTCCGGCCGGGCTGTCCGCCTTGATGCTGCCCGCGGGGCTGATGTGGTCGGTGGTGATGCTGTCGCCGAGGATCGCGAGCGGCTTTGCATCCACGATGTCCGACACCGGCGCCGGGGTCATCGTCATCCCCTCGAAATAGGGCGGGTTGGCGACATAGGTGCTGCCCGCGCGCCACTGATAGGTGTCGCTGCCCTCGACCTCGATCTTCTGCCAATGCTCGTCGCCCTGATAGACATGGGCGTAGCGGGCCAGGAACATGTCGCGGTCGACCGCGCCGGCGATCGCGTCGGCGACTTCCTGATTGGTCGGCCAGATGTCGGCGAGGAAGACGTCCTTGCCGTCCCGGTCCTGTCCGATCGGCGTGGTGGTGAAATCCTCGGTCACCGTGCCCTTCAGCGCATAGGCGACGACGAGCGGCGGCGAGGCGAGGAAGTTCGCGCGCACGTCGGGCGACACGCGGCCCTCGAAATTGCGGTTGCCCGACAGGACCGAGGCGGCGACGATGTCATTGCCGTTGATCGCGGCCGAAATCGGCTCCGCGAGCGGCCCCGAATTGCCGATGCAGGTGGTGCAGCCATAGCCGACGAGATTGTAGCCGACCGCGTCGAGATGGTCCTGCAGCCCCGCCTTGACCAGATAGTCGGTGACGACCTGCGACCCCGGCGCGAGCGAGGTCTTGACCCACGGCTTGGGCTTCAGCCCGCGCTCGTTCGCCTTCTTGGCGACGAGGCCCGCGGCGACCATCACGCCGGGGTTCGAGGTGTTGGTGCAGCTGGTGATCGCCGCGATCACCACGTCGCCGTCGCCGATATCATGCTCCCTGCCCGCGACCGGCACGCGCTCCGGCGCGTCCTTGCCATAGACGTTCCTGAGGTCGGCGTTGAACACATCGTCGACTTCGGTGAGCACGACCTTGTCCTGCGGCCGCTTCGGCCCGGCGAGGCTGGGGACGACGCTGCCCATGTCGAGCTCGAGCGTGTCGGTGAACACCGGATCGGGCATGTCGGCCGCCAGCCACAGCCCCTGCGCCCTGGCATAGGCTTCGACCAGCGCGATATTTTCGTCGGAGCGACCGGTGAGGCGCATATAATCGAGCGTCTTGTCGTCGATCCCGAAAAAGCCGCAGGTCGCGCCATATTCGGGCGCCATGTTCGCGAGCGTCGCGCGGTCGGCGAGGCTCAAGGACGCGAGGCCGGGGCCATAATATTCGACGAAGCGCCCGACGACGCCCTTGGCGCGCAGCATCTGCGTCGCGGTGAGCACGAGGTCGGTCGCGGTGACGCCTTCCTTCAATTTGCCGGTGAGCTTGAAGCCGACGACTTCGGGGATGAGCATCGACACGGGCTGGCCGAGCATCGCCGCTTCCGCTTCAATCCCGCCGACGCCCCAGCCGAGCACGCCGAGGCCGTTGATCATCGTCGTGTGGCTGTCGGTGCCGACGCAGGTGTCGGGATAGGCGACGAGCGCGCCCGACGCATCCTCGCTCGACCACACCGCCTGCGCGATATGTTCGAGGTTGACCTGGTGGCAGATGCCGGTGCCCGGCGGCACTGCCTTGAAATTGTCGAGGCTTTTCGACCCCCATTTCAGGAAGTCATAGCGTTCGCCGTTGCGATAATATTCGATCTCGACATTCTGCTCGAACGCCTTGGGATGGCCGAACTCGTCGACCATCACCGAGTGGTCGATGACGAGGTGGACGGGGACGAGCGGGTTGATCTTCGACGTGTCGCCGCCCAGCTTCGCGATCGCATCGCGCATCGCGGCGAGGTCGACCACACAAGGAACGCCGGTGAAATCCTGAAGCAGGACGCGCGCGGGGCGATATTGAATCTCGCGGTTCGAATGCGGGTCCTTCTGCCAGTCGACGAGCGCCTGCACATCATCGGTCGACACGGTGAAGCCGCCATCCTCGAAGCGCAGCAGGTTTTCGAGCAGCACCTTCATCGAAAACGGCAGGCGCGAGACATCGCCCAGCTTGGCCGCGGCCTTGTCGAGCGAATAATAAGCGTAGCTCTTGCCGCCGACGTCCAGCGTCGAGCGGGTTCCCAGCGTGTCGTTGCCCGTGGTGGTCATAGGATGCAGTCCCCATGTTGGCGCGGCGGGGAATGACTGTCCGGCGGCGCAGCGGGAGAGCGGGGCCAGCGGGAGTCGCACGCGCGGGTTTATGTTGGCGCCGCCTTACGCCGGGAGCGGGGAAATGCAAGGGGGTGGGGGTGGTTGGTTGGCGTGTGGATGCAGCGGGCAGCGCTATTCGACAGTGCGAGGGCCGGGCGCTACGTGCTTCGCCAGTCGAACTATCACTTGCCTCAGATGGCTGGCTGTGATTCTCTAATGAAATTGGGAAAATCCGAGCGTAATGCTGGAATTATGCAGCACGCTAACGATAGAAATCTTAGGAAATGTTATGGCCGACGGCAGTGCAATTGAGTGGACCGACGCAACTTGGAATCCCGTTACGGGCTGCACCAAGATCACGACTGGCTGCGATAACTGTTATGCTGAGCGCTTTGCAGAGCGTTGGCGCGGCATTCCTGGGCATCCCTTCGAAAATGGCTTCGACTTAGTTCTTCGACCAGAGCGGCTTGACCAGCCGCTTCGCTGGAAACGAAGCCGGATGATCTTCGTCAATTCCATGAGTGACCTCTTCCACAAAGGTGTGCCCAAGTCGTTCGTTGACGCCGTGTTCGAGACAATGGAAGCAGCTGATTGGCATATTTTTCAGGTACTTACAAAGAGAAGTTCGCGGATGCGCGATTACCTGAAAAGTCGTTACGAGCAACGCACGCCTCCGCAACATATCTGGCTCGGCGTTTCTGTCGAGGACGCAAAAGGAGCAGCACGCATAGAGCATCTCCGTGCTGCGCCCGCCAGCGTGCGCTTTCTTTCCGTTGAACCCCTTATCGGCCCTGTCGGAGAGGTCGATCTGTCAGATATCCATTGGGTGATTGCCGGAGGAGAGAGTGGTCCCGGCGCTCGGATTCTTAATATAGAATGGGCGCGACAAATCAGAGACGAATGCGAAAGGCAAAATGTATCTTTCTTTTTCAAGCAGTGGGGAGGTATAAGGCCAAAAAGTGGCGGTAGAGATCTTGATGGGCGCGAGTGGAATGACTTTCCTTCTATGAAAGCAGCTTCCGGATAATGGCAATTGACTCCGCACATTATATTGGGCGTGAGCAAGCGCTCGTAAAGCACACATTTCTTGATCGATATCTTCCATCTCTAATTGGAAAAGTGTGCTCACGATACGACGAGTTCGTCTATGTCGATGGCTTTGCCGGTCCTTGGCAATCTGCCGCGGGAGAAAGCTTCGACGATACTTCATTTGGTATCGCGCTTACTCACATGACGGCGCAGCGCCTTCTATACCTCAGTAAAGGTCGAAATATAAGAATGCGAGCATTCCTCGTGGAAAAGGACCCTAGCTCATTTGCGCAACTGGAACGCGCCATAGCGCGGTTTCCAAAAATTGAGATTATTCCTTTAAATGGGTTGATGGAGGCGCATGCCGCAAGGATCGCTTCGTGCATTCCACAATCAGCGTTCTCCTTTACACTGATTGACCCCAAAGGATTTCCAGATATCGGAGCAATGCTCCCTCTTCTTAAGAGGGAACATGCAGAAGCACTCGTTAATTTCATGTTCGATTTTGCTAATCGGTTTGCAGGTACTGACCTTATACCAGCGTTAGAAGATTGGCTTTCCGCATTGGGAAGCGTGGGTTGGCGCCAAGAGGTCGAGGGGCTCTCAGGCTCCGAGCGCGAACGGAAGCTAGAAAGATTGGCTGCCGAAGCATTACAGATTACCGGCGCTTACTCGTTTTCACCTGTTATTACGGTGGACAAAGTTCTTCATAATCGGCCGCTGTACAAGCTAATCTTTCTTTCAAGGCATGCCGAAGGCTTGAAGGTCTTCCGAGACAGCGAGGCGAAAGCGCTGGACACGCAAGCAACGGCTCGGTCTGCATCAAAAGCAAAGAAGAGGGCCGAAAGCTCGCCAATTGGAGATTTGTTTGCCGACGGGGAAGATGCGGTACCAAATGATCGAAGCTCTCAGGTGATCAGGCAAAGCCGGCAAGATGCCATTCGTGCCCTTGGAGCGCAAATAATGACCGCCGGCTCAAGCGGAATGGTTTGGGGAAACCTTTGGCCTCCTATCCTAGAGGATTTTTCCGTCACGCGATCTTGGCTTGGCCACCAAGTGAATGACATGCGTAAAGCGGGCCGGATTTTAGCACCGGGGTGGCCAAGCGAACGAAAGCAGATCCCCGAGGACAGCCAACGCTTGATTTTGGCCCAAGCCGTCTCGCCCACCTAGGGATCAGGGGACGGTTATTCCCCTGGCTGCCTCGCTCACTCCACCAACCCCAATTCCTGCCCCGCATGGAAAATGCGCAATACCTCAACCGCATCCCCCACCCGATAGGCAATAACCGTCCGCCCGCGAAAATTGAGCGTTCGCACGCCCGGCGCGATGTCGTCGCGTGGGGTGCCGCGTTCGGGAAAGGTGGCGAGGTCGGCGGCGTGGGCTTCGATCGCGCTGGTGTAGGCGAACGCCGTGTCGGGATCGGCGTGGTCGGCGATCCAGTCGTAGAGGCGGTATCAGTCGTAGAGGCGGTAGAGGTCGTCGGTTGCGGTCTGGCGCCAGACGGTGCGGAGCGGCTTGGTCAAGCGGGCTTGCCCGTCCGCTTGGCGTGGCGGGCGGCGAGGGCGGTGCGGACGTCTTCGGCGGGCTGGACGGGGCGAGGGTCGGCGAGGGCTTCGGCAACGCGGACCTTGAGCAGTTCGTCGAGCAGCGCTTCCTCGCGCTCGAGCGCGCGCAGGCCCGCGCGGACGACCTCGCTGACCGAGGCGTAGCGGCCCGATTTGACGCGATCCTGCGCGGCGCGGGTGAGCGGGCCGAGGGTGACGGTGACGGGCTTTTCGGCGCGCGAGGCCATGGGCGTTCTCCTATGACAATGTCATATCATGGGGACGGAAGGTGGGTCAATTTCGCGCTTCGTCCCCCTCGGTCGAGGGGCGTTTCTCCGCCAGTCTGTTTCTGCGTCGTCGCATGGATCCCGGATCAAGTCCGGGATGACGATTTGGGGGGCGTCACATTTTTCGCTTTCCTACATTATCCAAATAGGTTCAAAATCATTCCGATTCATTCCAGTGATTCGGGAGATGGCGCTATGGCGGCTAAGGTGGTGCGGAGTTCGCGGGGGGAATCGGATGCGGTTTCGGGCGGCGGCGACGTGAGAAACAGGCCCTCCCCCAACCCCTCCCGCAAGCGGGAGGGGAGCAAGGCGGACGGTGAGGCGGGGGGCAGGGAAAATCCCCTCATGCCGGGCCTGCGCATCCGCGAGGATGGGTGGACCGCGGCGCGGACGCGGACGTTTCTGGCGGTGCTCGCGCAGTCGGGGTGCGTCACCGATGCGGCGCGCGTCGCGGGGATGAGCCGCAAGGCGGTGAACGACGCGCGGCGGCGCTTCGAGCCATTCGATCGCGCCTGTTCGACCGCGCTGGCGCGGGCGCTGCGCGGGCTGCAGGCGGTCGCCTATGAACGCGCGGTGGTCGGGCGCGAGACGGTGATCCTGCGCGGCGGGCAGGAGGTCGAGCGGCGGATCATGCCGTCGGACGCGATGCTGGGGCTGCTTTTGAAACGCGGCGAGCTGGGGGAGGGCGGCGCGGCGCGGACGCTTTACGCGCGCTATGACGGCGATGCGGCGATCAGCGCCGAGGAGCATATGGAGGGCTGGCGCTTCGACGGCGCAGGCATCAAATACTTCCATCCGGGCAGCGCGCGCGAAAGGCTGGCCGACAAGCTCTATCGGATGCGCGCAGCGGCGGTCGACGAGGAAGCCGAAAGCGGGCGCTGTATGCGCTGCGGCCAGCTGGCGAGCGGAGCAGCGGCCGCGCGGCTCGCCGTGGCGCGCGACGCCGAGGCGGAGATGGACGCCGAAGCCGGCGCCGCTGCGTAACGCGTGAGCGCGAGGTGGGCGCCGGGCGGCGATTTCGACCGGGGCGGGAAGACGGCCGCCCGCCTTCCCGCATTCCGGTCAATATTTGACGCGCGCCGTGAAGCGGGCGTTGATCGGCGCCCCCGGCGTGATGTTGTTGAGGTTGTGCGCGTCCGAAAAATAGCGCTCGTCGAACAGATTTTCGACATTGACCTGAAATGCAACCCGCTCGTTCGCCTTGACGAACAGCGCCGCATCGACGCGCGTGAAGGCGGGCAGCCGGGTGGTCGTGGGCGCGGTGCGAATCGCGGCGAACTGGCTCGACTGATGGACAACGCCCAGACCCATCCCGACATTGCGGTTGAAATCATAGCGGTTCCACAGCGCGAACTGATGTTCGGGCACCTGGCCGAGCCGGATGCTGTCGTCATTCTTGCGATGGGCGTCCTGCCAGGTGTAGCCGCCGCTCACCTGCCAGTTCGGCGTAATCCGGCCGGTCAGCGCCAGCTCGACACCCCTGGTCCGTGTATCGGTCAGGAATTGCGATCCCGGCACGCCCGCGACCGGCACGGCGGTGTTGTTGCGGTCGAGCTGGAACAGCGCCGCTGTGACATTGAGATCGGGCCGGATGTCCCATTTGGCGCCGACTTCGTAATTGATCATCCGTTCGGGCGTCAGATCCTCCTGCGCCGGGGACGATCCCGACGCGGGCGCCAGGGTCAGGAACTGATCGCCCGACCGCGGGAGGAAGGAGCGGCTGTAGCTGCCGTAGATCGAAACATTTTCCCGTGGCTTGAGGATCAGGCCGATCCGCGGCGACAGTTTTTCGTCGGTACGGGCGAACGGACGCGGGGCGCCGATCAGGTCGGTGCCCTTGATCTCGAACCGGTCGTAACGCACGCCAAGGACCAGATCGACATGCGATCCGAATGCAATCTGATCCTGGGCATAGGCCGAGAAGAACCGGACGCGCGAATCGGTGTTGCGGACCAGCGGGCCGAAACTGACCGTCGGATAGACGATGTTGGCGAGGTCGAGGGTGCCGTTCGACAGCGTGCCGTTGCGGCGCTGGTTCGTCGAATCCTGGTCGCCATATTCGAGGCCGAACAGAATCCGGTTGTCGATCCCGCCCAGGTCGACGTCCCAAAGCAGGTTGCTCTGCGCGATAAAGTTCTGACGCCGGGTCGCATCGGTATAGCTCGACAAGGCGACGGTGCCGGTCGGGCTCGTGGCGGGGCCATTGGCAAAGACGTTGGTATAATATTTGTCATAGTCGCCATAGAGCAGCGTGGTCGACCATGTCAGCGCCTCCGCCAGCTCGCCGTCGATCCGCGCCTTGACGATATGGGCCTCCAGCCCCGTGCGATTGACGCCCGGCACACCAAAGAAAGTGTCGCGATAGCCCGTGATCGGACGGTTCGGCCGTCCGGGCGCGGTCGCGATCGACGGCACCCCGCGGTCGGTCACGCGGTCGTCGTTCACATATTCGTAGGACAGTCCGAGCTTCCAGCGGCCCAGATCGGCCGCGACATAGGGATTGATGGCATAACGTTCGCCTTCAAAGAAATCGCGATGATTGTCGAGGCTCTCGTAATTTGCGTTGAGCCGGAACGCCGCACCGCCACCAAGGGGCGCATTGACATCCGCCGAAACGTCCCAGGCGCCGAAGCTGTTGGCGCTGACCGTGCCGCCAACTGCCAGCGCATCGGCCGATGGCGTCTTCTGAACCCGGTTGATGACGCCGCCGCTGCCGCCGCGGCCAAAGATCATCGCAAAGGGGCCTTTCAGTATCTCGACCCGCTCGATGTTATACAGGCTGCGGAAATACTGGACGTCGTCGCGCACCCCGTCGAGAAAGAAGTCGGCGGTCGTGTTCTGGCCGCGCAGGGTGATCTGGTCGCGATTGCCCTCGCCCTGGCCGATGGTGGTACCGGGGACATAGCGCAGGACGTCGGCGATCGAACGCGACGCCTGATCGTCCAGCCGCTCGCGCGTGACCACCGAAATCGTCTGTGGCACATCGATCAGCGGTGTGTCGGTCTTGGTCGCGGTGACCGAATTGGTGGCGACATAGCCATCCGACTTGCCGATCACCAAAATGGTGCGCGCATCCTCGCGCTCGGCCTCGCTGGCGACCGCCGTCGCCGGAAAGGTCGCCGCGGCAGCGGTAAGCAAAAACAGTTTCTTCACATGGCCCCCTGTTGGATTCGCTGATCGTCGCGGCGCCGCTAACGCTAATGCGAGCGAATTGCAACACTGTTGCGCGATTGTGCGAAAAAAATGGGTGGCGAGAGGACGGCCATGCAATCCGCACCGCCGGTCGGACGAGCCGCCTGCCGCTCTATGATGTGCGGTCCGGCGCGCGCGTGCCGGGACGTGGGGCGAAGATGGCTCAGGCGGTGCCGCGCAGGACGAGGCGCACGGGAACGCGCGTGCCGCTGCGCGTGCGCTCGTCATCCTCCAGCGCCATCGCGACGAGCGCCTCGCCCGCGGCGTCGAGGTCGGGCTCGAGCGTGGTCAGCGCGGGGTCGGCGAGGGTGCCGGCGCGGATGCCGTCAAAGCCGATCAGCGCGACATCGTGCGGGACGCGGCGGCCGGCGTCCTTGAGGCCTTGCAGCACGCCGAGCGCGAGCATGTCGCTGGCCGCGAAGATGGCGTCGACGTCGGGGTGCGCGGCGAGCAGCGCCTGCGCGGCGGCGACGCCCTGTGCGTGGCGGTCGGTGGCGGGCGGCGGCTCGGCGACGATGGGCGTCAGGCCGTGCGCGGCGAGGGCGGCGGTGAAGCCGTCGCGGCGCTCGTCGAACTGGCGCTGCGGCGATTGCTGCGGCCCGACGAAGGCGATGCGGCGGCGACCGAGCCCCACCAGATGGTTGGCCGCCATCTGGCCGCCCTCGTCATTTTCGCTGCGCATCCAGTGAAAGGGGCTGCCGGGGCTGCCCCAGCAGACGAAGTCGAGCCCCGACGCCTGCGCCTCTGCGAAATAATCCCAGGCGGCGCGGTTGCTGGTGGTGCCGATGACGATCATCGCGTCGGCGAGCCCCGAGGCGACGAAATCGGCGCGGAAATTGTCGGGATTTTCCTGAAAGCTGACGAGCAGGTTGAAGCCGCGCGCCGACGTTGCGGCGGCGATGCTGCCGAGCAGCGCGAAGTAGAAGGGATTGATTGCGCTCCTGTCCTCGCCGGGGCGGCAGATGGTGACGAGCGCGATCGTCTCGCTGCTTTTGAGGCGCAGCGACGAGGCGTGGCGGTCGACGACATAGCCCAGTTCGCGCGCGGCGGCGGCGACGCGCGCGCGCGTTTCGGCGTTGACGCCGGGCGAGTTGCGAAGCGCGCGCGAGACGGTCGATTGCGATACGCCCGCGCGCTCGGCGACGTCGAACGAAGTCGGGCGCAGCATCTTTGCGGTCATGGCGGCGTCTCTCCCCCTCCCGGCCCGTCTCTCGCCGGGAGGACGCGGCTTGTCAACGTGCGGGCGACGCTGCGGTCGCGCCGGTCGCCGAGGCGGCATCGGGCCAGCGGATGACGATCGAGAGCCGCCCCGCGGCGGCGGTGCGCGTCCATCTCCCTTTGAGCTGACGTTCGATCAGCGTGCGGATGAACCGGGTGCCGAAACTTTCCTGCTCGATATTCGGGGTTTCGGGCAGCCCGCTTTCGGTCCAGTCGAGCGTCACCTGACCATCCTCGCGGTGCCAGCCGACGCTGAGCTCGCCCTCGCCCGCCAGCGCGCCATATTTGATGCTGTTGGTGACGAATTCGTGGACCGCGAGCGAGATCGCCTGCGCGC
Source organism: Sphingopyxis alaskensis RB2256 (assembly GCF_000013985.1). Taxonomy (GTDB): domain Bacteria; phylum Pseudomonadota; class Alphaproteobacteria; order Sphingomonadales; family Sphingomonadaceae; genus Sphingopyxis; species Sphingopyxis alaskensis. Next base: position 2,195,177 of record NC_008048.1, on the reverse strand, counting down.
CCTCGTCATCGAGCCGCACCGCGGGGCCGGTGATGGCGGCAAGCCGGTCGGGTGGAACCCCGGCGAGGTCGAGCTCGCGGTGGACGATGCGTTCGAGTTCGACCGTGTCGACCGCGCCGGTGACGAGCATCTGCTTGGCATCGGACAGCGCGCGCATCCGGCCGTCGAACTTCGCCTCGAACTCGTCGAGGCTGGCCGATTCGCGCAAGGTTATGCGCGCGAGCGCGCCGATGCGCGCAAAGGCGTTCTTCATCCGGTGCGCCATTTCGCCGATCATCAGCTCGCGGTCTGCGGCGCGCAGCGCCTGTTCGTCGGCGAGCGCGCGAAAGGCGTCGACGCGGCGGTGCTGGAGCCGCATGAGCTGCATTGCGAGCAGCATGATCGCAAAGCCGAAGAGGAAGATGGCGACCGGCCGGCCGAGCCGCTCGAACAGGCGGCTGTAGGAAATGCGCATCGTCCACTGGCGGTCGGCGACGCGCAGCACCTGTTCGTGCGGGTCCCAGCCCATCGTGCCGTGACGATAGGCGAGCGGCGCCGCCGGTCCTTCGCCGGCACGGATTTCGATCCCGTCGATCGTGTCGAGCTGCGCGCCGAGGATTGCGGTCATCAGGTCGTCGATGCGGAAGGGCGCATAGACGAACGCCTCGATCGGCCGCGCGCCCGGCGCGCTGGCACGGGTCGCGGCGCGCGGCGGGTCGCCGGGGAGCGCAGGGGCGCCGACGCCGGGCGCCGGCTGGTCGGCATAGACGGGGACATAGATGAGGAACCCCGCCTGGCGCCGCGTCGCCGCCCCTTCCTGCACCAGCTCGACGATGCCGCTCGCCGCGGGCGCTCCCGTCTGCCAGGCCCGGCGCATCGCCGCGCGGCGTACCGGCTCGCTGTACATGTCATACCCCAGCGCCTGGTCGCGGCGCGGCGTCGGAGGTTCGAGCAGGACGATCGGAAAGCCGATGGGCTGGTCGCTGACCGGCCAGACCGCAATGTCGCGGCCGTAATTTTCGCGCAGCATCGCCTCGGCCGCGGCGGGGGTCCGCTGGCGCATCGCGACCGCGATGCCGATCCCCTCCAGCCCCGGCGCATGGACCTGCGGCTGCAGCGCGTTGAGATAGGCGCGGACGCCGGGACCGCTCGACCGGCTGTCCGACCGATAGAGCGCGCGCACCCCTTCGAGCAGCGCGACATGATCGCGCAGCCGCGTGTCGATCTGCATCGCGACGCGCTCGGCGCGGGCGCGCTCGTCGGCGCGATTGTAAAAGAAGCTGCCCGCCGCGGCGGCGAGCGTGGCGATGAGGATGACGAACCCGACGAAGCGGGCCGAGAGCGCGAGCAGCCGGTCTGCCCATGACGAAGGGCGCATGTCTCTGTCCTGCCTGCTGGCTGCCGCAGCAGCGCCCCCCTCTGGCGCCCGATCTTCCATGCCGCGCCGCCGATGGCAAGTTTATTTCATACCATAACGGCGATGCCTGACGGGTTGCGAATCGCAACCCCTGGCCTATGCTCGCGCCACTTTCGCAGAAAGGATTTGTGATGATTGTTTATGGTTCGATCGTGTCGCCCTTCGTACGCAAACTGCTCGCCTATCTGGGCGAAAAGGGGATCGATTTCGAGCTGAAGGGCGTCGGCCTGGGCGATCCCGATCCGGGGTTCAAGGCCGCCTCGCCGCTCGGCAAGATGCCCGCGATCGACGACGATGGTTTCCTGCTCGCCGATTCGAGCGCGATCATCCATTATCTGGAGGCGAAGCATCCCGAACCAGCGCTGATCCCCGCCGACCCCCGCGAGCGCGGGCAGGTCATCTGGTGGGAGGAGTTCGCCGACACGGTGTTCGCGGCGTGCGGCGGCAAGATGTTCTTCAACCGCATCGTCGCGCCCAAGTTCCTCGGCCGCGACGGCGACCTGGCCGCCGCCGCGGCGGCCGAGGCGGAGGAGCTGCCCAAGCTGCTCGACTATCTGGAGGGCGCGATCCCCGCATCGGGCTTCCTCGTCGGCGACCGGCTGACGCTCGCCGACCTCGCGGTCGCGTCGCCGCTGATCAACCTGCGCCATTGCGGATCGTGCATCGACGCGGCCAGGCATCCGAAGATTGCGGCGTGGAGCGAAGCGATATTGTCGCGGCCGAGCATGGCGCCGTGGATCGCCAAGGAAGAGCGGATGATGGCGAAGGTTTTGGGTGGGTGAGGGGGCGGCGCTCTTGAGGCTATCCGACGGGTGACTTGGGCGTTAAGTAAACATTCATGTCTGGACGGCGCCGTAAGGGGCGATCATGCGACGGCTTGCAATCCCTTGCGCTGGATGATGGAGAGCAGCCGCAGGGCGGGGCCGCCCGGCCGCTTTACGCCGCGTTCCCAGTCCGACACCAGATTGCGCGAGACGTTGAGATAGGCGGCGAACACCGGTTGCGACACATGCTCGCGCTCGCGGATCGCGCGGATTTCGTCGCCCGCCAGCGTCGGCGCCGGGGCAAGGCACGCTTCGTCAAAGCTGCGCAAAGTCGTGCGCGACACGACGCCCGCGTCATGCGCGTCGCTGATCATCTCATGGATCGCGCCCGCGATCTCGCTGCGATAGCCCTTATCCTTGGCCGTCCGTGTCATTTTCAATCTCCACCAGCGTTTCCGACGCTACCAGCCGGTCCAGTTGCGCGCCGCTCCATTCCAGCGCCTCGGCCGCCGCATCACGCAGCAGCGCCAGATCCGCCTTCGATATGTTCGCCTGCGCGCTCTTGGCGAAGCCAAAGGCGAATATCGCGCGATCGCCCCGCCGGAACAGGATCAGTGTGCGATAGCCGCCCGACCTGCCCTTGCCCGGTCGCGCCACGCGCTGCTTGATGACACCGCCGCCGAGGTCGGCATCCACCAGCCCGCTTTCGGCGCGCCGCACCGCATCCCGTAGCGCCGCGTCATCGATCCTTTCCTTGCGCGCGAAGCGCTCGAACCAGCCATTTTTGAAGATGCGCGTGATGGCGGTTCTCCCGCGTCGCTGATCATATATAATACATAGCGTTATATTTCAACGATGGAATCGGGGGCGGGCGGGAGCGCCGGAATCCCGCTGACCGGTTTTGCCGACGGGAGAGATTCCGTCCTTCGTCGGCGCGCGCGGCGGGTTGGAACCGCCGGGGCGCGACGCGGCTTCGGTTCGCCGCCGCGCCTCAACCAACCCCTCAGCCCGCCGCCTTCCCTCCATGGTCGGCCCAGAATTTCGCGATGCGGCCCGTGATCAGTTCGGTGGCGAGGACGCGGGCGGTGTCGCGGGGCAGGCCGAGCGCTTCGGCCATCGGGCCGCCGAGCTGCGCGTCGCCGAGCGCCATCAGGACGAGCGCGAGCGTGTCTTCGTGCATCAGCCGTTTTTCGTCGGCATCGGGCGCCATGCCGTCGATCAGGCGGTGGATCGCCTCGACGATCGGGTCGAGCGCGTCGTCGTTGCCCGTCGCCGCCATCCATGTCGCGAGCGCGCCCGCGCCGCCGCTGTTGAAGGCGTCGAAGGCGAGGTCGACGATCTCGCGCACATTGCGTTCGCCCGGCGGCGATTCGGCCATTTTTTTGCCGATCGTCGCGCACACGGTTTCGGCCTGATAGGCGGCGAGCGCCTTTTGCAGCCCCGCGGCGCTGCCGAAATGGTGGAGCAGGTTCGCGTGGGTGCGGTCGATCCGCGCCGCGACGGCCTTCAGCGTCACCGCGGCGGGCCCCATTTCGACGAGGATCTGGCGCGCCGCCTCGAGCGCCGCCGAACGGCTTTCTTCGGGACTGAGACGCTTTTTGACTATTGACATTTATGTAAGTTAAACCCTATTGCTGACCCCGACACCCCTTTTCGACGGTAAACGCCATATGTCCAGCCTTTCCCGGTCTCCCACCCCCGCCGATCTGTCGATCACCCCGCGCGACATGCGCTTTGGCCGCGACGACAAACAGGGCCGCTGGTGGCTGAACGGCGATCCGATCGCCTCGGCCTTTCACACCGCGCTGTCGGTCACCTTTCCCAAGGGCGAGGCGATGTTCATCGAGGCGGTGAAGGCGCACCGGGGCGGCGTTCCCGAAAAGCTGGCGCGCGAAATCCGCGCCTTTACCCAGCAGGAAGTGATCCACAGCCGCGAGCATGTGGTGTTCAACAGGAAGGCGGCCGAGGCGGGGTATGACCTCAGCGAACTCGAAGCCGACGTCGACGAGGTGATGGACATCATCAAGGCGCGGCCGCCGATCGTCAACCTGATGGCGACGATCGCGCTCGAACATTATACCGCGATGATGGCGGCGGTGATGCTGCGCGACGAGAAAATGTATGCGGGCGCCGAACCCGAATGGGCAATGCTGTGGAAATGGCACGCAATCGAGGAAATCGAGCATAAGGGCGTCGCCTATGACACCTGGCTGCACGCGACGAGGGACTGGAGCCGGCTTAGGCGCTGGCGCGCCAGGTCGCTGATGATGCTGCTCGTCACCGCGCGCTTCTGGCCCAAGCGGGTGAAGGGGATGAAGGCGCTGCTGCGGCAGGACGGGCTGACCGGCTGGCGCGTCACCGCGCGTATCTGGTGGTATCTGCTCGGTTCGCCGGGCGTGCTGCGCAAAAGCTTTCTGCCCTGGCTGTCCTATTTCATGCCGGGTTTCCACCCGTGGAACCACGACGACCGCGCGCTGATCGGCAAATATGAAAGCGACTATGCCGACGCGGTGATGCCGGCGCATTCGTCGCGCCCCGACCGGGCCGCGGCTGCGGCCTGAGCATCCTTTCCTGCGAAGGCGGGCCGTCCGGAGCGGTCCTCTCTCTCCCCGTCTCCGGGGCCTGCCTTTGCGGGAGTCGCGGCGTCTCAATGCCCCATGTCGGCCGCCGAGGCCTTGGGCGCGCCGGCCCTGGGCGGGCGGAGCAGGAGGACGAGCGGGACCGAAAGCAAAGTCACCCACATCATCAGCCAGAAATCGTCGATATAGGCGACCATCGCCGCCTGCCGGTTGATCTCGGCGTTGACCATCGCCAGCGCGGTGTCGCCGACGACGCCGAAGCGGTCGGCGGTCGAGGGGTCGATGAGCGCGACCGAGCTGTTGGTGACATGCGCGGCGAGATCCTGATGGCTGGTCTGGATATTGATGCCGAGCAGGGTGGTCACCACCGAAATGCCGACCGAGGCGCCGAGGCTGCGGAGCAGGTTCAGCAGGCTCGACCCGTCGGTGCGGTGCTGCGGCGCGATCGTTGCAAAGGCCATGGTGTTGAGCGGAATGAAGATCAGCCCCATGCCCAGCCCCTGCACCAGCCCGCTGACGATCACCGGCTGCATCCCCATGGCGAGCGACCAGTGGCTCATCTGCCACAGCGAATAGGCGGCGATGGCAAGGCCGGTGCCGACGAGCCAGCGCGCGTCGACCTTGCCCAGCAACTGCCCCGCGACCCACATGCTCGCGAGGATGCCGACGCCGCGCACCGCGAGCACCAGCCCCGTGTCGATCACCGGCCAGCCGAAGAGATTTTGCAGCATCGGCGGCAGCAGCGCCATCGACGCGAACATCACGATGCCGATGACGATCATGAAGCCCATCGCGGTGACGAGGTTGCGGTCGGCGAGCATCGCGCGGCTGAACAGCGGCGCGCGCGCGGTGAAGAGATGGACGAAGAACATCCAGAGGCAGGCCGTCGCGACGCCGAGTTCGATCCAGATTTCGATGCTGTCGAACCAGTCGAGATGCGCGCCGCGGTCGAGCATCAGTTGCAGCGCGGCGAGCCCCAGCGCGAGCATCGAAAAGCCGAAGAGATCGAACTTGCGGCTTGTCCGGCGCATCGCGGGCAGCAGCGCCCACATCAGCGCGAGCGTGACCAGCCCGACGGGCAGGTTGACGTAAAAGACCCAGCGCCAGTTCGCGCTTTCGGTCAGCCAGCCGCCGAGCACGGGGCCGAGAATGGGTCCGATCATGATCCCCATGCCCCAGATCGACATCGCGCGCGCATGGCGCTCGGGCGGGTTGATGTCGAGCATCACCGACTGCGACAGCGGGCCGATGAAGGCCGCGAAAATACCCTGCAAAAAGCGGAAGGCGACCATCTGTTCGAGCGATTGCGCCGCGCCGCACGCCATCGACGCGACGATGAACCCCGCGATCGCGGCAAGGAACAGCTCGCGCCGCCCGATGCGGTCGGCGAGCCAGCCGGTGATCGGCATCGCGATCGCGCTTGCGAGGATATAGCTGGTGAGCACCCACGTCACCGTTTCGCTCGTCGCGCCCAAGGCCGATTGCATGTGCGGGATGGCGACATTGGCGATCGTCGTGTCGAGGATCTGCATGATCGACGCGCCCATGACGGCGACGGTGAGCAGGCCGCGGTAGCGCACGCGTTCGTGGAGCGGGATCATATCGTCAGCGGGGAGCGCCGCGGCAGCAGGACGGCGGGGGAGGGAGCGGGAGGCCATTAGGGAACAGCGTTAAAATCCTCCCCATCGACTTGCGATGGGGAGGGGGACCGCTCGCGCAGCGAGGGGTGGAGGGGCCGCGACGGCGGTGTCATCGCCCCTCCGTCAGCCCTGCGGGCTGCCACCTCCCCATCGCAAGTCGATGGGGAGGATTGTCGAGGTGGCAATGGCTTGACATGGTGCGCACCCCTACTTCCCCGCCACCGTCCCGCCGCCGGTAAACACCGTCACCTCGGCCGACAGCCCGGCGATCATGTCGCGCGCGGGCTTTTCGTCGAAGGCGATGCGCACGGGGACGCGCTGCGTCACCTTGACCCAGTTGCCGGTGGCGTTCTGCGCCGGAAGCACCGAGAACTCGCTCCCCGTACCCGCGCCGATCATCAGCACATGGCCGCGGACTTTGAGTCCCGGATAGGCGTCGAAGCGGATTTCGGCGCGCTGGCCGACCCGCATGTCGGCGAGGTCGGTTTCCTTGAAATTGGCTTCGACCCACGGGTGCGCGGTGTCGACGAGGGTGAGCGCGGGCAGCCCGGCGACCATCGCCTGTCCGACCTGCAGCCGGTCGGCCTGCGCGACACGGCCCGCGCTGGGCGCGCGGACGCTGGTGCGCGCGAGGTTGACCTCGGCCTGCGCGCGCTGGACGCGCGCGGCCTCGACCTGCGGATTGATGCCGCTTGCGGGACCGGCGGCGAGCCTGGTGCGCGCTTCCACCGCGGCGGCCTCGGCCTGCCGCACGCGCTCGCGTGCCTGGGCGAGCGCGTGGCGCGACGCATCATAGGCGGCGCGCGTCGTGAAGCCCTTTTCCATCAGCGCCGCCTGCCGCTCGAAATTGACCTGGGCGAATCTCACCTCCTCGCGCGCCGCGGCGATTTCGACGGCGGATGTGTTCGCGCCCGCGGCGAGATTGCCGACCTCGACCCGCGCCGCGTCGATGGCGGCGGTGGCTTGAGCGACGTTCAGCGCATAGGGTTCGCTGTCGATGCGGAAAAGGAGTTGCCCCTTGGCGACCTGCTCGCCGTCGCGGACGGCTACTTCGGTGATGCGCCCGCCGACCTCGGCGGCGACCGAGACCTTGTCCATCTGGACATAGGCATTGTCGGTCGACACCGACCCGCCGCTCAGCAGCCACCAGCCGGCGCCGCCCGCGACGAGCGCCAGCGGCAGGCCGAACATGATCAGGCGCGTCCGCCAGCCGGGGCGCGCCGCAGTATCGGCGGCGGGGGACGGCAAGGGGTCGGCCCTGGGCGCGGCGGGCGGCGGCGCCGCAGCTTCGGCCTCGGGACGGCTGGGGGCGAGCTGGTCCATCAGGCGGGCTCCGCTTCTTTCGGGCAGACGCGGCGCGACAGGTTGGCGCGCACCCGCTCGACCAGATCGACGAGCTGGTCGCGTTCGGCGGCGCTCAGTCCTTCGAGCGCCTCCTCGTTCAGCGCCTCGACCGCGGGGCGGATGCCGCCGAGCAGTTCGGCGGCGCGCGCGGTCAGGTAAAGCTGCCACGCGCGGCGGTCTGCCGGGTCGGCGCGGCGTTCGAGCAGCCCGGCCTCGACCAGCCGGTCGATCATGCGCGACAGGGTGATCGGTTCGACCTCGATCAATTCGGCGAGCGGACCCTGCCTTATGCCCTCGTGGCGTTTCAGATAGGTGATGAGCCGCCATTGCAGCGCGGTGATGCCGCTGTCCCTGGCGCGCGCGTTGAACGCGCGGCGGTAAAGGCGCGCGGTATCGTTGAGGATGAAGCCGATCGTTTCCGTCATGGCATGGCATATAATAGCAATAGCTACTATATTCAACGCTCTTGCGGGATTGGCAACCTTCTCGAATATGGTGTAAAAATTATTTACAATGCTTGCATGGCGCTGATTTTTGGGCAGGATGTGGGGATGACCTTGACCGCTGACCTTTTCTGGTCCTTTCGCTCGCCGTACAGCTATCTCGCGGTCGGCCGCTATCGCGCGCTCGCCGCGAGCCATGACGTGACGATCAACCTGCGTCCCGTCTATCCGCTCGCGATCCGCCAGCCCGATTTTTTCGAGCGCAATCATCCCAACTGGCTGAGCTATACGATGCGCGACATGATCCGTGTCGCGCAGTTTCACGGCATTCCTTTCGGCCCGCCGCGCCCGGACCCGATCGTGCAGGACGTGCGGACGCGCGCGATCGCCGAGGAGCAGCCGCATATCTATCGTCTCACGCGACTGGGGCAGGCGGCGGCGCGGCGCGGCAAGGGACTCGCCTTTGCGCATGAAGCGGGGCAGATTATCTGGGGAGGCGCGGTGGACTGGCACATCGGCGATCATCTGGCGGGCGCGGCGCGCCGTGCCGGACTCGATCTCGCTGAACTGGAAATCGAGGCCGTCGACGATGCCGTGGCGCTCGACAATGAGATCGCGGCCAACCAGGTCGCGCTGGAGATTGCGGGGCATTGGGGCGTACCGACTTTGGTGTTCGAGGGCGAACCCTTTTTCGGGCAGGACCGCATCGAAATGGCGAAATGGCGGATGGAGCAAAAGGGGTTGCGCCCGTGTTAGAGCGCGATGACGCTAAGGCTTGTGGGGATTTAGGCTGAATGTCGATACAGGTTGAGCCTGTCCCAGTTCGGCGCGGATTTCGGCCGCGACCTCGTGGACTATGTCCATGAAATAGGCGGCGGCCGCCGACAGTTCGACATTCGCATGCGTCGTCGCGCCGATCCGCGAGCCCGCGCCTTCGAGCGTGACCGGCAGGGCCGAGAGCGGCGGCGACATTGACATTGGCGGGAAAGGCGATCACACCCTCGCGGGCGCTGCCCTCGAAAATGCGGAGCGGTTCGGTGAGTTCGCCGAAGTCGATCCGGTTGCGCACGACATGATCGGCCTTGATCAGCGACATCACCGGCTTGCGCGTAACAACCATCGTGACCGAATGGATCGTACCGCGCGCGCGCGCGATCCCGACGGCCTTGGGCCATTGCATCAGAGCCGCGCCGCTGACGGTGACCAATGTTTGCCGGCGCCGAGCGCCGCGGTCGCGATGTCGTGGAACGCGGCGGTCGGCGCGCTGTCGACGATGACGTCCGACCGGGCCACCAGTTCGCCGATGTCCACGATCGGCACCGGCTTTTGCAGCGCGGCCATGGCGGCTTGCGCGCGCGATTACCCCACCTCGTCGTGCCGTTCGAGCCGCGGCACATCTTTGGTGCGGCGTCGAACTTCATCGAACATGCCGCGGAGATGCAGACCAGGCTTGCCGCCAAGACGAAAAAGCGATCCCTATATCTTTCTCAAGACCGTCGAGAGCGTCGTCGGTCCCGGCGACACGGTCGCGGTGCCGCCGCAGGTGGAACGCCCGGACTGGGAGGTCGAACTGGGCGTCGCGATCGGCAAGGCGGGAAAGAATGTCGCGGTGGCCGACGCGCACGCACTGATCGCAGGCTATACGGTGGTCAATGACGTGTCGGCACGTGACCGCACGCGGCGGAGCGACTTTCCGTTATTTATGAACAGATTGCCTGTCTTTCGACGATCCTCGAACTCCGGGCAGGCGATCTGATCGCCTCCGGCACCCCCGCGGGGGCCGGCATGGGGCGCGGTCTGTTCCTGAAGGATGGCGACGTCATGTCGGCGTGGGTCGGGGGGGGGGATTTTGACGGGTAAATCCCACGCAATTTTCTTTCAGCGCGCCGCTGCAATGGGGGGCGGCGGAATCCCGCCACCCCCGAGGTGGTTCAGAAGTCCATCGCCGGCATCGGCGCGGCTTTCTCTTCCTTCGGCAGCTCGGCGACGAGTGCCTCGGTCGTGATCAGCAGCGCGGCGACTGAGGCCGCGTCCTGCAGCGCCGTGCGGACGACCTTCGCCGGGTCGATCACACCCGCTTTGACGAGGTCTTCATATTCGCCGGTGGCAGCATTGAAGCCCCAGTTATAGTCGCTGCTTTCGAGCAGTTTGCCGACGATCCACGCACCATCCTCGCCCGCGTTGTCGGCGATCTGGCGCGCCGGAGCGCGGAGCGCGCGGCGGACGATGTCGATGCCGGACTGCTGATCGTCGTTCGCCGCCTTGAGGCCGTCGAGCGCCTTGAGCGCGCGGAGCAGTGCAATGCCGCCGCCGGGAAGAATGCCTTCTTCCACCGCAGCACGCGTCGCGTGAAGCGCGTCGTCGACGCGATCCTTGCGCTCCTTGACTTCGACCTCGGTTGCGCCGCCGACGCGGATCACCGCAACGCCACCCGCGAGCTTGGCGAGGCGTTCCTGCAGCTTCTCGCGGTCATAGTCGCTGGTCGTCGTGTCGATCTGCTGGCGAATCTGGGCGATGCGTGCGTCGATGTCGGTCCTGGCGCCGACGCCGTCGACGATCGTCGTATTATCCTTGTCGATCACGACCTTCTTGGCGCGCCCGAGCATGTTGACCGTGACATTCTCCAGCTTGATGCCCAGGTCTTCGCTCACGACATTGCCGCCGGTGAGGATCGCGATATCTTCCAGCATCGCCTTGCGACGGTCGCCAAAGCCCGGCGCCTTGACCGCGGCGACCTTGAGCCCGCCGCGCAGGCGGTTGACGACCAGCGTTGCCAATGCCTCGCCCTCGACATCTTCGGCGATGATGAGCAGCGGCTTGCCCGACTGCACGACCGCTTCCAGCAGCGGCAGCATCGCCTGCAGGTTCGAAAGCTTCTTTTCGTGGATCAGGATATAGGGGTCGTCGAGTTCGACCTTCAGCTTTTCGGCATTGGTGATGAAATAGGGCGACAGATAGCCGCGGTCGAACTGCATGCCTTCGACCGTTTCGAGTTCGGTCGCCAGGCTCTTCGCCTCCTCGACGGTGATGACGCCTTCGTTGCCGACCTTGTCCATCGCTTCGGCGAGGATGCGGCCCACCTCCTCGTCGCCGTTCGCCGAGATGGTTGCGACCTGGGCGATTTCGCTGTTGGCGCTGACCTTCTTGGCATGGGTTTCGAGATCCTTCACCACGGCCTTCACGGCGAGGTCGATGCCGCGCTTCACGTCCATCGGGTTCATGCCCGCGGCCACCGCTTTCGATCCCTCGCGGACGATCGCCTGCGCAAGCACGGTTGCGGTGGTGGTGCCGTCGCCGGCCTTGTCATTCTGTTTCGAGGCGACCTCGCGCAGCATCTGCGCACCCATGTTCTCGAACTTGTCGGCGAGTTCGATCTCCTTGGCGACAGTGACGCCGTCCTTGGTGATGCGCGGCGCGCCGAAACTCTTTTCGATAACCACGTTGCGACCCTTGGGGCCGAGCGTGACCTTCACTGCATTCGCAAGCGTATCCACGCCGCGCAGCATGCGATCACGCGCGTCCGACGCAAATTTCACTTCCTTGGCAGCCATTGGGATACCTCCTTGTCAGATTCCTTTCACGATATTCGCGGAACGAAGGCCGTCACGCCGCCTTCTTGAGCGCTTCGGCCTGCTCGATAACGCCCAGGATATCGCTCTCTTTCATGATGAGCAGATCCTCGCCGTCGATGCGGACCTCGGTGCCCGACCATTTGCCGAACAGGACGCGGTCGCCGACCCTGACATCGGGTGCAGTCACTGTGCCGTCCTCGGCGCGCGCGCCCGGACCTACGGCCACGACTTCGCCTTCCTGCGGCTTTTCCTTGGCGGTGTCGGGAATGATGATGCCGCCCGAGCTTTTCTCCTCGGCTTCGATGCGGCGGACGACCACACGGTCGTGCAAGGGACGGAAATGCATGCATAACCTCCTTTTTGCATAACGATATGATGCGAACCGCCCGCCTCCCGGACGGGCGGCGAGATCGAGCTAGGAAAGCGATTTTCGTGCTTCAAGAGGGGAACGAAAAAAAATTGGCACTCTTGGCCAGTGAGTGCCAGGCCTGCGCTTTTCCGCGCCTGCTCCCCTCTTGACGCGACTCATGTCCGGTCCGAAATTGTCCCGGCGGCGATACGCCGCGGCGACGAAAAGGAGCGACGCAGGAAGGAGGCACGATCATGTCGCAGCCATTTTCCCGTATTCTTCATCCCTTTGACGTTGACCGCCATCCGCGGCCCGAGCCGGAGGTCGCGCGCGCCCTGCTGGCGCGCTGGACATCGGACCGCGCGGCGCCTTGCAGCCGGTCCGTGCTGCGTCGGCCGCCTGGCGCCTATCGCGCCCGCACGACGCGCGACGTGCAGGCGGCGCTGCGGATGATCGATGGCAGGAGCGGGGGGCGACCGCGACCCCAATGAGCGATTCCGCATTGGCCAGGCAACTGCGGGGCTATGGCCTGACCACGGCCGAAATTCACTATTACCGGCCCGATCATCCCTCGCTTCTGCAGCTTTTTGTCTGGCAGGAATATGACCTCGCGCCCGACTTCCCGGTGCTGTTCGATTTTCTCGATCATTGGCGGCGCGAGATCGAGGCCGCGCTCCATTCGGTGCGGATCGCGCACGAGCGATTGGTCCGTCCGGCCGAATGGCGCGCGGTCGACGGTGTCATCGCGATCCAGTGAGCGATGCCGCGGTGCGCCGGAAAGCGTATCGCGCGCCGTCGTCGTTCTGCGCCGCATATCGCCCCGCGACCGGATAGTGTCCGCAACACAGCGGATGCGGACCGGTCGGCCAGCAGCACAGCGGCGTCGCTTCGCCAGACGGACGTGGCGCCGCCGCGCGCGGCGGGTCCGGCGGCGCGCCGCGGCTCTCGAAAGGGATGCCCATCCGACGGCAACAGGCCTCGGCGGACGTGCGGCTGGCGAAACGCAGTTCCACGCTGGCAAGCGGATCGCCGCCACCGCTCCAGCCCGTCAGCGGGTCGATCGAAGGCCCCCATCGCGGCACGAAGCGCACCCGCCAGCGGTCGCGAAGCCGACGACCCGATGTCGCGGGCCGCGGGACGGGTTCGACGACCGCCCGTGCATCGTCGGGGATCGACCCGCTGGTTCCGGACCACCCGGGCCGTCCGGGCCGATTGTCGTTGGCGACCATCGCGGGGCGGACGGCCCGGGCGGCCGTGTCAGGCGGCTTTGCCATTGATCGGGATGCGGCGAACATTTTTCCTCGCCGCCTCCGTCCGGGGCAGCCGCACGGTGAGCACGCCGTTCCTGAACGTCGCGTTCGCCTGTTCGCGGTCGATACCCTGCGGCAGGCTGATGCGCCGTTCAAAGCGGCCATAGCTTCGCTCCGAATAGCCGCGATCGCGGTCTTCGACGTCCGCACGTTTCTCGCCGCGCAGGGTCAGTACGCCCTCCTCGATGCAAAGCTCGACGTCCTTCTCGTCAAGCCCCGGCAGTTCGGCGGCAATGCGGACCTCGCTGTCGGTTTCACTAAGCTCGACATGGGGCCACACGCCGCGCGGGTCGAGCCGCCCCGGCAGCGCGCCGCCAAAGCCGCGAAACATATCGTCGAACAGGCGGTTTACCTCGCGGTGCAGCGAAAGCAGCGGATACGCGTCATAGTCCCCGCCGCCCTGCGGGTCCGTGGATATGGGGAGCCGATTGTCCTGCCGGCTCCAGGGAATGAGATCACGAAGTGACATGATGATCATCTCCTTAGGCACTGGAACAAGGTGGCCGACCGGCCCGCCTTGCGCGGCGGTGCCGGACGGCGTTTCGGCTTTTTCGCATCGGTCAGGCGGATTCGAGCGCCTTGTCCCGGCGTGATTCGATGCGTTCGGATGCGGCTTTGCCGTTGCCGATCGCGATCTTGCGGGGCTTCATCGCTTCGGGGACGACGCGCTTCAGCTCGATCGAAAGCAGGCCATTGTCGAAATCCGCCTCGCCGACCTCGATGAAATCGGCAAGCTGGAAGCGTCGCTCGAAGTCGCGTGCGGCGATGCCGCGGTGCAGATATTTGCCCTGGCTGTCATCCTCGGCGCGCTTGCCGGTGACGGTGAGCTGGTTCTGCTGCGCGATCACCTCGATTTCGTCGGGACGAAAACCTGCGACCGCAAGCGTGATGCGATAGCTGTCCTCACCCTCCCGCACGATGTCGAAGGGCGGATAGCCATCGGCGGCATCGCTGCGCGTTCCGGCTTCGAGCAGGTCGAAAAGACGGTCGAAGCCGACCGTGGAACGCCGATAAGGCGTAAAGTCAAAGTTGCTTCTCATCTCCAAATCCTCCTTTGCGAAGCAATTCGGGCATGAGATGCGCCGGTAAGGAAGAGCCGACGCTCTCCATGTCCACCGGACCCGGACTGGCATCCGGCAACTCAAAATTAGGAACGCCCGGACCGGATTCAAGGGCCGCGCGCCGCTTGCGGTGGCTGGGCAAATGGTGCCGGCTGTCAGACTCGAACTGACGGCCTACCGCTTACAAGGCGGTTGCTCTACCAACTGAGCTAAGCCGGCGTCTCGCGCGCCCCTAGGCGTTTTTCGGGCGGATGGAAATATCTGGCGAGCGGAAAATGCGTCCTGCCGGAAAAATCTCAGATGATGCCAAAGGTCCAGCCCTCGGTTCGCGCGAGCGCGTCGGAGAGCGGGGCTGGCGACCAGGGGGCGGCGTTCGCCGCTATGTCGCGCAGCCACGCCGCGGCGAGCAGCGCGTCGGCGGCATGATCGCTTATCGGCCCGGCGATGTCGGCGGGCGGCGAGCCGAGCATTGCGAGCGCGATATCGAGCGCCGCGCCGTTGCGGATCTTGCTGCGGCCGGGCCGGATTCCCGCGGCGCGCGCGGCAAGGCTGGTGTAGATTTCGACGAGCAGCGGGCCTTTGTCGGGCGCCGGGTCGAGCGGCCAGAGCGGGATGCGTCCGCGCAGCCGGTGCAGCAGCCGCATGCCCGAAAGACTCGCCTTGCCGACCTGCGCCGCGCCGACGAGGTTGAAATTGCTGACGCTTGCCGCCTGCCGCGTCGCGCGCTGATGCTGTTCGACGACGCGCAGCCGCCCCGCGCCCGGCGCGAACAGGTCGCCGACATCGCCGCGGCCGTGGCGGAAATGGCGCCGGGCCTCGGGGTGGTGCAGAAAGCTGCCTGCCTCATAATGCGGGTCGGCGGCCGCGAGCCGTTCGACGAGCGACCAGAGCGCGGGCATGTCGGGCGGGCTCTCGTCCCATTCGGGGAAATAGCCGCCGCGGTCGGCAAAGGCGAAGGCGGCCGAAAAATCAACGCCGATCAGCATATCGGCACCGGTTTCTGCGACGCCCTCCAGCCACGCCAATATCTCCGCGCGCGACCAGACATGCCCTGGACGGACGAGCGCCGGGGCGCCCTTGCCATTGGCGACGGCGAGCGCGATGCCGCGCTGGCGTTCGCCGCGCGCGCCCGACCAGTCGAGGGCGGCGAAATGAGTGAAGCGGCGCATGGAACCGCCCCTAACGCCCCAATCGCGCTTGCACAAAGGGCGATGGCATCCCACATGCGCCTCATGCTCATCGAAACCGAATCGACGCCCAATCCCGCGACGCTCAAATTCCTGCCCGGTCGGACGGTGATGGAAACGGGAACGCGCGACTTTGCCAGCGCCGAAGAAGCCGAAGCCTCGCCGCTCGCCAGCGCGCTCTTTTCGCTGGGCGACGTCACCGGGGTTTTCTTCGGCCGCGATTTCGTGTCGGTGACGATCGCCCCCGGCGCCGAATGGGCCGATGTGAAGCCCGATGTGCTTGGCATCGTCATGGATCATTTTCTGGCCGGGGTGCCGTTGTTCAACGCTGCCAGCGCCGGTTCTGCGGTGCCACCGGAAGATGCGGGCTTCGCCGATGATCCGGCCGATGCCGACATCATCGAACAGATCAAGGAATTGATCGAAACGCGCGTGCGCCCCGCGGTCGCCAACGACGGCGGCGACATCGTCTATCGCGGCTTCGACAAGGGCAATGTGTATCTCAAGATGCAGGGCGCCTGCGCCGGCTGTCCGTCGTCGACCGCAACGCTGAAAAATGGCATCGAGTCGCTCTTGAAACATTATGTGCCCGAGGTAACGGCAGTTCACGCCGTCTGACCCATCCGTTTCAGGAGACCAATCTATGAGCGAGCCGCTTTCCGACAGCGCTCTCGACCAGCTTTTTCGCACCGCGCGCACCTATAACGGCTATCTCGACAAGCCGGTGTCGGAGGCGCAGCTGCACGCCATCTGGGATCTGATGAAGTTCGGGCCGACGAGCGCGAACAGCCTGCCGGCGCGGATCGTCTGGTGCATGTCGGATGCGGCGAAAGAGAAGCTCGCGGCGCACGCGATGCCCGCCAATGCCGAAAAGATCCTCGCCGCGCCGGTTACCGCGATCATCGCCATGGACCTTGAGTTTTACGAACATTTGCCCGAGTTTTTCCCGCACACCGACGCGCGCAGCTGGTTTGCGGGCAAGGATGCGCTTGCCGAGACGACCGCCTTCCGTAATTCGAGCCTGCAGGGCGCCTATTTTCTGCTCGCGGCGCGTGCGCTCGGGCTCGATACCGGCCCGATGTCGGGGTTCGACAATGACGCGGTCGACAAGGCCTTCTTTGCCGATCAACCGAAGGTGAAGAGCAATTTCATCTCGACGCTCGGCTATGGCGATCCCGCGACGATCTTCGACCGCAGCCCGCGGCCGGACTTTGATCGCTTCAACCGCCTTGTCTGACGCGCCAACGCTCGTCATCGATTCCGCCAGCGAGGCCTGCTCGGTCGCGCTGGTGGCAGGCGGGCGCGTCGTCGACTTTCGCCATGAGGTGATCGGGCGCGGCCACGCCGAGCGCCTCGTTCCGCTGATCGCCGAACTCGCGGACGGCGGGCGCGCCGATGCCATCGCGATCGGCTGCGGCCCCGGCAGTTTCGCCGGCGTGCGGATCGGCGTCGCCGCGGCGCGCGCGCTCGCGCTTGGCTGGCAGGTACCCGCGCATGGCTTTTCGACCCTCGCCCTCGTCGCGGCCGGTGCGGCCGATCCGATCGGCGAGGCGGGCGGCGCGCTCGTCGTGATGGAGGGCGGTCACGGCCAATGGTTCGTCCAGCCCTTTGCCGCCGACCTGTCGCCGCGCGCCGATGCGTGTTCGCTGCTTCCCGACGCGGCGGTCGCGCTGAACGATGTGCTCATCGTCGGCAATCGCGCCGAGGCCTTCGTTGCGCGCCGCGGGTCGGGGCGCGCGCTGGCCATGCTGCCCGACGCGCGCGCATTTCTGCGCCTGCCGCGCGGCGCGCTGACCAACCCGCCGAGCCCCATTTATGGTCGCGCGCCCGACGCCCGACCGATGAGCGGCGCATGACCGGCGCGATCCGCATCGCCACCGCGCGGGTCGGCGACGTTGCCGCGGTGATGCGCGTGATGGACGCCGCCTTCGATCCCGCCTATGGCGAGGCGTGGAGCACGGCGCAGCTTCTGACCCTGTTCGCCCTGCCGTCGGCGCGCGTCGCGATCGCGTGGGATGGCGAACGCGCCTGCGGCTTTTCGGCCGCGCGGATGGCCGGACCTGAAAGCGAGCTTCTGCTGCTTGCGGTCGATCCTGCCTATCGCGGTCGCGGGATCGGTCGGCGGTTGATGACCGATTGGCAGGCATGGGCCGCCGAACAGGGCGCCGAAGACTATTTCCTTGAAATGCGCGCCGATAATGATGCGGTTCGTCTTTATGCCAGTGCAGGCTTTTCGGAATGCGGGCGCCGCGCTGCTTATTATCGCGGTCAGGATGGCGTAATGCGCGACGCGATTACGATGCGACGTTCGGGATCGAGCGACACGTCGGGTTGAACGGACGTTGCGAAACGGGCTTCAAAGTGGCATTGGTCCGACCGGCGAAAGAATAGGCATAATAATCGCCGACCTGACTTCTGGGAAGCCAGGGCCCTGACCCTGATACAAGGATTAGTCTCATGTCCGAACAAGCCGACACCAACGAAATGCTCGTTACGCTGACCGCCGATATTGTTGCGGCGCACGTCAGCAACAACAGCGTCGCCATTTCCGATCTTTCGCTGCTCATCAACAATGTCTACGCGGCGCTTTCGGGCCTCGGCGGGGCGCCGGTGGTCGAGGAGAAGCCCGTGCCCGCGGTATCGGTGCGCGCGTCGGTCAAGCCCGACTATATCGTCTGCCTCGAGGACGGCAAAAAGCTGAAGATGCTCCGTCGCCACCTGATGACGCATTATGGGATGACCCCCGACGATTATCGCGCGAAATGGGGCCTGGCCGCCGACTATCCGATGGTCGCGCCCAACTATGCCGAAAAGCGCCGCGCGCTGGCGAAGGAAATCGGCCTCGGCACCAAGGGGCGCGGCGGCGGCCGTCGGCGCAAGACCAAGGCGTAAGCATTCGCGAACGACCGTCCCGGCGGGACAGCGAAGGGCGGCGCCTGCGGGGTGCCGCCCTTGTCCTATCGTCGGCGTGTGCCTATACAGTTTTTGACGAATACAGACGCGGCTGCATCGGCAGGAAAGGCAAGCATGTCCGGCAATATCGACCTTGAAGCGCTGTGCCACGAAAAGGGGCTGCGCATCACCGAACAGCGCCGCATCATCGCGCGTGTCATCTCGGAATCGGAGGATCACCCCGATGTCGAGACGCTCTATGATCGCGCGTCGAAGATCGACAGCGGCATTTCGATCGCCACCGTTTACCGCACGGTGCGCCTGTTCGAGGAAGCGGGCATCCTCGACCGCCACGATTTTGGCGATGGCCGCTCGCGCTACGAAGCCGCGCCGGAGGCACATCACGACCATCTGATCGATGTCGAGACGGGCAAGGTGATCGAGTTTGTCGATCCCGAACTCGAAGCGTTGCAGAAGGTGATCGCCGAACGGCTGGGCTTCCGCCTCGTCGATCACCGCATGGAGCTTTACGGTGTCGCCATCGATCGCAAGCGCGACTGATCGCCCATCGATCACCTGGCGGATGTCTTTCCGCCTGGCGCTGATGGTGCTGACGCTGCTGTTCCTGATCGTCCCGCATCTCCTCTATCGCGCCATCGGGCGTCCGTCGCCGATGGTCATGGCCTTTCTCAACGCCGCCGGCTGGATCGCCGGGCTGCGCATTCGCACCACGGGGACGCGGCTCCGCCGCGACGTGCTGTTCGTGTCGAACCATGTCAGCTGGCTCGACATATTGGCGCTGGGGGGGGCGGCGCGTTCGGCCTTCGTGTCGAAGGCGGAGGTCGGCACGACGCCGCTCGTCGGCTGGCTCGCCGACCAGAATCACACCGTCTATGTCCAGCGCGACGCGCGGCGCGAGATCCACAACCAGGCCAACGACCTGCGCAACGCGCTCGCGCGCGGGCGGCCGGTGACGCTGTTTCCCGAAGGGACGACCGGTCCCGGCGACGGGCTCCTTCCCTTTCGTCCCTCGCTGCTCCAGGCGGTGATCCCGACACCGCCGCGGCTGCGCGTCCAGCCGGTGTTCCTCGACTATGGCGCCGCGGCGAGCGACATCGCCTGGCTCGATCCCGAATCGGGTCTCGACAATTTCAAGCGGCTGCTCGCGCGCAAGCGCCCGGTGCATCTGACGATCCATTATCTCGATCCGCTGCCCGATGCGGTCGAGGGCGATCGCAAGTTGCTCGCCGAGGCGGCGCGCGCCGCGATCGCGGCGGAAATCGTGCGCTCTTCCGCCGCGGCGCCGCATCGCCTATAGCGCGCCGATGAAATCCGACTCCCCCAAAACCTTTCACGTCAAATCCTTCGGCTGCCAGATGAACGTCTATGACGGCGAGCGCATGGCCGAGATGCTGGGCGCTGAGGGCTATGTGCCCGCCGCTGACGGCGCCGACGCCGATCTGGTCGTGCTGAACACCTGTCACATTCGCGAGAAAGCCGCCGAGAAAGTCTATTCGGACATCGGACGACTGAAGCGTGACGATGGCAGCACGCCGACGATTGCCGTCGCGGGCTGCGTCGCGCAGGCCGAGGGAGCGGAGATTGCGCGGCGTGCGCCGTCGGTCGATGTCGTCGTCGGACCGCAGGCCTATCACCGTCTGCCCGAACTGATCGCGCGTGCCGAGCGGGGTGAGAAGGCGATCGACCTCGACATGCCGGCGGAAAGCAAGTTCGGCGCGCTGCCAAAGCGTAGCGGAAACCAGCGCCCGACCGCCTTCCTGACCGTGCAGGAAGGCTGCGACAAATTCTGCACCTATTGCGTCGTGCCCTATACGCGCGGGGCGGAAATCAGCCGACCCTTCGCCGACCTGATCGCCGAGGCGCGCGCGCTCGTCGCGGGCGGGGTGCGCGAGATCACGCTGCTGGGGCAGAATGTCAACGCCTGGATCGGCGAGGATGCCAAGGGCCGGGCAATCGGGCTCGACGGGCTGATCCGCGAACTGGCGAAAGAGGACGGGCTCGAACGCATCCGCTACACCACCAGCCACCCCAACGACATGACCGACGGGCTGATCGTCGCGCATGGCGAGGTCGACAAGCTGATGCCCTTCCTCCACCTGCCGGTGCAGGCGGGCAGCGACCGCATCCTCGCCGCGATGAACCGCAGCCATAGTGTCGAATCCTATCTGAAGGTCATCGAGCGCGTCCGTGAAGCGCGCCCCGACATCGCCATCTCGGGCGACTTCATCGTCGGTTTTCCCGGCGAGAGCGAGGCCGATTTCGCGGCAACGCTCGATATCGTTCGCGCCACTCGCTATGCGATGGCGTACAGCTTCAAATATTCGCGCCGCCCCGGCACGCCGGCGGCGACGATGGACGATCAGATCGACGAAGCGGTGATGAACGAGCGGCTCCAGCGGTTGCAGGCTTTGCTCAACGAGCAGCAGCAGGCGTTCAACGAAGCGACCGTCGGCCGCACGACCCGCCTGCTCCTCGAACGCAAGGGCAAGCGCGAAGGCCAGCTGATCGGCAAGTCGCCGTGGCTGCAATCGGTGCATGTCACCGCGCCGGGGCTGGCGATCGGCGACATGATCGACGTGCGCATCACCTCGGCCGGCCCGAACAGCCTGGGCGCCGAGCCGCTGATGGCGATCGCCTAGTGCGGCTTTGGGCTATCTGTATCCCGGCGAAAGCGGGGATTCATTTCCGGCCGTCGAGTTTCCAAACCATCGGTGATGGACTCCCGCCTTCGCGGGAGTACACAGGTTGCTATTGATCGAAGGAGCCTTGCCCACGTGTCCAAACGCCCGCTGACCGCCGCCACCCCCGCCGAACCGGGCGATCGCGTTCGACTGACGGCCGAGTTTGAGAGGACACAGCTTCTGGGTATCCTGTTCGGTGAGTTCGACCGCAATCTCGTCGCGATCGAAAACCGCCTCGGCGTCTATATCTCCGCGCGCGGCAACCGCGTGCAGATCGAGGGCGAGGCCGAAGCCGCCGCCCGCGCGCGCGACGTGCTCACCGACCTCTATGACCGCATCGAAAAGGGGCAGGAGGTCGACGCCGGCATGGTTGACGGCGTGATCGCGATGTCGGCGCAGCCGACGCTCGACGGCATCATCCGTCACGACAAGGACGAAGCCCCGCCGGTGATGATCCGCACGCGCAAAAAGACGATCGTCCCGCGCGCGCCGTCGCAAGTCCCCTATATGCAGGCGCTCGCGCGCGACGATGTGATTTTCGCGCTCGGCCCCGCAGGCACCGGCAAGACCTATCTCGCCGTGGCGCAGGCGGTGGCGCAGCTCATCACCGGCAGCGTCCAGCGCCTGATCCTGTCGCGCCCCGCGGTCGAGGCGGGCGAAAAGCTGGGCTTCCTGCCCGGCGACATGAAGGAAAAGGTCGATCCCTATCTGCGCCCGCTCTACGACGCGCTCCACGACTGCCTGCCCGCCGAGCAGGTCGAGCGCCGGATCGCGAGCGGGGAGATCGAGATTGCGCCGCTCGCCTTCATGCGCGGGCGCACGCTCGCCGATGCTTTCATCATCCTCGACGAGGCGCAGAATACGACGATCCCGCAGATGAAGATGTTCCTCACCCGCTTCGGCATGAACAGCCGCATGGTGATCTGCGGCGACCCCAAGCAGGTCGACCTGCCGGTGCCCGCGACCTCGGGCCTTGCCGACGCGGTCGCACGGCTCGAAGGGCTGGAAGGCATCAACGTCAGCCGCTTCACCAGCGCCGACGTCGTCCGCCACCCGATCGTCGGGCGCATCGTCGAAGCCTATGAGGGGCCGGGGAGCTAAGGGCCGACGATGACGGCTTTGGGGTAGGGACCTGCCAGTCGTTTTCGGTCATGCCGGGCGGGGTCCGCGATCCGATTGGCTCAGAGACCGAGGAATCATTCCAAAGTTCAGTAAAAGTCAGCCTTGTGCGGCCGCCAATCTGCCGCTCCGGTCGTGCAGCCGCACCGGGCTGCTGTCTCCGCTCACAGACCGGGCAGCAATCGCTTTTGTCCACATACCGAAAGAGCAGAGCCGAAGGCTGGCACAGCCGGGTCATGTAGGACAGCGTTTTTTCCCGCGCCGGTGTCCGGTATGGGGTGGAGAGGGGACGTTCCCTCTCCCATCGGGAGAGGGATACGCAGGCTTGGTTGCGTAGCAACCTAGCCGAGGTTGGGTGAGGGGATCACCCTCGATTACGAACCCACCTCAGACACCCTCACCCAACCCTCTCCCGAGGTGAGAGGGCTTTATGACCGCAATCGGTCGAAAACCGCCATCAACTCCGCACTGCGCTGTTATTTCTTCATCCCCTCGACGCTCCACATCCCCGCGCCGCGCGTCGCGATGAACAGGAAGATGAAACAGTAAAGCGCGATCGTCTCGCCGCCATTGGCAATCGGATAGAGTCCCTGACTTCCATGCGCGACCCAATAGCCGACCGCCGACATGCCGCTTGCAATGAAGGCCGCGGGACGGGTGAACAGCCCGATGGCGATCAGCGCGCCGGCGACGATCTCGATCGTCCCCGCGGCATGGAGCATCGGGTTGAGCGGATAGGGAAAGGCGACCGGAAAGTTGAAGAACTTCTGCACACCATGCGCGAGGAACAACAGCCCCGACACGATCCGCAGCAACGCAAACGCCTGTTCGCCATAGCCATCGAGAAACTTCATGACACGCCCCCTCATGCTGATGAGGCGGCGAAGCTAACCCATTTTCGGGTGCGTGCGAAACTTTTTCGGCGCGTCATGTCACACGCGCCGCCCCTGCCTCGTCATGTCTGCACAACCCCTCTTGAAGGAGATAGGACATGACCCACGTAACCGACCCCTTCGCCGCCGCCCCGCAGCTGATGAAACAGTGGATAGGCGTCAGCCTTGCGGTGCAGGACAGCCTTGAGCCGAGCCTGATCGAGCTGGTCAAGATCCGGGCGTCGATCCTCAACGGCTGCGCCAATTGCATCAACATGCACACGGCCGAAGCCCGCGCGAAGGGCGAAACCGAACAGCGCATCTATCTGCTCGCCGCCTGGCACGAGGCACCCGTCTATACGCCGCGCGAACGCGCCGCGCTCGCCTGGACCGACGCCTTGACCGCGCTGTCGCAAGGCCACACACAGAAGGCCGCGAAAGAGGCGCTCGAAGCGCATTTCACCCCGGAGGAACAGGTGAAGCTGACCCTGATGATCAACATCATCAACGGCTGGAACCGGATCGCGGTCGGGTTCGACCTGTGGCTCGAAACCCCGGCGGCCAGGGCGGCCTGATGGCGGCGACGCGCTCCGGCGATGCGGCGGGCGCGGCGGGTCTTTTCGACCCGCTGCGCCCGATGCTCACGCGCGTTGCCTATCGAATGCTGGGTTCGGTCGCCGATGCCGAGGATGTCGTGCAGGATGCCTTCATCCGCTGGCTTGGCACCGATCGCGGTGCGGTGCGCGAGCCCGCCGCCTTCCTCCGCCGTACCGTGACGCGGCTCTGCCTCGACCAGCTCAAATCGGCGCGGGCACAGCGCGAAACCTATATCGGCCCCTGGCTCCCCGACCCGCTGGTCGAGGAGGACGAGGCCGACGACGATGTCACGCTGCCGCTGATGCTCGCGCTCGAACGGCTCTCCCCCCTGGAGCGCGCGGCTTTCCTGCTCCACGACGTGTTCGGCGTCGGCTTCGACGAGGTCGCGGCCACGATCGACCGCGATCCCGCCGCGGCGCGCCAGCTTGCCGCGCGGGCGCGCTCCCACGTCCGCGACGCGCGCCCCCGCTACAAGCTCGAAAAAGCGCGGGGGCTGGAAATCGCGCGCGCCTTTTTCGAGGCATCGCGCAGCGGCGATATGGAGACGCTCGGCGCCCTGCTGGCCGCCGATGTCGGCATGTGGGCCGATGGCGGCGGCAAGCGCCCGGCGGCCGCGGTCCCGATCCTCGGAAGGAAACTGGTGTTGACGGTTCAGCGCAGCATCGCGGTTCTGCTGCGCAAATATGGCTCGACGCTGGTTCACACCGGCATCATCAACGGCCTGCCGGGCTTCGTGACGCGCGAGGCCGACGGCGAGCTTCAGACCACCGCGCTGGCGATCGAGGACGGCAAGATCACCGGCATTTATGTCATGCGCAACCCGGACAAGCTGCGGCATGTGCATTGAGTCATGGCGGGCTTCGACTGATTGCGGCCAGGCGCAAATGCCCGATCCAGGATGACGAACGCCGCTACGAGGACCGCTGGCGGGTCAAGACCTGTTCTGCCGTCCCAAAGACGTCCGACGCATCGCCACCCGATACGACAAGGGCCCCGAAAACGACCTCGCCGCCGTCAAACGCATCTGCGCGCGCATCTGACCCTAATCCGTCAGATCTTCCCACATATCCTTGATGCGCCCGAAAAAGCCCTGGCTTGCGGGGCATTCCTCGCCGGTTTCGGTGTCGCGGAACGCCTGCAGCAATTCCTTCTGCTTCGCGGTCAGCCGCGTGGGGGTTTCGACGTCGATCTGGATGACCAGGTCGCCGTGGCCGCGGCCGTTGAGCACGGGCATCCCCGCGCCGCGCTGGCGGAGCTGCTTGCCCGACTGGATGCCCGCGGGGATGGCGATTTCGTGCTTGCGGCCGTCGAGGCCGGGAATGGTGATGCAGCCGCCGAGCGCCGCGGTGGTGAAACTGATCGGCGCGCGGGTGAACAGCGTCGTGCCTTCGCGCTCGAACAATTTGTGCCGCGCCATGTGGAGGAAGATGTAAAGGTCGCCCGGCGCCGCGCCGCGCGCGCCGCTTTCGCCCTCGCCCGACAGGCGGATGCGTGTGCCTTCGTCGACCCCCGGCGGGATCGTGACGGTGAGCCGCTTGCGCCGGTCGACGCGGCCTTCGCCATGGCAGCTATTGCATGGATCGGCGATGACTTCGCCCGCGCCCTGACAGGCGGGACAGGTGCGTTCGACCATGAAAAATCCCTGCTGCGCGCGCACCTTGCCGTGGCCGCCGCAGGTCGAACAGCGGTGCGTGCGGGTGCCGGGCTTCGCACCCGATCCGTCGCAGGCGTCGCAGCGCGCGGCGACATCGACCTCGATCTCGCGCGTCACGCCGGTGAAGGCGTCCTCGAGCCGGATCTCCATGTCATAGCGCAGGTCGGCGCCGCGCGCCGGGCCGCGCTGCTGGCGCGCGCCGCCGAACGCGGAGCCGAAGATCGATTCGAAAATGTCGCCGATGTCGCCGAAATCGCTGCCATGCCCGCCGCCGAAACCGCCCGCGCCGCCATTGACGCCGGCCTTGCCGAAGCGGTCATAGGCGGCGCGTCTCTGTGGATCGCGAAGGCAGTCATAGGCCTCGTTGATCGCCTTGAAGCGCGCTTCGCTGTCCTTGCACCCCGGATTCCTGTCGGGGTGATATTTCATCGCCAGCTTGCGGTAGCTCGCTTTCAGCGCCGCTTCGTCGGCGCTGCGATCGCATTCGAGCAGTTCGTAATAATCGAGGTCGAGCGACATGCGTCAAAGCCCCTGCTTCAACCCGTCACCCCAGCGAAAGCTGGGGTCGCTGCCGGTCCGGCGGTGCCTTGCCGAGAGCGATGCCAGCCTGCGCTGGCATGACGGGTGAAGATCATCCTTATTTCTTGTCGTCTTCGACTTCGGAGAACTCGGCATCGACGACATCCTCGTCGGCCTTCGCCTCGCCAGCGTCGGCGGCGGGCGATGCCGCGGCCTGCTGTTCCTTTTCATAGATCGCCTGGCCAAGCTTCATCGCGACCTGCGCCAGCGCGCCCGCCTTTTCGGTCATCGCGGCGGCATCGCCGCCCTCGATCGCGGTCTTGGTTTCGGCGATCGCGGCCTCGATCTCGGACTTCAGCGCACTATCCACCTTGTCGCCATGTTCGGCGAGCTGGCGTTCGGTCGTATGCACGAGGCTCTCGGCGTTGTTCTTCGCCTCGGCCGCCTCGCGGCGCTTCTTGTCCTCTTCGGCGAACTGTTCGGCGTCCTTGACCATCTGTTCGATATCGGCGTCGGACAGGCCGCCGGAGGCCTGGATCTTGATCTGCTGTTCCTTGCCGGTGCCCTTGTCCTTGGCATGGACCGACACGATGCCGTTGGCGTCGATGTCGAACGTCACCTCGATCTGCGGCACGCCGCGCGGGGCGGGCGGGATGCCGACGAGGTCGAACTGACCGAGCAGCTTGTTGTCCGCCGCCATTTCGCGCTCGCCCTGGAACACGCGGATCGTCACCGCCGACTGGTTGTCGTCGGCGGTCGAATAGACCTGGCTCTTCTTCGTCGGGATCGTCGTGTTGCGGTCGATCATCTTGGTCATGATGCCGCCCAGCGTCTCGATACCCAGCGAGAGCGGAGTGACGTCGAGCAGCAGCACGTCCTTGACGTCGCCCTGCAGCACGCCCGCCTGGATCGCGGCGCCGATAGCGACGACTTCGTCGGGGTTGACGCCGGTGTGCGGTTCCTTGCCAAAGAAATCCTTCACGACCTCGCGTACGCGCGGCATGCGCGTCATGCCGCCGACCAGCACGACCTCGTCAATATCCTTGGCGCTGACGCCGGCGTCCTTGATCGCCTTCCTGCACGGCTCAAGCGTGCGCTTGACCAGATCCTCGACCAGCTTTTCGAGGTCGGCGCGGGTGATCGTCTTGACCAGATGCTTCGGCCCGTTGGCGTCGGCGGTGATGAAGGGCAGGTTGACTTCGGTTGTCGCGGCCGACGACAGCTCGATCTTCGCCTTTTCGGCAGCTTCCTTCAGGCGCTGGAGCGCCAGCTTGTCGTTGCGAAGGTCGATGCCTTCGTCCTTCTTGAACGTGTCGGCCAGAAACTCGACGAGCTTCGAGTCGAAGTCTTCGCCGCCGAGGAAGGTGTCGCCGTTGGTCGACTTCACCTCGAACACGCCGTCGCCGACCTCGAGGATCGAGATGTCGAAGGTGCCGCCGCCGAGGTCATAGACGGCGATCGTCTTGTTCTCGCTCTTGTCGAGGCCATAGGCGAGCGCCGCCGCGGTCGGCTCGTTGATGATGCGCAGCACTTCGAGGCCCGCGATCTTGCCCGCGTCCTTGGTCGCCTGGCGCTGCGCGTCGTTGAAGTAAGCGGGGACGGTGATCACCGCCTGCTCGACCTTTTCGCCCAGATAGGCTTCGGCGGTTTCCTTCATTTTCTGAAGGATGAAGGCGCTGATCTGCGACGGCGAATAATCCTCGCCGCCTGCCTTGACCCAGGCGTCGCCGTTCGGGCCCTTGACGATCGAATAGGGGACAAGCTCCATGTCCTTCTTGGTCATCGGATCGTCGAAGCGGCGGCCGATCAGGCGCTTCACCGCGAAGATGGTATTTTCGGGGTTGGTCACCGCCTGGCGCTTTGCGGGCTGGCCGATCAGCCGCTCGCCGTCCTTGGCAAAGGCGACGATCGAGGGCGTCGTGCGCGTGCCTTCGACATTTTCGATAACCTTGGGCTTGCCGCCTTCCATCACTGCGACGCAGCTGTTGGTGGTGCCGAGGTCGATCCCGATCACTTTGGCCATTTATACTCGTCCTTGTTGCTTAGTCGGCGCCCTGAAAAGGCACGCCATCCATGGGTTCATGGGCGCGATATAGGTGCGCTAATCCTTGGCACAAGGGCTTTGAAGGCTTATCGGGGGGAGGAAAATGTTGCGCTTTTACGGAGTCCTCCCGAAATGAAACCCCTGGCTCTTGCCGCTCTTGCCGCCGCTTCGCTCAGCCTGACCGGCTGCGGCGAAAATCTGGGCGCGGGGCAACAACTCAACGTCGTCAGCGGCCATGTCGTGATGGGTGCGACGCCCGACCGCCCCGCGGTCGGCTATTTCCGCGTCGAGGGCGGCCCGCGCGACGTCGAACTGGTGGCGGTGACCGCCGACCTCGCGCAGCGCGTCGAGATGCACGAAAGTGTGCGCGAAAACGGCATGATGGTGATGAAGCCGCTCGAACGCGCGGCCGTGCCCGCCAACGGCGAACTCGTCTTCAAACAGGGCGGCAAGCATCTGATGATCTGGGGCATCAACGGCGCCGCGGTGCGCGCGGGCAAGCTGCCGATGGCGTTCGTCTTCACCAACAACAATAATGAACGCATCCTCTTCGACATGGTGATCAAGCCCGCCGAAGGCGGCGCGGGCGGCGAAGCGGCGATGGACCATGATGCGATGGGGCACGGACCGATGGACAAGGGCGGGGCGGACGCAGCCGCGAAGTAGGATCATGCTGCATCCCGATGCTGTCATTGCGAGGAGCGAAGCGACGAAGCAATCTCCAGTGTGCGGTCGTCGATCATGGCCGACGGCTGGAGATTGCTTCGCTTCGCTCGCAATGACGGGGATTTGATGTCGCGCCACTCGCGCCCCCTGACCAGCGGCGAAATCGCGCTGGCCCGCAGCGTGTTCGGCGACGCGATCGCCTATGACCGCGTGCGCGTGAACCACCATAAATGGGCCTTTTTCCAGCCGCGCCACATCGTCATGGCGCCGATGGGCCACCTGCATTTCAACCCGCACGGCGACCTTTATTGCGACGATTTCGGCGCCGCGCCGCAGCGGCTGCAAGGGCTGTTCATCCACGAAATGACGCATGTGTGGCAGGCGCAGACGCGCGGCCGCTGGTATCTGGTGCTGATGCGCCATCCCTTCGCGACCTATCGCTACAGTCTGAAACCCGGCTGGCCGCTCGAACGCTATGGCCTCGAACAGCAGGCCGAGATCGTGCGCCACTATTGGCTGCTGACGCAGGGCGTGGTCGTCGGCGGCGCGCCGGGGGTCGAGGCGTATAGGGCGATTTTGCCCGATTCGTGGCGGGCGGCGTGATGTTTCGATTCGGCCGAAACTAGCCGTTGCTGCCTCCCCAATCCGTTCGCATCGAGCGAAGTCGAGATGCCCATCGGGCTAGGCGTAGCGTCGATGGGTGTCTCGACTTCGCTCGACACGAACGGAAAAAGGAGACGGTACGCTCACCACCCCAAGGCAGACGGTCGTTCCACGCCCCGAATTAGCCCCTAGCCAAGCCCCCGGCGTTCGTCCTATGTTCCGCGCATGGATGGAATGTCGCTCATCATCGCCCTTGCGGCCCTTGCCATCGGCGCGTTGATCGGCTGGTTGTTCGCCGCTCGCCAGTCGGGGGCGCTGATGGCTGAACGCGACGGGCTGGCCGAGCGGTTCAGGAGCGCCGTCACCGACCTCGCCGCCGAGACCGAGGCGCGCCAGGCGGCGGACATCCGGCTCGCGGCGCTGCGCGCCGAGCAAGAGGCGCGCGAGGCCGCGCACGCGGCGCAGGTGAGGCAGCTTCAGGACGCGCAGGCGGCGCTGACTGCGCAGTTTCGCGAGGTCGGGCAGGCGATGCTCGGCGAGGCGCAGAAGGAGTTTCTGGAACGCGCCGAGGCCCGGTTCCGACAGAGCGAGGAAAGCGCGGGCCAGCATCTGAAGGCGCTGCTTCAGCCCGTCCACGAACGGCTGGAGAAATATGAAACCGCTGTGAAGAAGGTCGAAACCGAACGGCAAAGCGCGTTCGGCATGTTGCAGGGGCAGATCGAATCGATGCGCGCGCAGAGCGAGCGCGTGTCGAGCGAGGCGGCCAAGCTCGTCAACGCGCTCCGCAATGCGCCGAAGGCGCGCGGGCGCTGGGGCGAACAGCAACTGCGCAACGTGCTCGAAAGCTGCGGGCTCAGCGAACATGCCGATTTCCAGACCGAGGTCAGCGTTGCCGATGGCGACGGCGGGCGGCTGCGTCCCGACGTTGTGGTGAAGGTTCCCGGCGGACAGAGCCTCGTCATCGACGCCAAGGTTTCGCTCAACGCCTATCAGGACGCCTTCGGCGCGGTCGACGAGGGCGAAAAGGCGGCGCACCTTGCCGCGCATGCCGCGGCGATGAAGGCGCATGTCAACGCGCTGGGCGCCAAGGCCTATTGGAACCAGTTCGACGACACCCCCGATTTCGTCGTGATGTTCGTCCCCGGCGAACATTTCCTCGCCGCCGCGCTCGACCATGACCACGAGCTTTGGGACTATGCGTTCGAGCGCAAGGTGCTGCTCGCGACGCCGACCAACCTCATCGCGATCGCGCGCACCGTCGCGGCGGTATGGCGGCAGGAAAAGCTCGCCAACCAGGCGCGCGAAATCGCGATGCTCGGCAAGGAACTTTATGCGCGCATGTCGGTGATGGGCTCGCACATCGCGCGCGTCGGCAAAAATCTCGATCAGGCGACGGGCGCTTACAATGCCTTTGTCGGCAGTTTCGAATCGCAGGTTTTGACGCAGGCCAAGCGTTTCGAGGCGCTCGACATCGAAACCGGCGGGCGGGAGATTCCGACGCTGCCGGTTGCCGAACAGGCGGCGCGCCCGCTGGCGAAGCTCGCCGCGGCGCCGAGCGCGGTGAACGACGCGGGCGAATGAATCGCGTCGCCCCCGCCTCGCGGGAACAGGCAGAAACCCTTTTCATTGATCGTCACCCCGGCGAAGGCCGGGGTCTCGCCGGTGCGCGAGGCTGAGACGGTGAGATCCCGGCCTTCGCCGGGATGACGCTATTCTGGTCTATCCGGGCAGGGATCATATCACCCGTTTCAGCACCGCGGTCTGCCCGCCTTCGCCGCTGATCTCCAGCGTCCCGTCGGTCGGAAAGCTCAGGCGCACCGGCCCGCGCATCAGCGCGAAGAAGGCGCTTTCCTGCGCCATGCCCGCGCCGGGGCACGCCATTTTCGTCGCCATCAGCGGCCCCGCGGAGAGCATGTCGTCGGCCACCCTGTAGCTGCCCGAAAAGCGGTTGCACCCCGCGCTGCCGCTCAGCCGGTCGTCCGTGAACGCCAGCGAGGTGGGGCGGTCGGGGGCGACGGGCGCGCCGGCGATCGATACGAAGGTCCAGCTCGTTCCCGCGAGCGCATCGGGCGGCAATATGTCTCCGCCGCATCCCGTCACCCGCTTGCCGTCGGCGGTGACCGTCACGGTGTCGGCATAGCGGCGGTCGCTCATCCCGTCGCTGCACGGCCCCGGCCGCACCTCGACCGTCAGCCGGTCGGCGGTGTAGCGTTTGCCCGTCGTGGTGGTCTGCGCGCCCGGATTGGGCACCGCGATCATCGTCTCGCCATAGTCGCCGGCATAGTTCAGCCGCGCGGGCGTGATCTCCAGCGTCCAGCCGGGTTCGGTGCCCAGCGCCATATAGGCTGCGGGAGCCTCGCCGGGGCCTTGCGGATTATCGGTGGCGGGGACGCAGGCGGCGAGCGCGGGGAGCGCGAGCAGGGGCAACAAGCGGATCATCACAAGCTCCTTTACTCCGCTCGTGTCGAGCGAAGTCGAGACACCCATCGGCGTGGCGCATGGTCGAGCGCCATCTCGACTTCGCTCGATGCGAACGGGAAGAGAGGATGAGATAATAGCATGATGCTGGCGGGCGGCTGAACCAAAATGCCGCTCGTCGTTCAGCGCCGCCGCTGGTTCAGCACCTCATAGGCCATCACCGCCGCCGCGACGGCGGCGTTCAGGCTGTCGGCCTTGCCCAGCATCGGCATCTTGACGCGCACGTCGGCCGCCGCGGCATAATCGGCGGGCAGCCCTTGCGATTCATTGCCGACGAGGATAAAGGTTGGCGCGGCATAGCGCACCGCCTGATAATCGACGCTGTCGTCGCCGAGCCAGGTCGCGACCAGCTCGCCCTGTCCGCTGCGCAGCCAGGGCAGGAACGCGTCCCAGCGCGCCTGCACCAGCCTTTGCGTAAAGATCGCCCCCATGCTCGCGCGCACCGCCTCGACGCCATAGGGGTCGGTGCTGTCGCCCAGGAGAATCAGCCCGCCCGCGCCGACCGCGTCGCCGGTGCGCAGCATCGTGCCGAGATTGCCGGGATCGCGGAGGCGTTCGGCGACGAGCCAGATCGGCGCGGCGTTGCGGTCGATGGCAGCGAGTGTCGTGGCGGGTTCGGCATAGATGCCGACGATCGTCTGCGGATTGTCCTTGCCCGACAATTTGGAGAGGATCGCGGCTGTGGTGTCGATCACCTCGCCGCCCGCGGCCATCGTGTCCGCGACCAGCGCCTGCGCCAGCGGATGCGCCGCGCCGTCGGGGCCCAGGAACAGCCACGCGGGAAAGACGCCCGCCTCGCGCGCCTCGGTCGCGATGCGCAGCCCTTCGGCCAGAAACAGCCCTTCGGCGCGGCGATGGCGCTTCTCGCGCAGCAGGCGCATCCGCTTGACCAGCGGGTTCGACAGGCTTTCGATTTGGGAGCGGCGACCGGTCATCGCGCCCTAGTCCTCGCCAAAGCTGTCCTTGACCAGCCCGACGAGTTTCAGGAGTGCGGCGTCGGCGCCGTCGCCGCGCGTGTGGATGGTGATCGTGTCGCCCTTGGCCGCGCCGAGCATCATCAGCCCCATGATCGAGGTGCCGTTGACGCGCGACCCACCCTTTTCGACCTCGACCGTCACCGTTTCGGGCAGGCGGCTGACGAAGGTGACGAATTTGGCGCTCGCGCGCGCGTGCAGCCCGCGCTGGTTGGTGATTTCGACGGTCTCGGACACCTCGTTCACGGTCCCACTCCCAGCATTTCGGACGCGACCGAAATATATTTCTGCCCCGCTTCCTTGGCCGCGATCACCGCGGCGCGCAGCTCCATCGACTTGCGCGCGCTTTCGAGGCGGATCAGCATGGGCAGGTTGACCCCGGCGATCACCTCGGTCCGCCCGGTTTCGAGCAGGCTGATCGCCAGGTTCGAGGGGGTGCCGCCGAACAGGTCGGTCAGCATCACGACGCCGCGTCCCTCGTCGACGCTGCGGATCGCGTCGGCGATTTCCTGGCGCCGCATCTCCATATTGTCGTTGGGGCCGATGCACACGGTGGCGACGGCGCGCTGCGGGCCGACGACATGCTCCATCGCGCGCACCATTTCCTCGGCGAGGCGGCCGTGCGTGACGAGCACCATTCCCAAGAGCGGCAGAGCCTTGTCATTCGGCATGCAGTGATCGACCCTTATCTTGCGCCGCCCGATGCGCGGGCGGCGGACGGGGGCTTGCCCTCAAGCCCATCTTGCGGGGCAGAGTCAAGATTGCGGTGGGTCAGCGTCGGCTCATATCCCGATCCGCGTAGCGTTTGCGCAACACGTGCGGCGACATGGACCGAGCGGTGACGCCCGCCGGTGCAGCCGAACGCGATGGTCACATAGCTTTTGCCTTCGGCGCGGTAGCGCGGCAGCAGCGTCAGGATCAGTCGCTCGATCTGCGAAACCGTTTCTTCATAGGCGGGGTCGGCGATGACATAGGCGGCGACGTCGGGATCGAGCCCCGTGCCCGGCTTGAGCGCCGGGTCCCAGTGCGGGTTGCGCAGATAGCGCATGTCGAACACCAGATCGGCGTTGCGCGGCAGCCCGCGCGCGAAGCCGAAGCTCAATATGTTCAGCACCGGTTCGCCGTCGTCCGCCTCGCCGAAACGCTGGCGCACCTCCTGCTGCAAATCATTGCTGCTGTAGTTGGTGGTATCGACGACATGCTCGGCCCAGCGGCGCAGCGGCTCCATCATCTCGCGCTCGCGCGCGATCCCGTCGGCGGCGGGGCGGTCCTCGGCGAGCGGGTGGCGGCGGCGCGTTTCGGAAAAGCGCCGTTCAAGCTCCGCGCCCGCGCAATCGAGGAACAGCGTCTGGATGTCGCGACCGCCGCCTTCGCGCAATTCCTTGATCCGCCGCACGAGCAGCGCCGGGCGAAACCCCCGGCTGCGGCTGTCGATTCCGACCGCGAGCGGACGCTCCGCCTCGCCGCGCTTCACCGGCGCGTCGATCAGCGCTTCGAGCAGCGCGAGCGGCAAATTGTCGACTACTTCCCAGCCCAGATCCTCGAGCACCTTCAGCACCGTCGACTTGCCCGCGCCCGACAGGCCGGTGACGAGCAGCAGCCGCGACTCGGCGCCCGGACTCGCCTGTCCGCTCATGCCGCGGGCGCCAGCCGTTCGAGCGCGAGCATGATCTTGATCGGCGCCGACACCTCGAACGCCGACAGCAGCAGCGCGGGAAGCGGATGGCCCGCCACCGTTTCGACCTGCCCCACCGCGGGCATCCGGTCGTAACGGTCGGTCAGCCGCACCGCGAGCGCCAGCGGCACCGGCGCCGTCCACGGGCGCTCGACGATGCCGATGCCGCGCACTTCCAGCTTGCCCGCAAGATTTTCGGGCGGCCGGCACCACAGTCGGCCGCGGTCGAACCAGATGTCGCAGCGATCGTCGGCGACGAGCCTGGCGCCGCGGTCGATGAGGCGCAGCGCGAGGTCGGACTTGCCCTGCCCCGAATTGCCGAGGATCAGCACCCCGCCATTGCCTGCGGCAACGCAGCTCGCGTGGATGTTGACGATTTCGGGTCTGGTCCGGCTCGGAAGCATGACGACGGCTTACCGGCGGCGACGCGGGGCTGCAAGGCGATAGGGCGTGGAGTCAGCCGGCGGCGGTTCCGCTTTCGCTCGCGGGCAGGGTGATGAGCAGGCTGGCGCCCGGCCTGCCGTCGTCGCGGTCCCTGGCGCTGATCGTGCCGCCATGCCCCTCGACGATCGTGCGCGCGATGGCGAGGCCGAGGCCGCTGTGGCGGCCAAAGGCTTCGCCCGCGGGCCGCTCGCTGTGAAAGCGCCGGAAAATCGCCTCGCGCTGCGCGGGGTCGATGCCGGGGCCGTCGTCGTCGACGCGGACATGCACCTCGTCGCCCAGCCGCGTCGCGGCGATGCACACGAGGCCGGAGGGGGGGGAGAAGCTGATGGCGTTGTCGATGACATTGTCGATGGCGCGTTCGAGGCGGTGGCCGTCGCCCATCACGATGGTGGTGCCCTTGCGCGGGCGCGCGAAGGCGAGGCGCGGGTGCGGCGCGTCGGGGTCGATGCGCGCCTTGCGCGATGCGAGCATCGATTCGATCATCATGCCCACGTCGATCGGCTCGAACAGGGTGCGCGACAATTGCGCGTCGACGCGGCTCGCCTCGCTGATGTCGCTCACCAGCCGGTCGAGCCGCCGCACATCCTCGTCGGCGATGGCGAGCAATTGCGCGCGCTGTTCGTCGGACTGCACGCGCCCCAGCCCCTCGATCGCCGAACGCACCGAGGCGATCGGATTCTTGAGCTCGTGCGTCACGTCGGCGGCGAAATGCTCGCCCGCGTCGATGCGTTCACGAAGCGCTTGCGTCATGTCGCTCAAGGCGCGGGCGAGCGTGCCGATCTCGTCGCGGCGACTCGGCAGGCGCGGGACGACGACCTCGCGCGCGCGACCGAGGCGGACGCGCACCGCGGCGCGCGCGAGCCGCCGCAGCGGGCGCACGATCGTGCGGGCGAGGAACAGTGACAACAGGATCGAGGTGATCAGCACCATCGCGACGACGACCGCGAGGCGGAAGCGTTCGGCGCGCACCGTGCGCGTGATGTCGCGCGCGTTGAGCGTCATCAGCACCGTCTGCGGCGTATCGAGTTCGACGACCCGCGCCGCGCTCAAGAGCGGCGTGCGTTCGGGGGCATAGCGAAAGCGGCTCGCCGGCTGCCCGCTGCGCTGCGCCTCGATCACTTCGGGCCAGGCCGCCGCGACATCGACCGCCGGTTCGCGAAAGTCGGGATAGGTCGGCGCGCCGACGATCCAGTCGATGCCGCGGTCCATCGCACGCGCCACATCGCGCTGCCACGCCTGCAGATCGGGGTCGCGCAGCGTATAGGTCGGCGCGCCGGTTTGGAAACTGTCCGAAATCAGGCGACCGTCGGCGGCATAGAAGCGCAGGCGCGACTCGGTCGCTTCGGCAAATTCGCCGATCAGCCGGTCGCGCTCCTCGGGGCGCGCCGCTTCGAGCGCGGTATCGAGCATCGCAAGCTGGTCCTCCATCACCGCGATGCGCGTATCGACGAGCCGCGTGCGATAGGTGTCGAGATAATAGAATCCCCCCGCGAGCAGCGCGACGGCGAGGATGTTCACCGCCAGGATGCGCGTCGTCAGCGACCAGCGCGCCGACCAGACGAGCGGCGATTCCTCCTGTTCGGCGGCGCTCGCGTCGGGGGGCAGGGGATCAGCCCTCATCGGCAAAGCGGTATCCGGCGCCATAAAGGGTGGCGATCGCGTCGAAGCCGGGATCGACCTCGCGAAACTTGCGGCGCAGCCGCTTGATGTGGCTGTCGATCGTGCGGTCGTCGATATAGACATCGTCCTGATAGGCGGCGTCCATCAACTGGTTGCGGCTGCGCACGATGCCGGGACGGCTGGCGAGCGTTTCGAGGATCAGGAACTCGGTGACGGTCAGCGTCACCTCCTTGCCGTCCCAGCTGACCTTGTGGCGCGCCGGGTCCATGGTCAGCCGCCCGCGCGTGATCGGTTCGGCGACGGGTTCGTCGTCCTCGCTCGGCGGCGCACGGTTCAATTCGACGCGGCGCAGGATCGCGCGGATGCGCGCGATGACGAGGCGCTGCGAGAAAGGCTTGGCGATATAATCGTCGGCGCCCATCGCAAGGCCCAGCGCCTCGTCGATCTCGTCGTCCTTGCTGGTCAGGAAGATGACGGGAAGCTGGCTTTTTTCGCGCAGGCGGCGGAGCAGTTCGAGCCCGTCCATCCGCGGCATCTTGATGTCGAACACAGCAAGGTCGGGCGGATTGTCGATCAGCGGCTTCAGCGCCGCCTCGCCGTCTGAATAGACGCGCGTGACGAATCCTTCGGCCTGAAGCGCGATCGACAGCGATTGCAGGATGTTGCGGTCGTCGTCGACCAGCGCGATGGTTGCCGTCATGCTCTTTCCGTTGGCGGGCGTCGACCCGCGAATTAGCCGATCCGTCGCCGAGGGACAACCGCGCACGGTCCGTCGCCGATTCACCCTTTAATCTTTTGACCTCGGCGCGCATCCTCGCTAACGCGGCCGGGATTTCGGAATCGGCGTTTCGTCGGCACCCCATGTTCGTGCGGGCCCATCATTTCCGCACGGCATGTCCTGCATACCTATGCAAAGGCGCCGCGGGCCATGGAAAGGCGAGTGAAATGACCAAGGTTGTGATCGGCGGCGACACCATCGAAACGCAGGCGGAGGTGGCCGAAAACTGGGGTACCGCGCCGCTGGTCGAGGAAGCGGTGCGCCACGGCGAAGGCCGGCTCGCCAAGGACGGCCCGCTCGTCGTCGCGACCGGCAAGCACACCGGGCGCAGCGCGAAAGACAAATTCATCGTCCAGGACGACGAAACGCGCGACACGATCTGGTGGGGCAAGACCAATGTGCCGATGACGCCCGATCATTTCGCGGCGCTCAAGGCCGATTTCCTCGCGCACATGGCGGCGCGTCCGCGCCTTTACCGCCAACAGCTGTTCGGCGGATCGCAGCCGGAGCACCGCGTCGCGGTGCAGGTCATCACCGAATTCGCCTGGCACAGCCATTTCATCCGCACCCTGCTCTGCCGCCCGACGGCCGAGGAGCTGGCGGGCTTTGCGGCCGAATATACAATCGTCGATCTGCCAAGCTTCCGCGCCGACCCGGCGAAGCACGGCACGCGCAGCGAAACGGTGATCGCGGTCAATTTCACCGAAAAGCTGATCCTGATCGGCGGCACGCAATATGCGGGCGAGATGAAAAAGTCGGTGTTCGGCATCCTGAACTATCTGCTCCCGGTAAAGGGGGTGATGCCGATGCATTGTTCGGCGAATATCGGGCCCAGGGGCGACACCGCGGTCTTTTTCGGCCTCAGCGGCACCGGCAAGACGACGCTGTCGGCCGACGCCTCGCGCACCTTGATCGGCGACGACGAGCACGGCTGGTCGGACACCGCGGTCTTCAATTTCGAGGGCGGCTGCTATGCCAAGATGATCCGCCTCTCGCCCGAGGCCGAGCCGGAGATTTTCGCGACGACCAGGCGTTTCGGCACCGTGCTCGAAAATGTCGTGATGGACCCGGTGACGCGCGAACTCGATTTCGACGATGCGACCCTCGCCGAGAACAGCCGTGGCAGCTATCCGATTGATTTCATTCCGAATACATCGGAAAACAATATGGGTCCGGTGCCGCAGAACATCATCATGCTCACCGCCGATGCCTATGGCGTGCTGCCCCCGATCGCGAAGCTCACCCCCGATCAGGCGATGTATCATTTCCTGTCGGGCTATACCGCGCGCGTCGCGGGGACCGAAATCGGCGTGACCGAGCCGGAGGCGACCTTCTCGACCTGTTTCGGCGCGCCCTTCATGCCGCGCCACCCGTCGGTGTACGGCAATCTGCTGAAAGAGCGCATCGCCAGGGGCGGGGTCCAGTGCTGGCTGGTCAACACCGGCTGGACCGGCGGCATGGCGACGATGGAGGGCATCAAGCGGATGCCGATCAAGGCGACGCGCGCGCTGCTCAATGCGGCGCTCGACGGCAGCCTGAACGACGCCGAGTTCCGCCGCGATCGCTATTTCGGCTTCATGGTGCCCGTCGCGGTGCCCGGCGTCGATGCCCGCCTGCTCGACCCCCGCGAAGCCTGGACCGACAAGGCGGCCTATGACCGCACCGCGCAAACGCTGGTGCAGCAATTCATCGCCAATTTCGCGCAATTTGAAAGCCATGTCGACGAGGGCGTCCGTCAGGCCGCTCCCCAGGTCGCCGTCGCGGCGTAACTTGCCCGGACAACTTCCGAGTGGCAGATCACCCGGAAGGACCGGACCAATGACCACCGATTTTTCACCGCGCCTGTTCGAGCGCGATTCCGACATCCGCGCACTGGGCGAGGGGCTGCTCGCCTGCGCGCTGCCGCGCGCGGCGTGGACGCACGAGGCGCATCTCGCCGCCTGCCTGTGGCTGCTCACCGAGCGCCCCGACATCGATATCGACGCCGAAATCGCGGGGCTCATCCGCCGCTTCAACGAAAGCGTCGGCGGGGTGAACGACGACCACAATGGCTATCACGACAGCATCACCCGCGCCTATGTCGCGGGGGTGCGGCGGTTCCTGTCCGAAACCGCCGAGACGGCGCTGATGGCGCGCGTCAATGCGCTGCTCCTGTCGGACGTCGGCCGCCGCGACTGGCCGCTGCGTTTCTACAGCCGCGAACGATTATTCTCGGTCGCGGCGCGGCGGGGGTTTGTCGAACCCGACCTCGCACCGCTTCCCCGCATCGTCATTGCTTCGCTGCGCTCGCAATGACGATGCGGGGAGGGGCTACCCTTTCGCCCCGGCTACATATTCCGCGACGTTCAGCGCGAGCACGTCGAGCGGGACGTTGCCGCCCTTCAGCACCACGTCGTTGAAATCGCGCAGGTCATAGCGGGCACCCAGCGCCGCCTGCGCCAGCCCGCGTTGCCGCACGATCTCGCTGTGCCCGACCTTGTATCCGCACGCCTGTCCCGCCCAGCTGCAATAGCGGTCGACCTCGCTCGCGACCTCAAGCGGGTTCGAGCCATTTTCCTCGACGAAAAAGCGCACGCCCTGCTCGCGCGTCCAGCGTTTCGCGTGCAGCCCGGTGTCGACGACGAGGCGGCAGGCGCGGAAGGCGAGCGACTGGAGATAGCCGAGGCGCCCGACCTCGAAATCGTCATAGAGGCCCAGCTCGTCGGCGAGCTGTTCGGCGTAAAGCGCCCAGCCTTCCGAATAGGCGTTGAACGCCAGCATCGTGCGGATCAGCGGCATCGAATGCGCATATTCGCCCTGCCAGGCGTGGCCGGGGATCGCCTCGTGCATGGTGAGGTCGGGGAGGGAGTATTTGCTGTGCAGTTCGGTGGTGCGCAGGTTGATCCAGAAACGTCCCGGAATGCTGCCGTCGATCGACCCCGCGCCGCCATAGGCGGCGGGCGCGCCGGGTTCCTCGGCGAGCGGCAGCCGCTTCACCTCGACATTGCCCTTCACCAGGGTGCGGAAGGCGCGCGGCAGTTCGGCGCGGATCTTGCCGAGCCAGGTCTGGATATAGGCGAGGATTTCGGCGCGGCCCGCATCATTGTCGGGAAATTTGTACCGCGGATCCCTGGCGAGCGCGTTCATCCGGTCGCCGACGCTGCCTTGCGTATAGCCCAGCTTTTTCAGGATCGGGTCCATGCGGCCGTGGAGTTCGGCCAGCTCCTGCCGCCCCATTTCGTGAATCTCGTCGGGGGTCATGCGCGTGGTGGTCGAGGCGCGCAGCCCCCACGCATACCATTCGTCGCCGCCGGGGCGCGCCCACAGGCCCGCGTCCATCGTCGCCTTCGGCCGCTGCGCCTTCATCTCGGCGAGCTGGCGTTCGAGCGCGGCGGCGACCGGACCCTGCACGATCTTCGCCGCGCGCGCGCCCCAGTCGCCGTTCAGCTCGGCGGCGGCCGCGCGGCGGTTCAGGCTTTCGACCATCGACCCGCCCGCCTTCGCATCTGCGAGGCTCGCCTCCATCTGCCCCACCGCCTTGTCGATCAGGAAGGCGGGGGCGATCAGCCCCTGCGCGGCCGCGGCCTTCATCCGTTCGGTCTCGCCGTCGAGCACGCCGGGAAAGGCGCCGAGGCGCGCGAGATAGGCCTCGGCGTCGGCCGACGTCTTCACCGGATGGTCGCTGTCGAGGAACTTCGGAATGTCGAGATAGGCGCCGACATTCTGGATCACCACATAGGGGGTGTTGCGCCAGCCGCCGACCGCGACGTCGCCATAGGGCAGCGCAAAGCCCGCGAGCGCGACGTCATAGGCGCTTTCGACGACGGCGAGGCTGGTGCGCGCCTGATGGTCGAGCCCCGCCTTGTCGAAGGCGCGGACGCGCGCGACGTCGGCTTTGAGCGTGTCGGCGAGCGCCGCCACCCCCGCGGCCGAACGGTCCGCCAGCTTGCCGCGCATCGCCGCGCGCGCGCCGGTGTCGATGCCGAGCGAGGTTGCGCCTTCGGGCGAGTGGGCGAGCAGATTGTCGGCGACCGAATCGAGCAGGAGCTGCGCGCCGCTGCCGGGCGCGTCCTGCAACGCCGCGGCGGGGCCGGCGAGGGCAATGCCCGCGGTGCCCGCGCCAAGGGCGGCGAGCGTGTGGCGGCGGCTGACGGGGACGGAAAGCGGATGATGCACTGGCGGCTCCCTTGCGCGACTTGTTTCGGTTGAAACCTGTCTAAGGGGCCGGGCGCGATGGTCAATGCCACGCCATGAAAAGCCTCTCGCCTTGCAGGGAAAAGCGGTTCGCCTCACGCCGCCAGCAGGCGCAGTTCCTCGCGGAAATCCTCGTCCACCCCGATGCGGTCGCGCATCGGGGTGACGGCGCCATCGGCATCGGCCTCGCCTTCCTCGAACAGCGCGCAGGGTGCAGCGCCGCCGCGCGCGCGGCTGTGGCGCTGGGCGATCTGGCCGGTGGGCCGGAAACCGAGCTTGCGCAGC
Source organism: Sphingopyxis alaskensis RB2256 (assembly GCF_000013985.1). Lineage (GTDB taxonomy): Bacteria > Pseudomonadota > Alphaproteobacteria > Sphingomonadales > Sphingomonadaceae > Sphingopyxis > Sphingopyxis alaskensis. Next base: position 2,153,437 of record NC_008048.1, on the reverse strand, counting down.
ACCGCGCCCGACGCCGGATTGTCGAGAAAATGCCCCGCGCTGAGCCTCGGCAGGCGCATCGCGCGCGCGATATGCAGCAGCTGGCGCCCCGCCTCGGTCGCAAAGCCCAGCCCCCAATAGGGACGCGCGATCCAGTAACCCATTTCGGGGCGACCGTCGGGATCGTCCGAAATGCCGCAGCCGCCGACGAGGCGCGGGGCGCCGCCGGTGCGGGCAAAGATCAGGAAGCGCGGCTGCGCGGGATCGATCGGCTGCGACAGGAAGTCGCGGGCGTCGCGCTCGTCATAGGGCCAGGGCGCGGTCGCAAGGTTGCGGACGACGGCTTCCTCGCCGATCGCGCGCGCGAGCGCGGGCGCATCCTCGATCCAGCCGGGCCGCAGCAACAGTCTTTCGGTACGCGCGAACATCTTTTTACAACTCCCGATGGCTGTCCCACTGGCGCCAGATGGTGACGCTTTGACGACAGTCGATGTGTGAGGGAGATGGGTGGCCCGATTTTCGCGCCCGGCGCCCAGGTGGCTGGATTGCGGGCAAGAAAAAAGGGAGTCCGGGGTGACCCGTCTCCCTCTTTTCGAACCTTGTTTCCGCGTTTGCGCGGAAAGGACAGCTCCGGGTCATCCCTTGGATGGACGACCCGTCAGCGATCGTCCTATTCGGCGGCTTCGGCCATCATGTCGACCGACACATATTTGCGGCCAAGCTTGCCGTCGTGGAATCGGACGCGGCCGTCGGCGGTGGCGAACAGCGTGTGGTCCTTGCCCATGCCGACATTGACGCCCGGATACACTTTGGTCCCGCGCTGACGCACGATAATGTTGCCGCCGATCACGTCCTGACCGCCGAACTTCTTGACGCCAAGGCGACGGCCGGCCGAGTCGCGACCGTTGCGCGAAGAACCGCCTGCTTTCTTATGTGCCATGACTGATGCTCCTTAATTCGTCTGGAGGGGCCGAGCGGCGTTGCCGCGCTCAGGCGTCCTTCTTGGGGGCCGCCTTCCTGGCGGCGGGCTTCTTTTCGGCGGCTTCGGCCTTGGGGGCCGCAGCCTTCTTGGGCGCGGCTTCCTTTTTCGGCGCGGCTTCCTTCGCGGGTGCAGCGGCCTTGGCTTCGGCCTTCGGAGCGGCCTCTTCCTTCGGAGCGGCTTCCTTTTTCGGCGCGGCCTTCCTGGCCTCGCCGACGGCGAGGATGCGCAGCAGCGTCAGCGACTGGCGGTGGCCGTTGCGGCGGCGATAATTGTGCCGACGGCGCTTCTTGAACACGATGACCTTTTCGCCGCGCGTCTGGGCGATGATCTCGGCCGACACGGTCAGACCCTTCGCATCCTTCACCTCGCCGCCGTCTCCGGCCAGCAGGACGTCGCCCAGCGACACGGTGTCGCCGGCTTCACCCTCGATCTTCTCGACGGCGATCTTGTCTCCGGCGGCAACGCGATACTGCTTTCCGCCCGTGCGCACGATTGCGAACATGGTCTTCCATCCAATCAGAAACTAGAACACCCGCGCTGCCAGTCCCCCGCCGGAGCGGGCGATTTTTCCGGCATGCGGGAAAGTCAGCGCCACTAGCGGCATGGCGCGCGGCTGTCAACCGCATATTTCCGCGCTTTTCATCCCGATGCCGATGCGCGCGGGCTTTATCGGCGGCGGCGCCGATTCGGCCCTTGCTGCACCGGCCGCGCCCCCATATCAGGGGCGGCGATGAAGCACAGCCTCCTTTCCGTCCTGCTCGCCCTGCCGCTGTCGGCCTGCGCCGCGGGCGCCAGCGGCGACGCGCCCTCGCTCGCCAAGCGCCCGGTCGAGGGGCGGTTCGACGTCGCGCCGCCGCCCGTGGCGGTTCCGCCGCCGGGTCCGCTTCCCGCCGACCTCGCCGGGCGGCTCGCCCGGTGGAAGGCCGACGCCGCCGCCGGTGAGCGCGCCTTTGCCGCCGAACACAGCGCGGCGGCCACGCGCGTCGCGGCCGCGGCGGGGGCGCCGGTCGCCAGCGAGCGCTGGATCGTCGCGCAACAGGCGATCTCGCGCCTCGTCGCCGCGCGCGCGCCGGTCAGCGCGGCGCTCGCCGACATCGACCGCCTCTATGTCGAGCGGAGCGTCGCGGAAGCGGTCGACGGGCTTCCCGCCATCCATGCGCTGCGCGAACGCCTCGCCGGGCTGGTGTCGGCGCAGGACGCAGCGATCGCCGCGCTCGCTGCCGAGCTGCCGGGCGCCTGATCCGCCCCGGCGCGACCGCGTCGTCCGGCATCGCGCCGGGCGCCCCGCCCGTCATTACCCGCCGCGTCATTGCCCGCGCCGCGCCGCGCGTCCTATCGTCGCCGCGTCACAGCGAAAGGCCGAGCATGTCCGATATGTCACCGCCCGCCCCGCCCACGCGCCGCTGGTCGGTGGAGGGGTTCGATTATTTCTGGTCAACCGCGCGCGACCCGGCGATGGTCGCGGCGGTGGTGCTCCCCGATGTGCGCGGGACATGGCCGCGCGCCGCGGCGCCGGTCGTCGGGCGCGCCGCCTATATCGGCGCCATCGCCAGTTTCCTCGCCGCGCTGCCCGATTTCAGCGTCGAGGTCACCGACCATGCGACAAGCGGCGACGTCGCCTTTGTCCGCTGGGTGCTGCGCGGCGCCTTTCCGGTCGGGCCCGACACGATGGTCGGCGTCGACCGCCTGTTGCTCCGCGACGGCTTCGTCGCCGAAAACCACATTCATTCGGACCATCCGCTGTTCGCCGAACTGGCCAGGACGCGCGCGCTGGGGTGAGCGGGAGGGGGCCGGGGTTCAATCCAGCGGCAGTTCGATTTCGCGCATGATCCGGTCGGTCTCGACCAGGATTTTGACGATCTTTTGATAATGGCCGATGTCGTCCCACGACAGCGCCCGCCCGCGCCGGTCCTTCAGCCATTTCTGCGCGGGCTGATAACCGCCGATGTGGAACGTCCACGCGATTTCGGGGACGTCCCCGAAATACTGGTCCTTGTTGATGAAGACGCGGCCCGTCTGCCCTCTCCCCTTCAGGGGAGAGGAGGGAGGCGCGTCAGCGCCGGAAGGAGAGGGGGAGGCCGCGCTCCCTTGCGAATCGGGCTCGAACTTCGGAAAGCCGCTCGCCACAACATCGTCGCCGTCACCGTCATAACGATAGGGCGTCTCGCCGATCGCCGCCGCTTCCATCAGGTGCAGCCGGCGCAACGCCTCGCCCTTTTCGCTGACATGCGCGAACACTTGCGGAGACTTGGGCCAGGGAATGCGCGGAAAGTCGATCTTCAGAAACTCGGCAAAGGTCTCGCGATAGGCGGGCGAATGCAGCACGCCATAGATATAGTCGAAAACCTTGACCTCGCTCGGCCGCGCGTCGCCGGTGGCGGCGCGGAAATCATCATCGGGTCCGGCTTGGTCGGCGGGGTCGATGCCTGCGGCTTTGCAGATGGTGGTGTAGAGTTTGGGGTCGAAGTTGGGGGTGCGGTTTTTTGATGCAAACACGTCGCTTTGGGCGATTTTTTCGTCAGGGTAGAGGTAGAGTGGAAAGTTTGAGGTTATGTCGAATCCGCTGAAGGACTTGTGACCGGCTATTCCGTCGTTCACGAGACCGCCGACTTCATCCTTGGTCTGCTTGGGCGCCATTAGCGCCAAGTTCGCCCCGACGATCATATGCCTCATCACTTCATTACGGGGATAACATATAAACCCACGCGAATTACCGGTGTAATAGGTCCAGCGCTTATCAAGCGGGCGATAGGCGATCGGCTTCAGATAGGCTTGGCCAAAATGTCGTGTCACATCTGCTTTGGCCCATTCAACGCGCCAGTCGCGCACATCTGCACCCAGATCGTAGCGTTGCCGAATGACCTCTGGATCCGACAACGCCATGTCCCTCACGCGCTCCCACAGAGCCTCCCGATACATATCAATGGTAAGCGCGTCTCGCGCGGTCACAATTCCCACGGAACTGATCGGCATCAATTCTGGAATCGCAATCCCCCGATCATAACGTTCTTCGAGTCCATAATCGCGGGTGACGAACGGGTGAAGCGGTGCCTTATACGGCACCGACGTAGGCGACAGGCTGGCAGGCGTCCCTGCCCAAAGCGCTTCGTTTTTCGTGGCGCGGCTGCCCCAAAGCTCGCCGTGGTAAAGCTCGGACTGCCGAGCCACTGCCGAGCCACTGCCGAGCCACTGCCGAGCCTAATAGCTATGACAATAGCAGTACCTTGTTGAATGTCAAAGACATTTTTGTCTGACGACCCGTCCGAAGCTATTTCCTTTTTCTTGGAATTGCCGTGCAGATCGAGCACCCAAATCTTGTCAAACGTCTTGAGCAGATGCCAGCGCATCCCCCGAAAGGTGGGATTGTCGAGGTATCCATGATTGGTGATGAACCCCAGCACGCCCCCTGATGGATTCTTCGAAATCAAATCCTCCGCCATGCGGATGAACTTCACATAATCGTCATTGATCCACTTGGGATTGCGTTCCTTCAGCTTCTCCTTGCCGCCCGGCTCCATCTTGTACGCTTCCATCAGGCGCATGATGTGATCGCCCTTGTTCGCGCTTTCACCCGAATAGGGCGGGTTTCCGATGACACACATGATCGGCGTCTGGCGCTTCACCTCGCTCGCGCCGCGTGCTTCCGCCACCAGGGGCTGAAAGAACATATCCGCGACGTGGCGCTCGGCGGGCTCCAGCGCGTTGGTCAGCCACACCGACAGGCGCGGCGGCTTGGCGCTCGGTATATAACCCGTCTCGGTCAGCATCATGTCCAGCTTCATGTGGCACATGGCATAACTCGCCATCAGCAGTTCGAAGCCATGCAGGCGCGGCAACAAATCCTGCTCGACATAGGATGACCATTTGCCCGGCGCGCGCGCCTTCACCCGGTCGGCAATCAGTTGCACGGCCTTGGCCAGAAAGGTGCCCGTGCCCGTCGCCGGGTCCAGTATCTGGACCTTGTGGACCTCGCGCTTCTCGGTCAGCGGCTTGCCCGTTTTGGGATGATTCAATCCCGTGTCCCAGTCGACCGTCACCTTGCTGGTGTCGGCCAGCCCGTCGGGCAGGCCGAACTCGCTTTTCAGCACATCGTCGACCGCGCGGACGATGAAATCGACCACCGGCTCGGGCGTGTACCACACCCCCCGGCTCTTGCGCTTCCTGGGGTTATAGGCGGCGAGGAAGTCTTCATAAAAATGGATGAAGGGGTCGTTGCGCGCAGTGAACTTGCCGAAATCCTTGAACAGCGAATGCGGGTCGCTCGCGCGCAGCACCTGCGCCAGATCGTCGACGATATAGCGCAGGCGATTGGGCAGTGCCGGGCCGGCGATATAATCGAACAATCCTTTCAAGAACGGGTTCGACGCGGGCAGTTTTTCCAGCGCCTCGGCGCGGCTGAACGTGTCGGGCGTGTCATCGTGAAAGCGCGCGGCGAACATGCCGTAAGTGATGGTTTCGGCGTAGATGTCGGCGAATTCGTCGGGTTCGAGCGCGGGCAGCAGATTGGCCTTGAAACTTTGATACTGGCCGCCCAGCCCGGTTCGATAATCGGGATCGTCGGCCAGCGCGATGCCGATCTCGTCCTTGATGATCGCCGCCTTCGCCGCCATCATTTCGGCCAGCTTCGCCGCCGACCGGATGCTGATCGGCTTCGCTTCCGCGAACAGCCGCAGCTGGCGTTCCAGTTCCTCGAACCGGTCGGGGACCGCCTGCAACCCCATCAGGAAATCGGCGATCGACACGAAATGCACCTGCGCGCCGTCGCGGATGAACTCGAAATCGACGCCGTTGGTATAGATCAAATTGGGATAGGCCGCCTCATAGCGTTTGCGCTGCTCGACCGAATAGCCCTTCAGCTTGATGACATCCTTGTCGATGTCCTTCGCCTCGGCCCAGCCGAAGGGCACGCCGTCGCGCTCGAACAGGAAATCGACCATGCCCGCGTCGCCGCGCTTCGGCTCGTTGACGACGCGGATCGCCGGGTCGATGCTCTGGAACAGGCGGTGCAGCGCGGGGCGATAGCTATGCTCGGTCGCGTGCCCGCTCTCGAACTGCGTCCGCACCTCGTCCAGATAAGCTGCAATATCCATTGGTCTTTTCGCCCTCACTCGCCCCGCGCGAACCGGCGGCACAGTGGCGATCATCGGCGGGCGGGGCAAGTCCCCTCCGCGCCCTCCGCGTCTCCGCGTGAAAAACCGCTTTCCTACTTCGCTCCGCTATGCCAGCCTGCCGCCCTTCGCTCTTTGACCCCTTGAATCCGCTGCCTTTTCGCCGCCTCAAACGTCGCGCCCGCGTGCAATCTTTGCGATGTTCCGCGTGCGCCGCGTGGGTGACCTTCGCGACCTAGCTCCGGCACTACATCGCCAACCCCCTGTTTTCCGGTGCAACCAGGTGACAAGTTTGACAAGTTAAGCCCGCGGCGCCGGCCGGGGCGCCACTCCCTGCTGACAGCCGGGCTTTCGCCTGCTAACGGCGCGCCATGACCACGCCCTTGTCCCGCATCCGCAATTTTTCGATCATCGCGCATATCGACCATGGCAAGTCGACGCTCGCCGACCGGCTGATCCAGTTCACCGGCGGGCTGACCGAGCGCGAGATGTCGGCGCAGGTGCTCGACAATATGGACATCGAAAAGGAACGCGGCATCACCATCAAGGCGCAGACGGTGCGCCTCAGCTACACCGCCAAGGATGGCGAGACCTATCAGCTCAACCTGATGGACACGCCGGGGCACGTCGACTTCGCCTATGAAGTGTCGCGGTCGCTCGCGGCGTGCGAGGGCGCGCTGCTCGTCGTCGACGCGGCGCAGGGGGTGGAGGCGCAGACGCTCGCCAACGTCTATCAGTCGATCGAGCACGACCATGAAATCGTCCCCGTCATCAACAAGATCGACCTGCCCGCCGCCGACGTCGACAAGGTGAAGGCAGAGATCGAGGATATCATCGGCCTGCCCGCCGACGACGCCGTGCTCGCCAGCGCCAAGGCGGGGATCGGCATCGAGGAAACGCTCGAAGCCATCGTCGCGCGCATCCCGCCGCCCAGGGGCGACGCCGCCGCGCCGCTCGTCGCGATGCTCGTCGACAGCTGGTACGACCCCTATCTCGGCGTCGTCATTCTGGTCCGCGTCGTCGACGGCGTGCTGAAAAAGGGCCAGCAGATCAAGTTCATGCAGGCGGGGACCACCCACCTGATCGACCGCGTCGGCTGTTTCACGCCCAAGCGCACCGACCTTGTCGAAATCGGGCCGGGCGAGATCGGCTTCATCACCGCGCAGATCAAGGACGTCGCGCAGGCGCGCGTCGGCGACACGGTGACCGATGCCAAGAAGCCCGCCGCGGCGCCGCTGCCGGGGTTCAAGGAGGTCCAGCCCGTCGTCTTCTGCGGCCTCTTCCCGACCGACGCCAACGACTTCGAGAAATTGCGCGAGAGCATCCAGAAGCTGCGGCTCAACGATGCGAGCTTTTCGTTCGAGATGGAGAGCAGCGCGGCGCTCGGCTTCGGCTTCCGCTGCGGCTTTCTGGGCCTGCTGCATCTGGAGATCATCCAGGAGCGGCTGACCCGCGAATATGACCTCGACCTCATCACCACCGCGCCATCGGTCGTGTACAAGCTGAAGCTCAGCCACACCAAGAATGAGGCGGCGAAGGAGGTCGAGCTCCACAACCCCGCCGACATGCCCGACCCCAACCGCATCGACGAGATCGAGGAGCCGTGGATCGAGGCGGTGATTTACGTCCCCGACGAATATCTGGGACCGATTTTGAAGCTCTGTCAGGATCGCCGCGGGGTGCAGAAGAACCTGACCTATGTCGGCGGCCGCGCGCAGATCACCTACGAACTGCCCTTGAACGAAGTCGTGTTCGATTTCTACGACCGGCTGAAGAGCATCAGCCGCGGCTATGCGTCGTTCGACTATCACCAGATCGGCCACCGCCCCGGCGACCTCGTCAAGATGAGCATCCTCGTCAACAACGAGCCGGTCGATGCGCTGTCGATGATCGTCCACCGCGGCAGCGCGGAAAGCCGCGGCCGCGGCATGTGCGAGCGGCTGAAGGATCTGATCCCGCGCCACATGTTCAAAATCCCGATCCAGGCGGCGATCGGCGGCAAGGTCATCGCCCGCGAAACCATCGCCGCGCTGCGCAAGGACGTGACCGCCAAATGCTATGGCGGCGACGCGACCCGCAAGAAAAAGCTCCTCGAAAAGCAGAAAGAGGGCAAGAAGCGGATGCGCGAATATGGCAATGTCAACATTCCGCAGGAGGCGTTCATCGCGGCGCTGCGGATGGGCGACGACGGTTAGGTCGCGGCGGGTCAGCGCCGTTGCGATGACGGGGTAGCCACTCTATCCTGTCCTGATCGGGAGGCCGCGATGACCGGGACGGACGGGCAGGACGCTGGGCGGACGAAAGGCGCGGTGCCGCGGCGCCGGATCGAGGATGTCGAAATCCACAGCCGGCTCAACGACGGCACCGCCGTCTGTCTGCGCACGATCACCCCCGACGACGCCCCGCTGATCCGCGACGGCATCGCCCGTCTTTCGGCTGAATCGCGCTATCTGCGTTTCTTCTCGCCGGCGCCTGCTCTGCCCGATGCGGTGATCGAGCGCCTCGTCGACGTCGACGGGCACGACCATATCGCCTGGGGCGCGATCTGCAGTTCATGCCCTGACCGCCCCGCGATCGGCGCGGTCCATGCTGTGCGTCACCGCGCCGACGGCCCGGTCGGCGAGTTTTCGGTGGCGGTGCTCGACGCGTTTCACGGCCAGGGGCTCGCCCGGATGATGACCGCGGCGCTGCTCGTCCATTGTCTGGCCGAGGGACTTGTCGAACTCGACGTTCACATGCTGTCCGAAAATGCCGCAGCGCGGCGGCTGGTCAAGGCGCTCGGCGCCAGCTGGGCGGGCGAAACGGCAGGCGTCGCCGAATATCGGCTCGACGTCGCGGCTGGATTGGAATCCTTGCGTGCCGATGCGGATGCGCCGGGCGTGCGCGACGTGCTGGCGGCGCTTGATGCCTAGGGTCAGGACCCATTGATTACCCGTTCGAGGTTTGAGGCGATTTTGCTCAGGGCGAGGAGGAAAGGCGCAGGAATATGGATATATTTCAAGACTTTTCGACGCTGCCATGGGCAAAATCGGTCAAATCCCGAAGGGACGCCGAAATGGCTTCAATCTCGGACCTTCGCGGCCTTGCGGGTAGCGATGCTACCCGCTGCACCCGCCAAGGCCCGATATCTTCGCCATTTCGACGCCTCGAACGGGGAATTAATGGGTCCTGACCCTAGGTGTTTGGTCCCTCCCGCCGCCCTGGGTCGCCGGGGGCGGCGGGAGGGTGGTCCGCGAAGCGTGTCGCTGAAAGCGTGCTCTCGTCCCGAACGCCGCATTAACCCTGATCGCGACGCATCGCGGTGATGGCCGTCACACCCCTGAAACAGGGGGTCAGGGGTGGCAGCCCTTATTTCGTCTGCGTGTCGCCGACGCCGGTTTCGGACGGGGCGATCTCGCCATTGTCGTCCATGGCGTTGGCCTTTTCCTCGCCCATCTCCTCGACGGCGTCGGCCTTGTTTTCCATTGCGTCCTTGGCCGGGCCTTCGGGCATGGCGTCCGCCTGTTCGTCGATGGCTTCGGCCTGGGCTTCGGCCTGATCCTCGACCTTGTCGGCTTCCGGGCTCTGGCAGGCGCCGAGCGCGAGGGCCGAGGTCGCGGCGAGGGTTATGAACATCTTGCGCATAATTGAGTGACTCCCAAAGTTGACTCTGGGCTTAACGCCGGGTGAACGGGAGGGTTGCAATAAAATTGTCAATTGTCGGAAATCGTACGTCTTTCTGTCGCCTTCGAGGCGAGACGGCGGTCCTGCGCGGGACAAAAAGAGGGCGCCGGAAGGCGCCCTCTTCATCGCGGTTCGGCCCCGCGGATCAAAAACGTTGCTGACGCTCGTAAAGATCGCGGTAGTGCTGGATGCGCGTGACGCGCAGCCCCGGCATGCCGCTGCGGTCGATCGACCGTTGCCAGCCGGCGAACTCCTCGAGCGTCAGCCCATAGCGTTCGCACGCCTCGTCGACGGTCAGAAGGCCGCCATTGACCGCGGCGACGACCTCTGCCTTCCGGCGCACGACCCAGCGGGTCGTGGTCGGCGGCGGCAGCGAGTCCAGCGTCAGCGGTTCGCCCAGGGGGCCGATGACCTGTGCGGGCCGGATTTTCTGATTCTCGATCATGCTCATTCCATATTCTCGACATCGGATGGGGGTGTGTCCGACGCTTTTCGATCTAGTCCGGAGGGATTCAACATCGGCTGAAATCCTCTGGTAAACAGGCCGTTCATAGTTTCCGGCAAGCCGTTCCCATCGTCCGACAGGTCGAGAAAACGAACGACGCGGATCCTGTTATGTTTCAGCGCCATCCGGCTTCCGCAGAAAATCCCCCTGAGCGCGTCAAGTCGCTCGACATGCCCGCGGTGCTGCGCCCGCGCGCTCAGCGTGCGCACCGTTGGCAGCGCTGCCTGCCGTGCGGCGGACACGGCCAGAATGATGTCGAAGGCGGGCTTCGACACTCTGGCCGCACCGGCGACGTGCGGAAAATCGGACCGATCGAGGTTCATGCGACTCGTCTAGCGCCGAGGGGCTAAAGTCCCGTAAATGGCTGTTTCAGCACCTGTTAGCGAAGCTTAACCTCCGTCAATATCTTGACAGGTGTGGCGGAAAAGCTGGCATTTTTCGCTCTGCGTCCCTAGATGGCGCCGACCATGATCGCGACCTTGTCCTCTCCCGTCGGGCTTGCCCAGGCCGACTTCCAGCTCGCCGGACCGATGAAGGACCGGCGAATCGTCGTCGCGATGTCGGGTGGCGTCGACTCGAGCGTTGTCGCGGCACTCGCCGCACGGTCGGGGGCCGAAGTAATCGGCGTGACGCTCCAGCTCTACGATCACGGCGCCAAGGCGAAGCGCGTCGGCGCCTGCTGTGCGGGGCAGGATATTCGCGACGCGCGGGCGGTCGCCGACCGGCTCGGCTTCGTGCATCACGTCCACGACCATGAAAGCCGCTTTCGCGACACGGTGATCGACCAGTTCGCCGACGAATATCTCGCCGGCCGGACGCCGATCCCGTGCGTGCGCTGCAACATGGGGGTGAAGTTCACCGACCTGTTCCAGCTCGCAAGGGAACTCGGCGCCGACTGCCTTGCGACCGGCCATTATGTAAGGCGCGTGATGGGGCCCGATGGCGCGGAAATGCACCGCGCTGTCGATCCGGCACGGGACCAGAGCTATTTCCTCTTCGCGACGACGCAGGAGCAGCTCGATTTCCTTCGTTTTCCGCTGGGCGGGCTGGAGAAGAATGTCGTGCGCGAGATCGCACGCGACCTGGGCCTCGGCGTTGCGGGCAAGCCCGACAGCCAGGACATCTGTTTCGTCCCCGACGGCGATTATGCTTCGCTCGTTCGCAAGCTGCGCCCCGAAGCCGAGGATCAGGGTGACATCGTCCATGTCGACGGCACCGTGCTCGGCGCGCACAAGGGCCTTATTCATTACACCGTCGGCCAGCGGCGCGGGATCGACATCGGCGGGCAGGCCGAACCGCTCTATGTCGTGCGCCTCAATGCCGCGACGAAGCAGGTGATCGTCGGTCCGCGGCGCGCGCTGGCCGTGTCGGGCGCGCGACTCGGCGACGCAAACTGGCTCGCGGACGTCGAAGGCCGCGATGTGTTGGCGAAAGTGCGCAGCATGGCAAAACCCGTTCCTGCGCGCGTGACGGCCAACCGGCTGCGCTTTCTGAGCCCCGAATATGGTGTCGCGCCGGGTCAGGCAGCGGTGCTTTATGACGCCGCCGACAAGTCTCGCGTCCTCGGCGGCGGATGGATCGAAGAAACATTCACCGCGGAATAGATTGCGTTTTCTCTGCCGATGCCGCATTTTCTTGGAGAAATCGGGGAGAAACTCATGACCAACTGGGTCTTGCGCGGAGCCGTGCTGCTGTGGACGGCCTTCTTTGCCATCGTCGGGGCCCGAGGGCTCTTCGACCCCGCCAGCTATGGCGAAACCTTCGGCATATTGGTCGAGGGTGTCGCGACGAACACCATCCGCGCCGACCTGTCCGCCTTTTTCCTGGTCGCTGCGGGAAGCGCCGGCATCGGCGCGCTGGTACCCGGATGGACGCGCGCCCTGCTGGTACCCGCCGCACTATATGGAACGGCGCTTGTGGGTCGACTTTGGGGCGTCGTGAACGGCGACATGGTCAATACCGGAATCGTGCAGGCGATGATCATCGAGGCGCTGACCGTGCTGCTGATGGTGGGCAGCTGGTGGATGTTGTCGCGGCCACCCGCGCCGGCCGTGCCGCCCTCGGAAACCGAAAGCCCCTGACGCGCGGCGTCATCGGCGGTCGCGCCGGGCAGGAGTGTCAGCGGCAGTCCGGTTGTCGACGGCCCTTTACGCCAGCCACTCGATCCACGCGCCGTGCGCGTGGGCATGGCCCAGCTTGCGGGGGACGTCGCCGCCCGGCCAGTAGCGCACGACCAGTTCGTGATGGTGGACGGTCCGGTTCGCTTCGAGCGCGATCCATGCGACGGGGCGGTCGGCGGTGGCGCGGGCGCCCGCGACTTCCATGGCGGCGGTGACGCGCGCCTGCTGCTCGGCGGGGACATATTGCCAGACGATCGAGTGCATCAGCACGCGCGTCGTTCCCGCCGCCTGTGGCCGTGCCAGCTCGGCCTCGACGAAATCGGCGGCGTTGGCGCGGATGAGACAGGGCTTTTCCACATACGCGGCGGCGATCGCCGCTTCCATGCGCGCGAAGCGGACGTCATGTTCGGGCCAGATATAGGCTTTGAGGCGGAGCGCCTGCGCCGGGTCGGTGAGATCGACCGGCGCAACGTCGCAGCCCCTGAGCCCGGCAATGGCGATTGCGTGCATGGGCGGATGGTTGCCGCGCCAATCGGGGGTGAAGGCCATCGCGCCGGGCTGCGGCCCGACATGCACGCCGCCGAGGTCATAATGATAACGGTCGATCATCAGATTGATGCCCGCGCTCGATCCGATTTCAAGGCAGTCGAAATGCGCTGGCAACCCCTGTTCGGCGAGCCACAGCATCGCCGCGATGAAGTTTGACGAGCGCCCCGCCTCGTTGGTCTGCGGCGGGCCGTCGAGCCAGGGGAGCAGCGCGGCTTCATGCCGTGCAACCACACCTGCGACGATCGCGGCGTCGTTGATGTCCTCGGCGTCGGCATAAATGGGGGCGAGTTCATGCGCAGCCTCCGACAGGTGCAGCGCGTGAAAGCCCCCCGCGGCGCGAAGCGGCAGCGCGTCGGCGAGCGGCGCGCCCGGCCAGTTGGCGATGCGGCGCGCAAAATTGCTCGCGGGGTCGTCCAGCAGGCTGGCGATCGCGGCGACGATACGCGCGGTGATGGGGGCATCGTTGGCGCGGCAATAGGCCACTTGATTTGCGAAGGCAGCGCGCACAGCGCCTTTCCCGGTGGCGCCGATTCCGGCGGGCTGGATACGCTCGCTCATTGCCCTTTTTCCCTTCGCCGCCTATGTGCGCGACGCTTATGCCCGAACCGATCATCTTTGCCATCCCCAAGGGACGCATCCTCGACGAGGCGCTGCCGCTGCTCGCGCGCGTCGGGATCGAGCCGGCGGCGGATTTCTTTGACAAGAAGAGCCGCGCGCTGGTGTTCGGGACGAACCAGTCGCACATCTCGCTGATCCGCGTCCGCGCCTTCGACGTCGCGACCTTTGTGGCGCATGGTGCAGCGCAGCTCGGCATCGTCGGGTCGGACGTCGTCGACGAGTTCGATTACAGCGAGTTGTATGCGCCGGTCGATCTGGGCATCGGCCATTGCCGCCTGTCGCTCGCGGGGCCGGAGGGCGGCGCGCCGCCGGGGCTGGGCGAAAGCCATATCCGCGTCGCGACCAAATATCCCGCGACGACGCGGCGATGGTTCGCGGCGCAGGGCATCCAGGCCGAGTGCATCAAGCTGAATGGGGCGATGGAGATTGCCCCGAAGCTGGGGCTCGCCTCGCACATCGTCGATCTGGTATCGACGGGGCGCACGCTGGTCGAAAATGCGCTCGCCGAACAAAAGATAATCAGCGAGGTATCGGCGCGGCTGATCGTCAATCGCGCTGCGTTCAAACTCAATTCGGCCGAAGTGCCTGCGCTCGTCGAGCGCTTCCGTCAGGCGGTGGGCGATGCGGCGGCTTGACGCCTCGGCGCCCGGCTTTGCGGCTCAGTTCGACGCGCTGGTCAATGACCGGCGCGAGAGTGCGTCCGACGTGTCGGCGGATGTCGCGGCGATCATCGCGCGCGTCAAGGCCGAGGGCGACGCGGCGCTTGCCGACTATACCGCAAAGTTCGACCGCTTCGACCTCGATGCGCGCGGGTGGAGCATCGCGAAGAAGGATTGCGCGACGGCCTATCAGGCGCTGGCGCCCGACCTGCGCGACGCGCTGAACCTCGCTGCCGACCGCATCGGTGCCTATCATGCGGCGCAATTGCCCGAGGATCGCGACTATCGCGATGCGACGGGCGCGCGGCTGGGTGCGCGCTGGAACGCGGTCGATGCCGCGGGGGTCTATGTCCCCGGCGGACGCGCCGCCTATCCCTCGTCGGTGCTCATGAACATCCTGCCCGCGAAGGTCGCGGGGGTGGGGCGCATCGTGATGGTAACGCCGACGCCCGACGGCCAGGTCAATCCGGTCGTGATGGCTGCGGCGCATATCGGCGGCGTCGATGAAATCTGGCGCGTCGGCGGCGCGCAGGCGATCGCCGCGCTGGCCCATGGGACCGATCGGATCGCACCGGTCGATGTCGTCACCGGCCCCGGCAATGCGTGGGTCGCCGAGGCGAAGCGCCAGCTGTATGGCGTCGTCGGCATCGACATGGTAGCGGGGCCGAGCGAGATCGTCATCGTTGCCGACAACAAGAATGCGCCGCACGTCATCGCCGCCGACCTTTTGAGCCAGGCCGAGCATGATCCGACGAGCCAGTCGATCCTGTTCACCGACGACGGCGATTTCGCCGATGCCGTCGCAGCCGCGGTCGCAGACGTCATCCCGACGCTCGCCACCGCGGCGACGATGCTGGCGAGCTGGACCGACAATGGCGTTGTGATCGTCGTGCCGACGCTCGCCGATGCGATCCCGCTCTGCGACCGGCTGGCGCCCGAACATCTCGAACTCGCGGTCGATCCGGCCGAGGCCGATGCGCTCTTCGCCAGGGTGCGCCACGCCGGATCGGTCTTCCTCGGTCGCCAGACACCCGAGGCGATCGGCGATTATGTCGCGGGACCGAACCACGTCCTTCCCACCGGGCGCCGCGCGCGCTTTTCGAGCGGATTGTCGGTTACCGACTTCATGAAGCGCACCAGCTTCCTTGCGCTCGACGAGGCGAGCCTTGCGGCCATCGGTCCCGCGGCCGTCGCGCTCGCGGGCGCCGAGGGGCTTCCCGCCCATGCGCTCAGCGTGCAGAATCGTCTGAAGTAGAAATGTCATGAACAAACGCGCCCAGTCCCGTTCCGCCGCCCGCCTTGCCGCCGTGCAGGCGCTCTATCAGCACGAGATGGAGGCGACGCCGGTAGCTCAGTTGATCCACGAGTTTCACCAGCACCGCATCGGCGCGATCATCGAGGACGCCGAATATGCCGACGCCGACGTCCCCTTCTTCGACGACATCGTGAAGGGCGTGCTCGCGCGCGCCGACGAGATCGACGCGGCGATCACTGCGCGGCTGGCGAGCGGCTGGACGATGGAGCGGCTCGACCGGACCATGAAGGCGATCCTGCGCGCGGGCACCTATGAGCTTATCGCGCGCGGCGACGTGCCGGTCGGCGCGGTGGTCAGCGAATATGTCGATGTCGCGAAGGCGTTTTTCGACGGCCGCGAAGCGGGGTTCGCCAACGGCCTGCTCGACGCGATCGGCAAGGATGTGCGGAAGAAATAGTTGAAATCCTCCCTGTCGCGCAGCGATGGGGAGGGGGACCGCCGCCGCGGGCGGTGGTGGAGGGGCGGCAACGTCGGCGCCAAAGCCCCTCCGTCAGCGCTTCGCGCTGCCACCTCCCCATCGCTGCGCGACAGGGAGGATCGGTATCTTTTATATGGTATGGCTATCCCCTACGCTTCCGCGATGACCGAAGCCGATTTCATCGCCCGCCTGCGCGCCATCGCGACCGATCCCGCCGCGCGCGGGCTCGCCGACGATGCTGCGGTGTGGGAAGGGCTGGTGCTCACCCACGACATGATCGTCGAGGGCGTTCATTTCCTGCCCGACGACCGGCCGCAGGATGTTGCGTGGAAACTTGTTGCGGTGAACCTGTCCGACCTGGCGGCGAAGGGGGCGGCGCCGGTCGGCGTGCTCGTCGGGTACAGCCTTGGCGACGCGGCGTGGGACGCGGGCTTTGTCGAGGGGCTCGATGGAGCGCTGCGCCGCTTCGGGGTCGCCCTGCTCGGCGGCGACACGGTGCGCGCGCCCACGGGAACACCGCGCAGCTTCGGCCTCACCGCCATCGGTCGGGCGCCCGAAGGCGGCGCGCCGACGCGCGGCGGCGCGCGGCCGGGCGACCAGATCTGGGTGACGGGGACGATCGGCAATGCCGGTCTGGGCCTCGCGATGCGGCTGGGGCAGGTCGAGCCGAACGAGACCTGCCTTGCCGCCTATTGCCGGCCGCAGCCGCAGCTGACCTTTGGGCAGGCAGTGGCGCCGCATGTTCATGCGATGATGGACCTATCCGACGGACTGTTGATCGACGCACAGCGCATGGCGGCGGCGAGCGGGTGCGAACTGGGCATCATGATGGATGCGATCCCCCTGTCGGCGGCGCTGCTGGCGGTGCGGCCCGATGTGCTCGACACGCGGCTCGCCGCAGCGACCGCGGGTGACGATTATCAGCTCTTGTTCGCGGCCGTCCCCGCCGCGGCCGATGCGATCCGCGAAATTGCGGCCGGGCTGAATGTTGCCGTGACCGCAATCGGCCATGCGGGGGTGGGCGAGGGGATCGTGCTGACACACCATGCAAAGCGTGTTGCGGTGCCCGATCGACCCGGATTCATGCACTGACGACCGGAGCCCGTCCGAATCGTCATCCCGCCTTTCGCCGCGATGACGTTCTGAGGCGAGGTTACGCAAATGGGCCGAATAACCGGGCTTGCCCTTGGCTTGCTTTCTTCCCATAACCCGCCGGTCTAATTTGGGGCGGTCGCATCAGGGGAGAGAGCGAACCGGCAACAATAGTCGGACGTGCTCGACTGCTATCTTCTGCGTCGCCCTTCTCATGGGGAAGGAAGCAACACGCATGAATCCGGTTTTGATCGCGATAGCGTGCGGCCTGTTGGCCGTACTCTATGGATTCATTACCTCGCGGCAGGTGCTCAGCGCCTCCGCCGGTAATGAGAAGATGCAGGAAATCGCTGGCGCCATCCAGGAAGGCGCCAAGGCGTATCTGGGCCGCCAGTATCGCACCATCGCCGTCGTCGGCGTTGTTGTCGCCGTGCTTGTCGGGGTCTTCCTCGGCCCGATTTCGGCGACGGGTTTCGTCATCGGCGCCGTGCTGTCGGGTGTGGCCGGCTATATCGGCATGAACATTTCGGTCCGCGCGAACGTGCGCACCGCGGCGGCAGCGCAGACGGGGCTGCAGGCGGGCCTGACCATGGCGTTTCGCGCCGGCGCGATCACCGGAATGCTGGTGGCGGGTCTCGCGCTGCTCGCGATCTCGGTCTTCTTCTGGTATCTCACGGGCCCAGGCGGCTTTTCCGTCGGCGGCGATGACCGCACCGTGGTCGATGCGCTCGTCGCGCTGGCGTTCGGCGCGTCGCTCATCTCGATCTTCGCGCGTCTTGGCGGCGGCATCTTCACCAAGGCCGCCGACGTCGGCGCCGACCTCGTCGGCAAGGTGGAGGCCGGGATCCCCGAGGACGATCCGCGCAACCCCGCGGTGATCGCCGACAATGTCGGCGACAATGTCGGCGACTGCGCCGGCATGGCCGCGGACCTTTTCGAAACCTATGTCGTCACCGTCGGCGCCACGATGGTGCTGATCGCACTGCTGCTGAAGGGCGCGGGCGACATGCTGCTCCCGCTGATGACGCTGCCGCTGCTGATGGGCGGCGTGTGCATCATCACCTCGATCATCGGCACCTATTTCGTGCGTCTCGGCAGCGGGACCAATGTGATGGGCGCGATGTACAAGGGCTTCCTCGTCACCGCGATCCTGTCGATCCCGGCGATCTGGTTCGCGACCCAATATGCGCTCGGCGACATGAATGCGGAGATTGCGGGCACCGGCTTCAACGGCCGCGCGCTCTTCTATTGTTCGCTGCTTGGCCTGGTCATCACCGGGCTGATCATCTGGATCACCGAATATTATACCGGCACCAATTACCGCCCGGTGCGCAGCATCGCCAAGGCGTCGGAAACGGGCCACGGCACCAATGTGATTCAGGGCCTTGCCGTCAGCCTGGAATCGACCGCGCTGCCGACGCTCGTCATCTGCGTCGGCATCATTGTCGCCTATCAGGTCGCGGGTATCATCGGCATCGCCTTTGGCGCCACCGCGATGCTCGCGCTCGCGGGCATGGTCGTCGCGCTCGACGCCTATGGTCCCGTCACCGACAATGCCGGCGGCATTGCCGAGATGGCGGGGCTCGATGACAGCGTGCGCGAGAAGACCGACCTGCTCGATGCCGTGGGCAACACGACCAAGGCGGTGACCAAAGGCTATGCCATCGGTTCGGCGGGTCTGGCGGCGCTGGTGCTGTTCGGCACCTACACCGCCGACATTACCGAATATTCGGCGGAACTCGGCCTCGATGCGCCGCTGACCTTCTCGCTGTCGTCGCCCTATGTCATCGTCGGGCTGCTGCTCGGTGCGCTCCTGCCCTATCTCTTCGGGGCGATGGGCATGACCGCGGTGGGCCGCGCGGCGGGTGACGTGGTCAAGGATGTTCGCGACCAGTTCGCGAACAACAAGGGCATCATGGATGGCACCAGTCGCCCCGATTATGCCCGCACGGTCGACCTGGTGACCAAGGCGGCGATCAAGGAAATGATCGTTCCGTCGCTGCTGCCGGTGCTTGCGCCGATCGTCGTCTATTTCGTCATCCTGTGGGTCGCGGGTCCGGCCGCTGCGCTCGAAGCGCTCGGCGCGCTGCTGCTCGGCGTGATCGTCGGGGGGCTGTTCGTTGCCATATCGATGACCTCGGGCGGTGGCGCGTGGGACAATGCCAAGAAATATATCGAGGACGGCAACCACGGCGGCAAGGGCAGCGAAGCCCACAAGGCGGCCGTCACCGGCGATACCGTTGGCGATCCGTACAAGGATACCGCGGGCCCGGCAGTGAACCCGATGATCAAGATCACCAATATCGTGGCGATCCTGCTCCTCGCGGCGCTGGCACACGGCGCGGCATAAGTCGCACCGCGCCTGTCGGGCAATGAAAGGCCCCGCCGGAGCGATCCGGCGGGGCCTTTTGTGTATGGCGCGGGTTTGCAGATTGCTTGTGCGCCGACGCCGTTCTAACCGTTGCAGCGGGTTATCCAGCGGAGGATGGCGAGTGAGCGAAGGCAGCGCGGCGAGCGAAATCTATATCGGCCTCGGCGGCGGCGGGGCGCCCGAGGGGCCGCGGCAGTCGCTGGTGCTGAAGCGCGCGAACCGGCACGGGCTGATCGCCGGCGCAACGGGGACCGGCAAGACGGTGACGTTGCAGGGGTTGGCCGAAGGCTTTTCGGCAGTGGGTGTGCCGGTCTTCGTCGCCGACGTGAAAGGCGACCTTGCCGGCATGGCGATGGCGGGAAGCCCGACCGCCAGGGTTCACGAGCCCTTTTCGAAGCGTGCCGCCGAAATCGGTGACACCGACTGGGCCTATCGCGACAATCCCGTGATCTTCTGGGACCTGTTCGGCGAACAGGGGCATCCGGTGCGCACGACGATCTCCGAAATGGGGCCGCTGCTGCTTGCGCGGCTGATGGGGCTCAACGAGACGCAGGAAGGGGTGCTCGCGATTGCGTTTAGGGTAGCTGACGAGCAGAATATGTTGCTGCTCGACCTGGGCGATTTGCAGGCGATGCTCGTCTGGTGCGCCGAAAATGCCGATGAGCTGACAGCGAAATATGGCAATGTCACCAAGGCGAGCGTCGGGGCGATCCAGCGGCAGCTGCTGACGCTCGAAAGCCAGGGCGGCGATCATTTCTTCGGCGAACCCGCGCTCGACATTCAGGACATGATCCGTACCGACGAGAATGGCCGCGGCTATGTGAACATCCTTGCCGCCGACAGGCTGATGGCGAGCCCCAAGCTCTATGCGACCTTTCTCCTCTGGCTGCTGAGCGAGATGTTCGAGACGCTGCCCGAGGTCGGCGATCCCGACAAGCCGAAGCTGGTTTTCTTCTTCGACGAGGCGCATCTGCTGTTCGACGATGCCCCGCCCGCGCTCACCGACAAGATTGAACAGGTCGTGCGCCTGATCCGCTCGAAAGGGGTCGGCGTCTATTTCGTCACGCAAAACCCGATCGACATTCCCGAGGCGGTCGCGGGTCAGCTGGGCAATCGCGTCCAGCACGCGCTGCGCGCCTTTACCCCGCGTGATCAGAAGGCGGTGAAGGCCGCCGCGGACACCTTTCGCCCCAATCCGAAGATCGATGTGGCGCGTGAGATCACCGAGCTGCGCGTTGGCGAGGCGCTGGTGTCGCTGCTGATGCCCGATGGCGCCCCGTCGCCGGTCGAGCGCACATTGATCAAGCCGCCTTGCTCGCGCGCGGGGCCGCTCGATGCCAAGGAACGCGCGATCATCCGGTCGATCTCGCCGGTCGAGGGCAAATATGACACGGCGGTCGACCGCGAAAGCGCCGAGGAACTGCTCGCCGTCAAGGCCGAGCAGGCGCAGGCGGCCGCGATCGAGGCGAAGGCGCAGGAGGAGGCCGACAAGGCGGCCGCGATCGCGGCGAAGGAAGAGGCGAAGCGCAAGGCGGCCGAGGAGCGCGAGCGCATCCGGCTGGAAAAAGCGGCGGCACGCGAGGCAGCGAAACCGAGCATGGCCGAAAAGATGGTGCAGTCGGCGGCGCGTTCGGCGGCGACGAGTCTCGGGCGCCAGGTTGCGGGCCGACTGGGCGGTCAGCTGATGCGCGGGATTTTGGGAAGCCTGTTCAAATAGGCCGTCGACTCCGCGACCGATTCGCGGCAGTTTTGGTTGCATGACAAAACCTATATTGCCCGGAGAGGTCGCCGCCGCGGTCGTCAATCCCGCCGCCTATGGGGCGTGGAAGCCGCTTCATGAACAGCTTGCCTGGGCGCGGGCGAACATGCCGCTGGCGGTTGCGGAGAATCCGAACCACGATCCTTTCTGGCTCGTCACGCGCCATGCCGACGTCATGGCGATCAGCCGCGATCCGCAACGCTTTGCCAACGGCATCCGGCCGACGGTGCTGACCGACCGCGCGGGGGAGGCGCTGGCGCGCGCGGCGACGCCGGGGGGCGATGGCCATCTGGTTCGCTCGCTCGTCCAGATGGATGCGCCCGATCATATGAAATACCGACTGCTGACGCAGAGCTGGTTCATGCCCAGGAATCTGAAGACGATCGAGGACCGGATTCGGCAGATCGCGCGCGACACCGTTGAGCACATGCTGGAGGCAGGGGGATCATGCGATTTCGCGCGCGATGTGGCGGCGCATTATCCGCTGCGCGTCATCATGGATATATTGGGCGTGCCGCCCGAGGACGAACCGCGGATGCTGATGCTGACGCAGCAATTGTTCGGACCGACCGATCCCGAACTCAACCGCAGCCGTGAAGCAATCACCAGTTCCGAACAGGCGATCGCGATGCTGCATTATGTCATCGCGGACTTCGAGGCGTATTTCGGGGCGCTGACCGCCGACCGCCGCGCCAACCCGCGCGAGGATATTGCGACGGTGATCGCCAATGCCATGGTCGATGGCGAGCAGATTCCCGACCGCGAACTCGCCGGCTATTATATGATCATCGCGACCGCGGGCCACGACACGACGAGCGCGTCCACCGCCGGGGCGATCATGGAACTGGCCCGCAATCCCACGCTGTTTCAGCGGTTTCGCGATGCGGAGAGCGACAAGGCGGGGCTGATCGAGGAAGCGATCCGCTGGACGACGCCGGTGCAGCATTTCATGCGCAGTGCCCGGCAAGATGTCGAAATGGGCGGGCAGACGATCCGCGAAGGCGACTGGCTGATGCTGAATTATGTTTCCGCAAACCGCGACGAGGGGGTCTTTGTCGATCCGTTCATGTTCGATCCTGACCGCGCGAAGAACCCGCAGATCGCCTTTGGTTTCGGCGCGCATGTCTGCCTGGGGCAGCATCTGGCGCGGCTGGAGATGCGGATTTTGATGGAGGAGTTACTGCCGCGGCTGACCAGCCTGGAGCTGGCGGGCGAGCCCGCGCGCGTCGAATCGGTGTTCGTCGGCGGGCTGAAGCGGCTGCCGATCCGGTTTGAAGCGGCGTAGCGCCGGTTCTGGATACTGGTCGGACGGGTTCCGTCCGCTAGAGGCCGTTCGCATCGAGCGAAGTCGAGATGCCCCTCAGAACTGCTCCAGCCTGAGGGGTGTCTCGACTTCGCTCGACACAAACGGAGAGGGGGTGCGGTCTGACATCACGCCCACGCTAAACCCCGCTCACGGAATCCGCTTGGACGGATAGGGGGTACCGTCCTTGTGGAAATAGCCGTCGGGCGTGAAGATCATGTCGATGTCCGAATAGCCGCCGCCGGTATCATATTTCTTGCCGCCGCCGAGCGCAACGAAGACGCAGTCGGTATCGGATTCATTGATGAGATGATGGCCGTTGGTACTGCCCTTGGGCCACACGGCGATGTCGCCCGCGCGCATGATGTGCCGGCCGTCGTCCTCGACCAGCACCGCCTCGCCCGAAATCATCACCAGCATCTCATCCTCGCCGTCGTGCCAGTGGCGTTGCGAAGACCAGGCGCCGGGCTTGAGCACGACATGGCTAGCGGCGAAGTCGCTGAGGCCGGTGGGCGGCGCGAGGCGGCGGTACCAGCGGCCCTGCACAGGAGCGTCATAGGGAGCGGGATAGCCGGTGAGGTTGGTCTGCGGGATGGCGTCGAGGTCTAGTTTGGGCATGATGCAGTCCTGCTTTCTGTTCTTCCTTTGTTTCGCACAATCGGCGCGCGATGCAAAGCCTCGACTTCGCGTCGTGCGAAGGCGTAAAGGGCAGGGATGACCCGCAATATCGACCCCATCGAGCTAGCCAAGGCGCTGATCGCCGTCCCCTCCGTCACCCCGGCAACAGGGGCGGTGTTCGACGTACTCGAGGCGGCGCTCACGCCGCTCGGGTTCACGGTCGAGCGGTTTATCGACGGGATCGAACCCGACGGGCCGGTTGAAAACCTGCTCGCGGTACGACGCGGCAGCGGGCCAAAGCATTTTGGCTTTGCGGGGCATCTCGACGTCGTGCCGCCGGGGGTTGGCTGGACAAGCGATGCCTTCGCGCCCGAAATACGCGGCGAACTGCTTTACGGGCGCGGCGCGGTCGACATGAAAGGGGCAATCGCCGCCTTTGTCGCCGCGGCCGCCGCCACCCCGGTCGATGCCGGGACGATCAGCCTGATCATCACCGGCGACGAGGAAGGCCCGGCAATCTTTGGCACCCGCGCGCTGATGGAGCATATGGACGCGCGCCGCGTGACGCCCGACATGATCGTCGTCGGCGAGCCGACCTCGGTGAACCGGCTGGGTGACATGGTGAAGATCGGGCGGCGCGGATCGGTCAATATCTGGATCGACGTGCCGGGGACGCAGGGGCATGTCGCTTACCCCCACCTGGCCGACAATCCGATCCCCAAGCTGGTGAAGATATTGGCGGCGATCGACGCGGTGGTGCTGGACGAAGGCAGCGACTGGTTCCAGCCGTCGAATATCGAGTTCACCGACATCGAGGTCGGCAACGGCGCGACCAATGTCATTCCGGCGTCGGCGCGCGCGCGGCTGTCGATCCGCTTCAACGACCAGCACCGGGGCGCCGAGCTGGTGGCGATGATCGAGCGCATCGCGCACGAGGTCGAACCCGCGGCCAGGGTGCTGGGCAAGATTTCGGGCGAGGCCTTTCTGACGCCGCCGGGCGAATTGTCCGAACTGGTCGCCGAGGCGATCCATGCCGAGACCGACATCTGCGCCGAAATGTCGACGACGGGCGGCACCTCCGACGCGCGCTTCCTGCACGCGCTGTGTCCGGTCGTGGAGTTCGGGCTGACCAACGCAACGATGCACAAGCTCGACGAAGCGGTGGCGATCGAGGACCTGCACAGGCTGACCGCAATCTATCGCGGGATCTTAATGCGCGTTTTCCTCTAATCCTCGCGGCTGCGCCGGAGGATCACATAGACCGCGCCCGCGCCGCCGTGGCTGATATGCGCGGGGCGCAGCGCGACAATCCGATCGGCGTGGGGCGAGACGGCGAGCCAGTCGGGGAGCGCCGCGCGAATCGCGCCGCGCGGGCGCGGAGCGCCATGCGTCTGTGGCAGACGGTCAGCACCGGGGCGGAGACGCCCGGCGACGACGAGCAGCACGCGCGCGCCGCGGTGCAGCGCGCGGCCAATCGCGTCGTCGAGCTGTGTCTGCGCCGAAGCGAGCGTGTGGCCGTGCAGGTCGATGCTCATGTCGGGACGGACGAGCCCCTTGCGCAGGCGGCGATCCCAATGGCCGTCGAGCGTTGCGGCGCTGTGTGTGCGGCGTGCTGGGGGGAGCGGAGCCGGGCCGTGCGGGATGGCAGCCGCACGCGGGGCGGTGTCGCGCGGCGTGGACCTCGGCGGCGCGATGGTCGGCGGCGCGGCGGGAGCGAGCGGCGAGGGCGCGTTCGGTAGCGGCGTCACCGTCGCCGCCACCTTCTTCCACAGCGCGCTTTCTTCGGGAGCGAGGCGCCGCGGCATCGTCCGGTCAGCCTTCGGGAAGCAGGCGTGCGATGCTGGCGCGCGGCAGCAGCAGCAGCGCCGATCCGCGCGCCGCCATGCCGCCGGCGATCGCGCGCGCCTCTTCGCCCGCGCCCCAGAAGCTGTCGAAGCGGTTGGCCCCCTTGATCGCGCCGCCGGTGTCCTGCGCAATCCAGAGGCCGTTCGGTTCGGCGCGATCGAGCGAGAGGAAGACGGGGGCGCCGAGCGGCACATATTTGGGATCGGCGGCGACGCTGACGCGGGCCGTGACGGGCACGCCGAGCGCGCCGAGGGGGCCGGGGCCGTTGAGTTCGCGGAAAAAGACCCAGCTGGGGTTCTCGTTCATCACCGCGGCGCCGCGCGCCGGATCGGCGCGCAGATAATCGAGAATGCCCTGCATCGATGCCTGCCCGCGCTCCAGTTCGCCGCGGTCGAGCAGCAACTTGCCGATGCCGACATAGCCGCGGCCGTTCTGGCCGTCATATCCGATGCGCATGATGCCGCCGTCGGGGAGGCGGAGGCGGCCCGACCCCTGTACCTGAAGGAAGAAAAATTCGGCGGCGTCGGCAGCCCAGGCCAGTTCGAGACCGCGCCCTTCGAGCGCGCCCGATTCGATCGCGGTGCGGTCGTGATAGCGCACGAAACTGGAGCCATCGACGCGGCCGCGGATCTTGCGGCCCTTCAGATCGTCGGCGAACTGGCCGAGATCGACTTCGATCAGATCGGCGGGACGGCGATAGATGGGAACGTCATATCCCGGCCGTTTGGTGCGCGAGGCGGCGATTTCGGGCTCGTAATAGCCGGTGACGAAGGCCACGCCAGTGCCGATCTGCACCGTGCCGAAATAGCGCGCAAAGAAAGCTGAAGCGTCGCCGTCGGCCCAGCCGGCCGCAGCGGCGCAGCTTTCTGTCCAGTCGGCGGTCTGCGTCAGGCCGCTCGCGTCGGTGCGGCGCTGGATTGCGGGGCAGCTGATGCGAAAGGCGGCGAGCGCCGCCGCGGCCTGTTCGGTGGAGATACCGAGCGATGCAAAGTCGGGGCCGGCGATCACACCGCTGGCTGTCGCTGTGGCCGCGTCGGCGGGAACGGCGGGGGCGGCAAGCGGTGCGCGCGGAGTGGCGGTGATCGGCTGGACCGCCACGCCGACGCGTTCGGACGGACGCGGAATATAGGGGCGAGGCTGACCCGGCGACGGGGCGGGCGCCGACACCGCCGGGCGACCGGTGTCGCCCGCTCCGGGAATGACCGACACGCAGCCCGAGAGGAGCGGGAAGGCGGCGAGCAGCGCGAGCCGGAAAAGACGCGCGCGTGGCGCCCCCGCAAGCCGGATCATGGCGTCAGGCCGATTCGGCTTCGTCGAGCAGCCAGTTGGGATCGTTGCTGCCGATCTGGCGGCGGAAGGTCCACAGGTCGTCGGTCTGTGCGGCGTCGCTCATCGATCCGGCAATCAGCTTGCCGTCGGCGTCGCGCGTAATGGCACTGATGTCGGCGTGATAGCGCACGGTGATGCGCGCTTCGCCGCGATTCAGCTCCGCCGCGGTGATCTTTGCCGAATCGATCCTGATCAGGCGGTTTTCCAGCGTCTCGCCCCGTGCCTCGCGCGCGTCGATCGCCTCGACAAAGGCGTCATAGCTGTCGTCGTCGCAAAGATCGCGCAGCGTCTCGCGGTCGCCCTTCCAAAAGGCCTCGAGGATCATGCGATAGGCCGCCCTGGCGCCCTCCATAAACCGCCCCGCGTCAAAATTGCGGTCGTTCGCAAGCAGTTGGCGAAGGCCGGCCTCCGCCGAAGGCTCATAGACGAGCCCGGCGGTATCGGTCGCCGAGGTCACGATCGCCGATGTCTCACCATCGTCGAGGCGGATCGGCGCCGGCGCGGAGCGATCGTCGCGCCGCGGCAGCACGGGCTCCTGTTCATGCCCCGTGCGCTTGCCGAGCACCGAGTAAAGCCGCATTCCGAGGAAGGCGGCGATCATGGCGAGCAGGACAATCGAAAAAGCGGTCACGGGCAGGGGTCCAATGCGAGCAATGGCGACATATCACGCAATACATAGGCGATACGTTGTCGCGTTTCAAATGGCCATGGTCGCTGACGCCCGGCGCGTCAATGTTTTCGGCGGCAGCGAGCACCTGTCTGGCGCCCCATTGTGCTTGTCCGCCGCCGCTGCTAAGCGCCGCGGCAACCGTCCGCCGCGGTTCCGACACGGCCCGCGGCGCCGACCTGTCGTTCCCTTTTTCAGCGAAAGCATCCTATCATGGCCGACGAGACAAGCGCCGACATCAACAACCCCGCCCTGCAGCCCAACGGCGAAGACACCAGCCCGGCAATTGGCCTCATCTCGCAATATGTGAAGGATTTGTCGTTCGAGAATCCGAACGCCCCGGCCGTCTATCAGTGGCAGGGCGCGCCGCAGGTCGATGTCCAGTTCAACATCGCCGCCGACAGCGTTGGTGACAATCTGTACGAGGTGCTGCTGAAGATCGACGTGACGTCGAAGACCGACAAGGGCACGAGCTTTGTGATCGAGTTGAAATATGCCGGCCTGTTCGGCGTGCGCAACGTGCCCGACGACCAGCTCCAGCCCTTTTTCCTGGCCGAAGCACCGCGCATCCTGTTCCCCTTTGCCCGCCGCGTCGTCGCCGATGCGGTGCAGGATGGCGGTTTTCCCGCGTTGCTGCTCGAACCGATCGATTTCCACGGCCTGTTCATGCAGCAGGTCCAGGCCGCGCAGGGCGAGCAGGTCGGCGACGGCGCGCCGGTGGGGCAGGCCTAAGCCCGGCTTCGGCAACGGACCGACGCGTTGAGCAGCCTTGTCAAAAGCGTCGGGACGATCGGCGGGCTGACGCTGGTCAGCCGCATCTTCGGCTTTGCGCGCGACATGTTGCTCAGCCGCATATTGGGGGCGGGTGGCGTTGCCGACGCCTGGCAGCTGGCCTTTCAGCTCCCCAATATCTTTCGCCGCCTGTTTGCCGAGGGGGCCTTTGCCGCCGCCTTCGTCCCGCTGTTCAACCAGCGGATGACGAAGGATGGCGACGCAAGCGAGGCGCGCGCCTTTGCCGAGGCGGTGCTGGCGGTGCTGATCCCGATCCTGATCGTCTTTTCGGCGCTGATGCTGATCGTCATGCCGTGGGTGATGGGGCTGTTTGCCAGCGACGCGCTCGAAGCCGACGGCGCGCGGTTCGACCTGGCGGTGGCGATGGCGCGCATCGCCTTTCCCTATCTGGCCCTTATGAGCGTCGCGACGCTATTCGCGGCGATCCTCAACAGTCTGTCGCGCTTCGCCGCGGCCGCCGCCGCGCCGATCCTCCTCAACCTCTGCCTGATTGCGGCGCTGCTGCTCGGCATGTTCACCGGCGACGGCAGCGAGGAGGCCAGGGCGGCGACGGGGCTGTATCTGGCGATCGCCGTGTCGCTTTCGGGATTGTTCCAGCTTGGCTGGCTTTATTATTGGGTGCGTAGATCCGGTTTCCGTCCGGGGCTGCGCCGCCCCCGGCTGACGGCGGGCGTTCGCGAGATGGGTGTCCTTATCCTGCCCGCGGTGTTCGGCGCCGGCGTCTACCAGATCAGCCGCTTTGTCGACCTGTTCTTCATCGCGATGCTGCCCGACAAGAGCATCACCTATCTGGCGATGGCCGACCGGCTCAATCAGTTGCCGCTCGGCATCATCGGCATTGCGCTGGGCACCGCGATCCTGCCCGCGCTGTCGCGCTTTGTCGCGCGGGAGGATCGCGACGGCGCCTTCCGCCTGCAAAGCAATGCGGTCGAACTTTCGATGCTACTCACTGTTCCTGCGGCAGTCGCGCTGTTCGTCGCCGGACCCGCGATCACGAGCGCCTTTTATGTCGGCGGCGCGTATAGCGCGGCCGACGGGCTGGCGACCGGCGCGGTCGTCGGCGGGCTGGTCATCGGCCTGCCCGCCTATGTGCTGGTGAAGGTACTGGTCCCCAATTTCTTTGCGCGCAAGGACACGCGCACACCGGTGTGGACCGCAGCGGCGTCGCTGGTCATCAACATCGCGCTGAATCTGCTTCTGATCCCGCCGCTCGGCATCGTCGGGCTGGCGCTTGCGGGTTCGCTTGCCGCCTGGTGCAATGTCACGATGCTCTATGCGATTCTGCATCGGAAAGGGCTGTTCCACCTGACCGGACAAGTGCTGAGCCGGATTGCGCGCATCGCGCTTGCCGCGGCGGCGATGGCGGCGGCGCTCCATTTCGTCATTCCGCTGGCGGGCGACGCTTTCACGGGCGGCGTGTTCGAGCGGATCGCCGCGCTCGGCGCGATCGTTGCGGCCGGGGCGGCGACATTCTTTGGTTGCGCCTTGCTTTTCGGCGTGGTCAATCGCGACACCGTCGGCCAGTTGCGTCGACGGCAATTGTAACCAGCACACGGGATCATCGACATGCGGACGCTATCGGGCATCCAGCCCACCGGAAACTTGCACCTCGGCAATTATCTGGGCGCGATCCGCAACTGGGTGCGGATGCAGGACGCGATGGAGGGCGAGAAGCTCTATTTCCTCGCCGACCTGCACGCGATCACCGTCCATAACGACCCCGCCGAGCTGACCGCGAACACGCGCGAGATGGCGGCGGCGCTGATGGCGGCGGGAATCGACCCCGCGAAGGCGATCCTGTTCAATCAGGCGCGCGTGCCCGCTCATGCCGAGCTGGCCTGGCTTCTGTTCTGCACCGCGCGCATCGGCTGGCTGAACCGGATGACGCAGTTCAAGGAAAAGTCGGGCAAGAACCGCGAGGGTGCGAGCGTCGGGCTCTTTGCCTATCCGGTGCTCCAGGCGGCCGATGTGCTGCTCTATCAGACGACGCATGTGCCCGTGGGCGACGACCAGAAACAGCATCTGGAGCTGGCGCGCGACATTGCGACCAAGTTCAACCTCGATACGGGGACCGACACCTTCACCCTGCCCGAACCGACGATCCCGGCGACCGCAGCGCGGATCATGAGCCTGCGCGACGGCAATGCCAAAATGTCGAAATCGGACCCGAGCGACATGAGCCGCATCAATCTGGTCGACGATCCCGACACGATCATGGCGAAGATCCGCAAGGCGAAGACCGACCCCGAACCGTTGCCGTCGGAGGCGGCGGGGCTGGAGGGGCGGCCCGAGGCGAAGAATCTCGTGTCGATCTATGCCGCGATGGCCGACGAGAGCGTCGATCAGGTGCTCGCGCGCTTTGCCGGCCAGGGATTTGGCGCGTTCAAGCCCGCGCTCGGCGAGCTGCTGGTCGAGACGTTGCGACCGATCGCCGCGCGCCTGACCGAGCTGAAGGCCAATCCGGCGGCGATCGACGCCGCGCTGGAAGCGGGCGCAGCGCGGGCGTCGGCGCTGGCGAAACCGACGCTCGACGCCGCCTATGCCGCGCTCGGGCTTTGCCGCTAACCGGCTGGATGGGCTTGCGGATCGACCGTGGAGCACCATATCGTTCGATGACCAGGGTGCGACGAACCGGGTTCAACCAAGGTTAAGTCGCATTGGCATAGTCTATGCTATGACTGCGCATTCCGAACGCGCGCCGAATCATGGAGCCAGGACGATGAGCAAGATGAACTTCCGGCGGTTGGGCCTTGCCGCCATGTTGGGGGCGGCGCTCGCGCTGGCGGGCTGTGCCACCCCGTTCAAGGCCGATGTTGCGCGCTTTCAGTCGCAGCTTCCCGCGCCGCAGGGGCAGAGCTTCGTCGTAGAGGCGAGCAACCCGGCGCTGCAAGGCGGCATCGAGTTCGGCCAATATGCCAATATCGTGGCGGGTGAGCTCACGCGCTATGGTTATCGCCCGGCCGCAAATGGTGAAAAGGCCGATCTGATCGTGCGCATGGATTATGGCGTCGACAAGGGCCGCGAGCGCGTCGTTTCGAGCCCGGGTTTCGCCGATCCCTGGTATGGCGGCTATTATGGTTATGGCTTTTATCGCCCGGTGATCGTCCGCGGCCCCGGTGGGCGCCGCTATGTCTATGGTTATCGTGATCCCTTCCTGTGGGGCGGTTTCGGTCCGGGCTGGGGATATAACGACATCAGCAGCTACACCGTCTATACCAGCGGGCTGACGCTGCAGATCAATCGTGCGGCCGACGGCACGCGCCTGTTCGAGGGTCGCGCCGAGGCGCAGTCGCGCGACAATGACCTGCAGACGCTCGTTCCCAATCTGGTGGAGGCGATGTTCACCGGCTTCCCCGGCAATTCGGGCGAACGGGTTCGCATTACGGTGGCGCCGCCCGAAAAGGGCTGATCGCTGAGCGGACAACGCCACGGGCCCGCCTTTCCGATGACGGGCGGGCCATTTTCGTGCGGCTGGCGCAATTGGCTGGAAGGCAGGATCATCAATCGTTAAGCGGCAAGGCCTATCCTTGCCAAAAGCGGAAGATCCTTGCGTTGAAGCCGACCCACCCCTTGCCCGTCCACCACAGCTGGCCGCTTTACGAGCGCGACCGCTTTTTCGCGCTGGGGCAATTGCGGGGGGATGAGGTGCTCGACCCGATCCCCGACATTGTCGATGTCGCCGAGAGGCCCGGATCGCCGCATATTCGCGTCGGTGAGTGGGACTGCGACCTGACCGACAACAACCGGCTGCGCTGGTCGGACGAGGTTCACGATATTTTCGGCATCCCGCGCGGCGCAGTCGTCCGCCGCGAGGAGGCGGTGGCGCTCTATGCCGAAGAGTCGCGCGCCGCGATGGAGAGGCTGCGCGCCTATGCGATCCGTCATCGGCGCGGCTTCACGATCGACGTCGAAATCTGCCCGGTTACGACGCCGCGCCGCTGGATGCGATTGATCGCGGCTCCCGTGTGCGAAGCGGATCGGGTGGTGAGGTTGCAGGGGCTGAAGTTCCTCGTGCCGGCGGCGGTTGACCGCGATTTTTGAACGGAACGCACAGCCGGGCCTGAGAAACCACCGTTCCGGCACTATTGTCGGCGCCTTTCGTTGACGCGCGGGCGCCTTTTACGCAGTCGAACTTGCGACAGACGTTGCGGGTGCCGAACGGCCCGCCGCGGCTGCTCTTCCATCCATTCGCGAAGGCCTTTGCCCCACCTATGAAGTTTTTTGATCGCTTTACGTCGGCCGCGCACAATATGGCCATCGACCTGGGGACGGTGAACACCGTGGTATATGTGCGGGACCGGGGCATCGTGCTCAACGAGCCGTCGGTGGTCGCGCTGGAGACGCGCGACGGCGTGCGCCGGGTGAAGGTGGTCGGCGATGAAGCCAAGCTGATGATGGGCAAGACGCCCGGCAATATCGAGGCGATCCGCCCCTTGCGCGACGGGGTGATCGCCGACATCGACGTCGCCGAGCAGATGCTGAAGCATTTCATGGACAAGGCCCAGGGCGGCGCGAGCCGTTTCGCGCAGCGCGTTCATGTCGTCATCTGTGTGCCGAGCGGGTCCACGATGGTCGAGCGCCGCGCGATCCGGGATGCGGCGAGCAATGCGGGCGCGGCGTCGGTTCAGCTGATCGAGGAATCGCTGGCCGCGGCGATCGGCGCGGGATTGCAGGTCGCCGAACCGAGGGGCGCGATGGTTGTCGATATCGGCGGCGGCACGACCGAGGTCGCGGTGCTGTCGCTGAGCGGCATCGCCTATAGCAATTCGGTGCGCGTCGGCGGCGACAAGATGGACGAGATGATTTCGTCGTTCATCCGCCGCAAGCATAATCTGATGATCGGCGAGATGACCGCCGAGCGCGTCAAGCTGACCATCGGCTGCGCGACGCCGCCCGACGGTGACGGCATGGTCATGGGCGTCAAGGGGCGCGACCTGGTGACCGGCCGCCCCGCCGAGGTGCAGGTAACCGAGGCCGAAATTGCCGAGGCGCTGGCGGAACCCGTGGGGCAGATTGTGAGCGCGGTGCGCGCGGCGCTGGAACAGACGCCGCCCGAACTGTCGGCCGACATCATCGACGAGGGGATTACGCTGACCGGCGGCGGTGCGCTGCTGCGCCGGATGGACGCGGCGCTGGCGCGCGCGACCGGGCTGCCGGTGGTGGTCGCCGACGACGCGCTGATCTGTGTCGCGATGGGCGCCGGGCGAGCGTTCGAGGATCGCACCTATCATGGGGTGCTGATCGCGGCGTGAGATTCTGTGCTGGCCCGAATGGGGTGGGCAGCGGGCAGTCGTTTTCGGTCACAGCACGCCGCTCTGGCGGACATCGCGGGCGCGCGCGTCAGGCGTAGGCGTCGATCGCCGCGAGGTGGCGCGCCTTTTCCGCATCACTCAGGAAGGAGCCGGTGAAGCTGTTGCGCGCGAGGGTGACGAGGTCGTCGCGCGACAGGTCGAGCGCGTCGGCGACGGCCTGGTAATTGGCGTTCACATAGCCGCCGAAATAGCTGGGATCGTCGCTGTTGACGGTAGCCTTGAGGTCCGCATCGAGCATGATTTTCAGCGGGTGATCGGCGATGTCGTCCACGACGCACAGCTTGAGGTTGGAGAGCGGACAGACGGTGAGCGTCATGTCCGACGCGGCGAGGCGCGCGACGAGCGCGGGGTCTTCGAGGCTGCGATTGCCATGGTCGATGCGGTCGACTTTCAAGAGGTCGAGCGCTTCGCGGACATATTCGGGTGGACCTTCCTCGCCCGCATGGGCAACGGTTTTGAGGCCGAGGCTGCGGGCGCGGGCGAACACGCGCTCGAACTTGGCCGGCGGATGGCCGACTTCGGATGAATCGAGGCCGACGCCGGCAATGCGACCCAAGAAGGGCAGCGCTTCGTCGAGTGTCGCTTCGGCCTCGGCTTCGCTGAGGTGGCGCAGGAAGCAGAGGATGAGCTTTGACGTGATCCCGTACCGCGCCTCGGCATCATCCAGCGCGCGGGTGATGCCGGTGATGACGGTTTCAAAGGCGACGCCGCGCGCCGTGTGGCCTTGCGGATCGAAGAAGATTTCGATGTGACGGACGCTGTCGGCGTTCGCACGGGCACAATAGGCGGCGGTCAGGTCGAAGAAGTCCTGCTCGGTGTGGAGGACGCCCATGCCCTGATAATAAATATCGAGGAAATCCTGGAGGTTTGTGAAGGCGTAGGCGGCGCGCACGTCGTCGATGCTGGCGAAGGGGATGGCGACACGGTTGCGCCGGGCGAACTCGAACAGCAGTTCGGGTTCGAGCGAGCCTTCGATATGGAGGTGCAGTTCGGCCTTCGGCAGACCGGCGATGAAGGCGGCGCGCTCTTCGTGCGAGGCGAAGCCGTCAGGCACCCGGCGCCTCCACTTCGCCAAGGATGATCGCCGCTTCGGGTTTGTGGCGGCGGATCTCGTCGACCGTCAGCCCGTCGATCTCGTGCGGGAAGATCAGCCACTGGTCGGTTTCGTGGACGAAGAAATCGGGGCGGAGGTCGGTGACGTTGCGGCGCGGCTTGAACCAGACGGTCGCGATGCGGATGTCGCGCGGCATATTGTGGCGGCAGCGCGCCTTCAATTCAGACAGAAAAGCACGGATGCTGCGACCCGAATCAAAGACGTCATCGATGATGAGCAGACGGTCGTCGGGGTTCAGCGTGTCGATGAGATAGCCGAGCGCGAAGACGCGCACGCGCGCGTCCTGATCGTCGATGCCGCGATAGGAGGAGGTGCGGATCGCGATATGGTCGCAGGGCTGGCCGTGATAGTCGAGCAGTTCCTGCACCGCGATCCCCACCGGTGCGCCCCCGCGCCAGATGCCGACCAGATGCGTCGGTTTGAACCCGCTGTCGATCACCTGCATGCCAAGGCGCAGCGAATCGGCGAGCAGTTCGTTGGCGCTGATGAATATCTTGTCGTCGCTCATCGCACGGGGATTAATCCGATGCCGCGGGCCGCGTCCAGCCTTTCCGGTATTTGTCGAACCAGGCGAGGATCGCGGCAGCCTTGGCCGCCGATTGCGAGGGACGCGCGGCGATGCCGCCGTGGCTGGCGCCGGGCACCTTGACGAGCGCGGTGGGCACGCCGCGCAGGCGAAGCGCGGTGTAATATTGTTCGGATTCGCTGACCGGGGTGCGATAATCCTCGCCGCCGACGACGACGAGCGTCGGGGTTTCGACATTGCCGACGAGCGACAGCGGCGAGCGTGCCCAGTAGCGTTCGGGGTCTTCCCATGGCTGCGCACCGAGCCAATAGGGGCCGAAAAAGGCGGGGCCGTCGGCGGTCAGCGCCTGCGTCTGCCAGTTGATGACGGGTTTCTGCGTCGCCGCGGCCTTGAAGCGGTTCGTCTTGCCGACGATCCAGCTGGTGAGCACGCCGCCGCCCGACCCGCCGGTGACGAACAAGGCGTCGGGGTCGGCGATGCCGAGCGCGATCGCCTGATCGACGATCGAGATGAGGTCGAAATAATCATTGCCCGGATAGGCCTTGTCGATCTGTTGCGCGAAGGCCTCGCCATAGCTGGTCGAGCCGCGCGGGTTCGCCGACAGCACCGCATAGCCCGCAGCGGCATAAAGCTGATTGTCGGTCGAAAAATGCGGGCCATAAGCGGTGAAGGGCCCGCCATGGATTTCGAGGATCAGCGGCACGCGCTGTCCCTCGACATAGCCGGGCGGCAGGGTCAGCCAGCCCTCGATCGGCAGGCCGTCGTGGCTCGACGCCACGGTGATCTTGCGTACCTGCGCCAGCGATTTGACCTCGCGCAACGTGCGGTTGAGGTCGGTCAGCATCCGCGCCTCGCCGCCGCCGCGCGCGAGCTGCACCTCGGCGGGGCGGGTGGCGGTGCCGCCGGTGAAGGCGATCGCGCCGTTGCCCGCGACGGTGAAGCTGCCACCGGTATAGGGCCGGTCGAGCCCGCCGCCCGACAGCCCCTTCGCCACGTCGCGCACCGACCCGTCGAGGGTGACGCGCGCGACCTTCGTCTCGCCATGATCGTCATATTGGACATAGAGGCTGCGGCTGTCGGCGCCCCACTGCACGGCA
This sequence comes from Sphingopyxis alaskensis RB2256, assembly GCF_000013985.1. Taxonomy (GTDB): domain Bacteria; phylum Pseudomonadota; class Alphaproteobacteria; order Sphingomonadales; family Sphingomonadaceae; genus Sphingopyxis; species Sphingopyxis alaskensis. The sequence continues at coordinate 2,117,696 of NC_008048.1, read as the reverse complement.
TCGACGCTGTAATCCCAGTTGGCGGCGATGCGGCGGCGGCCCGACCCGTCGCGGTTCATCACATAGAGTTCGGTCTGCTCATAGGCGCGCAGCGCGTCGTCGAAGCCCAGATAGGCGATCAGCCGGCCGTCGGGCGACACCAGGGGATTGGCGTCGGGGCCGTTGCGGTCGGTGAGCGTGGCGATCGCGCCGCTGGCGACGTCGAGCGCGTGGATCTCGCTTTCGAGCGGATCGGTTTCCCACTCGGCCTGGCGGTTGGCGCTGAAATAAAGCGTGCGACCATCGCGCGACCAGCTCAAGGGGCCGCCATCGTGATACGGGCCGAAGGTCAACTGGCGCGGCGCGCCGCCGGTCGCGGGGATGAGGAAGATTTTTTCGAACCCCGGCTCGACATAGCCCTGTCCGTCGGCGCGGTAGGTGAGGAGGGTGCGGACGTCGAGCGGTTCGGCCCATTTGGCGCCCTCCGGCTTGTTCGCGGGCGCGCTGCCGAGCCTGGCGCCCTCGTCCTTCACCAGCATCGTATAGGCGATCGAACGGCCGTCGGGCGCCCAGGTCAGGCTCGACGGGCTGGTCGGCAGGCCGGTCAGCCGCACTGCTTCGCCGCCGTCCATCCAGCGCACCCAGAGCTGCGCGCTGCCGCCCGCGGCCGATACATAGGCGAGGCGCGAGCCGTCGGGCGACCAGCGCGGCGAAAAGGCCGGACCATCCTGTCCCGCAAGCGGGGTTTCGCGCCCGGTCGCGGTGTCGATCAGCCAGATCGAGCTGACCGCGCGGTCGGTCATGATGTCGTTCGCGCGGCGGACATAGGCGATGTGGCGGCCGTCGGGGCTGATCTGCGGATCGGCGGCGATCGCGAGGTCGAAGAGGTCGGCGCCGGTGAAGCGGCGTTCGGGGCCGGTGCGCGCGCTGCCCACCGCGGCGGCGGGCATGGGGGTGGGGGTAGCGGCGGGGGTTTCGGATGCGGGCGGCTGCTGCGCCGGGGCCTCTTCCTGCTGCGCCCAGAGCGGCTGGGCGGTGAGGGCGATAAGGGCGGTTCCAAACAAGGCCAGTTTGCGCATCAACATCTTTCCCTTTTCTGCGCCGCTGCTTCCTGCCTGTCAGCAAGCGGCGGGCGGTTTGATTTGGCGGATATACCCCGTCGAAAAAGTGACAGGCACCCCGGCGAAAGCCGGGGTCCAGAGCGTACTGGAGCAACGCTTGGCTTTTGGACGCCCTGGGCCCCGGCTTTCGCTGGGGTACAGCGTCCACTTGTCGCGGTGCTTGCCGATCGCGTGTCGAGTCCCCTTGCCGCTCCCTGTTTTCCGAAGTGCAGGGTCTGGACATTCGGGGGCGGGCGGTCAACTACCTGATGGATCAAGGATTTGGAGTCTTTTCGGGTCGAGCGGAATCAAGCCCCTCCCCTTCAGGGGAGGGGTTGGGGTGGGGCCTGTCGGCCTTGCGCGAGGCCGACAGGCCCCACCCCACTACGACTAGGCAGCAAGCTGCCAAGTCTTCGTTGCCCCTCCCCTGAAGGGGAGGGGCTTACTGGGGAGCGGATGGGGTTATGGTCATGGATTTTTCGCGGCTTCAGGCGTCGAGCAAGATCGGCGAGCAGTGGGTCTATCCGCAGCCCGCCTGCCTCAATTTCGGGTGGCTGGAGGTCGACCGCGATCCCGCGCACCGCCTTTACTGGGAGGAATATGGCAATCCCGCGGGCGAGCCGGTGATGGTCCTGCACGGCGGCCCCGGCGGCGCGTGCGCGCCGGTGATGGCGCGCTTTTTCGATCCGAAGCGATACCGGGTGATCCTGTTCGACCAGCGCGGGTGCGGCAAGAGCGAGCCCAATGTCGCGTCGGCCGGGCCGGCGGTCGCGCTGGCCAAAAACACCACCGCCGACCTGATCGGCGACATCGAGAAATTGCGCGATCATCTGGCGATTGCGGGGCCGATGCACGTCTTTGGCGGCAGCTGGGGCAGCACGCTGGCCATGGCCTATGCGATCCAGCATCCCGCGCACTGCGCCAGCCTGATCCTGCGCGGCATCTTTCTGGGCGCGGCGGAGGATCTGCTTTACCTCTATCAGGGCAATGCCGCGACGTGGGGAGACGACCCGTTCGCGCTGACCGCGCCCGGCGCCTATATCAAATATCCCGACCAATGGGCGGCGCTGCTCTCGGTGCTGAGCGCCGACGAGCGGCGCGATGTCATGGCGTCGTACAAGGCGATTTTCGATATGGTGCCGGCGAATGCGGCGGAGAAGGAGCGGCAGCTGAACGCCGCGCTCACCTGGTCGCTATGGGAAGGGGTGATTTCCAACATGATCCCCGAGACGGCCGACACGGGCAAGTTCGGCGAGGCCGATTTCGCGCTGTGCTTCGCGCAGATCGAGGCGCATTATTTCGCCAACGACCTGTTCCTGCCCGCGGGCCATTTTTTCGACCATATCGACATACTGGCGTCGATCCCCATCCACATCGTCCACGGCCGTTTCGACGAAGTCTGCCCGCTGACACAGGCATCGCGGCTGGTCGCCGCGCTGCGCGCCGCGGGGGCGGAGCCGGTGTCCTATGTCGTCACCAATGCGGGGCACAGCGCGATGGAGCGCGAGAATGCGCTGGCGCTGACGGCGGTGATGGATGGGTTGGGGAGGATTGTATAACCATATAGGTTATTTTTGTTGACATCGTCACGCTGATGTGGCACACGAGTCACATCATGAAGAATTGCGAGTCGGGCCGGCGCCTTTCGGGGCGGTCGGCCCGATCTGTTTTCCGGGGAGGCGGCGATGGGACGGATCGGCAAGGTCGGGGAGGGCCATGGAGGAAATGCGGGCGGCAGGGCGCGTCCCGGCCGCGCACAGATGGACATTTTTCTGGAGGCGCTCGCCGAATCGTCAAATGTGGCCGCATCGGCGCGCAAGGCCGGAATCGGCGCCGATGCCATGTATCGCGAACGGCGGCGCAACAGCGGCTTTGCCGCGCGCTGGCAAGCGGCGCTGTGCGAAGGCTTTGCCCGGCTCGAAGCCGAACTGCTGGCCGAGGCGCTGATCGCGCCGACGGGCAATGTGAAGGATGCGACGCTGAAATCGCGGGCCCAGAAATACCGGCTCGGCCTTTCGTTGCTCGCGGCGCATCGCGCGGCGGTGCGCGGGGCCAAGCTGCCCGGCGTCGGCCCCGCCGCGGCACAAGGGAGCGCCAAGGCGCGACTGACCGCGAAGCTCCATGCGATGCAGGCGCAGGCCGCGGCCGAGACCGATCTGCTCGCCGATCAGGGCGAGCGCGAATGAAGCACGCAACCGACTGCGTCGGCGAAACGCGGACGAAACTCGATCGCTGGTTGAAGGCGCTGTCGGACAGGAAATGCGCGCAGCTGCTGACCGACTGGTCGTGGTGGCGGCGCGCGGACCAGAATCCGCCGACGGGCGACTGGCATGTGTGGCTGCTGCTCGCGGGGCGCGGGTTCGGCAAAACGCGCACCGGCGCCGAGTGGGTGCGCGCCTTTGCGGAGACGACGCCGGGTGCGCGGATCGCGCTGGTCGCGGCGTCGTTGCTGGAGGCGCGGCAGGTGATGGTCGAGGGCGAAAGCGGGTTATTGGCGATTGCACCCGACCATCTGCGCCCCGAATATGAAAGCAGCCTGCGGCGGCTGACGTGGCCGAACGGCGCGGTGGCAACGCTCTATTCGGCTGTCGAGCCCGACAGTCTGCGCGGTCCTGAGCATGATGCGGCGTGGTGCGACGAGATCGCAAAATGGCCGAAGGGCGAGGCCGCATGGGATAATCTGATGCTGACAATGCGGATTGGCGCGCGTCCACAGGTCGTCGCGACGACGACGCCGCGCTGCGTGCCGCTGGTACGGCGACTGATACAGGAAAGGGGGGTTGCGACGACGCGCGGGCGCACGGCGAGCAACCGGCGCAATTTGTCGGTTCAATGGCTGGCGACGATGGATGCCATCTATGGCGGGACGCGGCTGGGGCGGCAGGAGCTGGACGGCGAATTGCTGGAGGATGTCGAGGACGCGCTGTGGACGCGCGCGCTGATCGAGCGGTGCCGCGTCGATGCGGGGAGCATCGGCAAATTCGCGCGCGTCGTGATCGGCGTCGATCCGCCGGCGAGCGCGGGGGGCGATGCGTGCGGGATCGTGGTGGCGGCGCTGCTGCGCGACGGGCGGCTGGCGGTGGTCGAGGATGCGAGCGCCCTACGCCCGCTGCCGGGCGTGTGGGCGCAGGCGGTGGCCGCCGCGGCGGCGCGCTGGGGCGCCGAGCGCGTGGTGGCCGAGAGCAATATGGGCGGCGACATGGTCGCGGCGGTGCTGCGCCAGGCCGACATGACGCTGCCCGTCGTGGCGATTCATGCGAGCGTCGGCAAGGCGCGGCGCGCGGAGCCGGTGGCGCTGGCCTATGAGCGCGGGCAGGTGGTCCATGCGGGGGCGTTTGCCGACCTGGAGGACCAGCTTTGCGGATTGCAGATGGGCGGCGGCTATGCGGGGCCGGGGCGCTCGCCCGACCGGGCGGATGCGTGCGTGTGGGCGCTGGCGGCGTTGCTGGACGGGATGCGCAAGGGGCGCGGGCCGGGGGTGCGGGTGGTTTAGGGAGAGATTATCCTGACGGGATAATTTTCACTTGACGTTAATACAGGATGTCTTATCTGACGGTCATCAACTTCTTCCCCGCCGGACACGCCGAAAGGCCTCCGGCGGGGTTATTAATTTTGGCCTAGCGAAACTGTTATGTTCATGACATGTTCCGTTATATGGCAGACCAGCTACCTCTGATTCGCGCCGTTGCGTTTTTCGACGGACAAAATCTTTTCCACTCTGCGAAGCAAGCGTTTGGATACAGCTGGCCCAATTTTGATCCAACCCTATTGGCAGAACGAGTTTGCCAAGACCATGGTTGGCAGTTGCAGCAAACACGCTTTTATACCGGCGTTCCGGATGCGGCAGACAAGCCGTTCTGGAATCATTTTTGGGTTGCAAAAGCTGCTCAAATGGCTCGCCAAGGCGTCCATGTTTTTACTCGTTCCTTACGCTATCGGAACAAAAAAGTCAGACTGCCTGATGGTACAGAACACTCATTTCTAGACGGAGATGAGAAGGGGATAGATGTTCGTATCGCGCTAGATGTCATCAGGCTTGCCTTGAAACGAGAGTTTGACGTGGCGATCCTGTTTTGTCGTGATCAAGATCTTACCGAAGTGGCCGACGAAATTCGGCTGATAGCACAAGAACAAAAACGTTGGATCAAGGTAGCCTCCGCCTTTCCGGTAAGCCCGACATATCGCGTAAGAGGCATCGACAAGACAGATTGGATCAAGCTCGACCGGCAGCTTTACGACCAATGTCTGGATAGCCGCGACTATCGTCCAAAGAAGCCTGCCTAAATAGGAGATCATCATGAACTGGTTTGGCCGGAAGGCTGCGCAGGGGGCTGCGCGGCCCGCTTTGTCGCGGGTGTATGGGAGCTGGTCGGCGCCTGCGCCGCTGTCGTGGGAAGCGCAGGTGCGCGAGGGGTATCTGGCGAATGCGATCGTGCAGCGCAGCGTGCGGCTGGTGGCCGAGGCGGCGGCGAGTGCGCCGCTGGAGGCGAGCGATCCGGGGCTCTTGGCGCTGGTTTCGGCGACGTCGGGCGGGCAGGGGCTGCTTGAGACGCTGGCGTCGCACCTGTTGCTGCACGGCAATGGCTATGTGCAGATTTTGACCGATGGCGCGGGGGCGCCGGCCGAGCTGTTCGCGCTGCGCCCCGAGCGGGTGACGGTCGAGGCCGACGCGCGCGGGTGGCCGGTGGCCTATCGCTACAAGGCGGGCGGGTCGGCGGCGGTCCTGCCCGCCGAGGATGGCGCGGGGCGCGTCGCGGTGGTGCATGTGAAGGCGCTGCATCCGCTCGACGATCATTATGGCGCGGGGTGCCTGGGCGCCGCGGCGGGGGCGATCGCGGCGCATAATGCGGCGGCGAAGTGGAATGCGGCGCTGCTGGAGAATGCGGCGCGGCCGTCGGGGGCGCTGGTCCATGATCCGGGCGACAAGGGGATGCCGCTGTCGGCCGAGCAGGTCGAGCGGCTGCGCGAGGAACTGGCCGAGAGTTTTTCGGGGCGTGCCAATGCCGGGCGGCCCTTGCTGCTGGAGGGTGGCCTCCGGTGGCAGGCGCTGTCGCTGTCGCCCGCCGAGATGGATTTCCTGGCGCTGAAGGATTCGAGCGCGCGCGAGATTGCGATGGCGTTCGGGGTGCCGCCGATGCTGCTGGGGCTGCCGGGGGACGCGACCTATGCCAATTATCGCGAGGCCAATCGCGCGCTGTGGCGGCTGACGGTGCTGCCTTTGTGCGCCAAGATATTGGGGGCGATCGCGCAGGGGCTGTCGGGCTGGTTCGACGGCGCCGAGCTGCGCGTCGACCTCAACAAGCTGCCCGCGCTGGCCGAGGACCGGATGGCGCTGTGGCGCGAGGTGTCGGGTGCCGACTGGCTGAGCGCGGACGAGAAGAAGGCGCTGCTGGGGGTGGCGTAGCGTTCGCGGGCGCCGGCCCACCCCCACCCAGCTTGCTGCCAAGGCTGCGCAACCCTCCCCCCTCCCAGGGGGAGGGTTTTTTGTGAGGATAGCGACATGGATGAAGATGAGGCGCTGGCGCGGTTGATCGCGCTGGCGGGGACAAGTGCGATCGGAGCGTCCGGTGCGTCAGGTGCCGATGCGGCCTTGCTGCGCGCGGTGGTCGAGGAGGCGAGCGAACTGGGGGCGCGGCGGGCGCTGGCACGGCTGGGGCTGGCCGATGCAGCGGCGCGCGACGATGTCGCGGACCTCAGGCAACTGCTCGGCGCGTGGCGCGACGCCAAGACGAGCGCGTGGAAAGCGGCGGTCGACTGGGCGGTGCGCGGGATGCTGGCGCTGCTCGTCGTCGGGCTGGCGGTGAAGCTGGGGTTGCCGGGATTGCTGAAGTGAGAATCGCCCACTTGAGTTCCCCTCTCCCAACCCTCTCCCCTGAAGGGGAGAGGGCTATCCGTTTCGCCGGTTACGCTGCGGTGTTCGACCGCGTCGATCGGGGCGGGGACATTGTACGCAGCGGGGCGTTTGCGGCGAGTTTGCGGGCGCGGCGGGCGGTGCCGTTGCTGTGGCAGCATCGGCCGGGAGCTGTCGTCGGCGTGATCGAGGCTTTGGCGGAGGACAAGCGCGGGCTGCGCGTGGTCGCGCGGGTGACGCATCCGACGGCCGCCGGGCTGGTCGCGCGCGGGGCGCTGACCGGGCTGAGCTTTGGCTATCGGGTGACGGCGGCGCGCGGGGCGCGGCCGCGCGAGCTGCTGGCGCTCGATCTGGCCGAGGTGAGCCTGGTGGCGATGCCGATGCAGCCGCTGGCGCGGGTGATAGCGGTGGAGGATCGCAGGCGCTGATTTGGCGCTCCTCCCCATCGCAAGTCGATGGGGAGGTGGCAGCGGCGCGAGCCGTTGACGGAGGGAAATGGCGCGAGGTTGTCGCCCCTCCACCACGCCCTTCGGGCGCGGTCCCCCTCCCCATCGCAAGTCGATGGGGAGGATTCTTTTTGGTTGAAGGAGTGACGGGCATGGAAGTGGATATGGAAGTGAAGGCCGATGCGCTGGACGGCGCGTTCGATGCGGTGCTGGCGGCGGAGGCCGTCGATGAGCTGAAGGCGTCGGTTGCGGCGCTGAAGGCACAGGTCGATGCCCAGGCGGTCGCGGCGGCGCGGTTGCCGCTCGACGGGGCGAAGGCGGCCGATCCGGCGCTGGACGCCTTTGTCGAACGTTATCTGCGGCGCGGGATCGACGCCGGGGTGGAGATGAAGAGCCTGTCGGGGGCGAGCGGAGCCGAGGGCGGCTATGCGGTGCCGCGCGAGATCGACACCAGCATCGCCGCGACGCTGAAATCGCTGTCGCCGATCCGCAGCATCGCGACCGTGGTGCAGACAGGGACGAGCGGGTACCGGAAGCTGATCGCGACGGGCGCGACGGGCGCGGGCTGGGTCGGCGAAAGCGACGCGCGGCCCGAGACGGCGACGCGCAGCTTTGCCGAGATCGCGCCGCCGTCGGGCGAGCTTTACGCCAATCCGGCGGCGAGCCAGGCGATGCTCGACGATGCGATGTTCAACGTCGAGGCCTGGCTGGCCGACGAGATCGGGCGCGAGTTCGCGGTCGCCGAAGGGGCGGCGTTCGTGACCGGCAACGGCACGAACCGGCCCAGGGGATTCCTGACCTATGCGACGAGCGACGAGGGTGACGGTGCGCGGCCGTTCGGCACGTTGCAGCATCTGGCGACGGGCAGCGCGGGCGCCTTTCCGGCGGTGAACCCTGAGGACAGACTGGTCGAGCTGGTCCATGCGCTGAAAGCTCCGTACCGGCAGGGCGCGGTGTGGGTGATGAACAGCGATACGCTGGCGCGCATCCGCAAGTTCAAGACGTCGGACGGCGCCTTCGTCTGGCAGCCGGGGCTGGTCGAGGGACAGGCGGCGAGCCTGCTCGGCTATCCGGTCGTCGAGGCCGAGGACATGCCCGATATTGCGGCCGACAGCCTGTCGATCGCCTTCGGCAATTTCCGCGCGGGCTATCTGATCGCCGACCGCGGCGAGACGCGCATCCTGCGCGATCCGTTCAGCAACAAGCCCTTCGTGCATTTCTATGCAACCAAAAGGGTCGGCGGCGCGATCATCGATTCGCAGGCGATCAAGCTGATGAAATTCGCCGCCAGCTGAGCAGCACTGGTGCGCGATGGGTGCCCGGTCCGGCTTCCCTTTCCCTTTCGGGAGCGGGCCGGGCGCCAACTGTTCCGATTCCCGAAACGTTGAAAGGATGGCTTTGCCATGCCGACCCCCTTTTTCGCCGACCTGGTGCGCGAGCTGGCGCAGGAGGGCGGGACCGGGCCGCTGACGCCGACCGGCGCGGTGCCCGGCCATCGCCGGTTCGCGGGCGCCGTGCCGCCCGGCGTTCCGTTTCATTATGCCGTCGCCGGGATCGCCCATCCCGATCAGTGGGAGGTCGGGATCGGGCGGATCGACGGCAGCGGGCGGTTGCTGCGTGACGCGGTGGCGGCTTCATCAGCGGGCGGCGCGACAGTCGATTTCGCGCCGGGGCTGAAAACGATCGCGCTGACCGTTGGCGCCGACTGGTTTGCGGGCCGCGATACCGAGGCGGCGGCGCTGGCGGACGAGGTGGCGGCGCTGGGCGGCGAAGTGGCGACCCTGACCGGCGTGGTCGCTACCAGACAGCCGATTTCGACATTGCATGGCAGCGTGGAGTCGGGCGAAGCGAGCGACACGGTGACACTTCGCCGCGGCGCGGACTGGTTCAACATTCCGCTTTCGGCGCTGGCGTTTCGCGATGCCGACGGGCGATATATATTCGGCGCAGCCGTCCCCAATTATCTGTTCAACGTGGCGATCGCCAATCCCGCTCGCGGCATCCTCGCCGACTTTGCCAACCTCTCCGGCACGCCGAACGGCGCCCAGATCAGCTTCACGCAGGCCGGCATCAACAACTGGTGCATCGGGCAGGTTCCGGGGATCGACGCCTTTGCCCTTTACCGGGGGCGCAACGGCGCCGCCGATGGCACCGAAATCTGTCGCTGGTCGGGCACCGGCCTTGGCGTCGGCACGTCCCCGGCTGTCCGGCTGCATGTGAAAGCGGGCGGCGAGATACAGCGGCTCGAAACGACCACGGCGCGCGGCGGTGGCGCCTGTTATCAGGCCTTTTACGATCCGTCGGGGGCCAAGGGGTTCTGCGGCTATTCGGCGATCGACGATGGCTTCGACATCTGGAACAGCCTGAACCATCCGATTCGCTTCGGCACGGGCGGCGCCTATCGCTGGGCGATTTCGTCCGCCGGGGGTTTCTATCCGGTCGCCGACAATGCCTATACCATTGGCGGCAGCGTCAACCGGGTCAGCGAAATCTATGCCGTCAACGGCACGATCAACACCAGTGACGCGCGCGAAAAGACATGGCGCGGGCCGCCGACCGAGGCCGAACTGCGCGCCGCGCGGCGGATCGCGGGCGAACTGGGGTTCTTTCAATGGAACGCCGCGATCGCCGAAAAGGGCGAGGACGGCGCGCGGCTGCACTTCGGCGTGCGCGCGCAGGCGGTATGGGCGATCATGGCCGACGAAGGCCTGATCGATCCCGTTGTCGAAGGCGGCGATCCGAGCAGCCGCCATGCCTTTCTTTGTTACGACGCGGGGGATGAGCGGGGCGGGGACGAGGCCGTCGCCGACCGCTTCGGGGTCCGCACCGATCAGCTCGCGCTGTTCCTGATCGCGGCGCAGGAAGCGCGGATCGCGGCGCTGGAGGGGGCGGCATGATCGACGGATCGGCACTGGCGGCGCGGGCGATCGCCGATGTGGCCCGGCGCGGCCTGGCGAGCGAGTGGGCCGGGCCGGAGCCCGCCGCGCCGCAGACGGCGCCGCCGCCGGTGCGCGAGGCGGCGCGGCGCGTGACGCTGCGCAAACCATAGGACCCTAACGAAAGGGCGCGACAATGACGATGATGGTGAAGGATCCGGGGACGCGGATCGATTTCGAGTTCGACTGGGCGGCCGCCTATCCGGGCGGGCAGGCGGTGATCGCGAGCGACTGGTCGGTCGAACCGGCCGAGGATGGCGGGGTGATCGTGGTCGGCGCGGCGCACGACCTGCTGGAAGTGACGGTCACGCTGGCCGGCGGGATCGCGGGCCACGTCTATCGCGTCACGAACCGCGTGACGATGAGCGACGGACAGATCGACGAACGGTCGATGACGATGCGGGTGGAGGAGCGATGATGGCCGAAAGTCTGGTGCCCGGCGACGCGCCGGTGAGCCTGAACGAAGCGCGCGGCTGGCTGCGGCTGGGCGCGACGGTCGACGATGCGGTGGTGGCGGGACTGGTCCGCGCCGCGACCAATATCTGCGAGGCCTTTATCGGCCAGTGGCTGATCATTCGCGCTGTCGATGAGCGATTGCCGATCGGTGCGGGCATGGTGCGGCTCGGCGCGCGGCCGGTGGTCGGCATCGACAGCGTGGCGCTGCTGGCGCCGGGCGGCGGAGAAACGCCGCTGGCGGAGGCCGATTACCGCGTGTCCGTCGGCCGCGACGGGAGCGCGCACATAAGGATCGAAGCGGCGGGCGGCGCCGGGCGGCTGCGCGTCACCTATCGCGCGGGGATCGCCGATGGCCCGAACGGCGTGCCGGAAGCGATCCGGCAGGGGATATTGCGCATGACACAGCATCTGCACGATGCCCGCGACGGGTCGGGCGCGGCGCCGCCGGCAGCCATCGCCGCGCTGTGGCAACCGTGGCGGCGGCTGACGCTGGGCGGCGGGCAGTGACGAGCGCCGAAGGCGCGGTGCGCGCCCGCGCGCTCGACCTGCTGGCGCGCGACGATGCGCTGGCGGCGATGATGCACGGCGTTTTCGACGGGGTGCCGCCGCGCGCGAGCGCGCCCTATGCGATGGTCGCCGGCGCCGAGGGCCGCGACTGGGGCACGAAGGACCGCGCGGGGCGCGAGGTGCGGCTGACGCTGGTGCTGGTGGGCGTCGGCGGCGCGATGGAAGACGGCGCCGCCGGCTGTATCGAGCGCGTCGTCGCGGCGATGCGCGGGACGGCGGGCGGCTGGAATATCGTCGGGGCACGCACGATCCGCACACGCTTTGGCTTTGGGCGCGAGGGCGGCTGGCGGCACGAAATTGTCGTGCGGTGCCGGTGCCTTGCGGCCTGAGCCCTGGCGGTCGCGGATCAGTCGCCGGGCAGCGTGTTGGTCGATTTATAGTCCTTGAACTTCTCTGTGAAGTTCTCGTGATAATCCTCGACCTGCCAGTCGGCGTCCTCGGTGGCGACCTTTTCGGAATCGCCCGCGGCGCGGCCGAGCGCGATCACCGCCTTGCGAAAGGCGTCGCGTTCATTCGCGCAGTTCGCCTTCAGCCGCATCCCATATTCGGCCTCTTCGATCTTGGCTTCGAGCGATCGTTTGAGGTCGTCGCGAAGGCATTTGGTGAAAGCGGCGCGCGTCCGGTCGACCGTCGCGGCGGGCGACTGGACCATCGCAGCCAGAACCAGTGTCGTAATCAGCATCCTGCGACTCCCCATTCCGCATGATTATTTTTCAAGGAGATTAGACGATGGCCATCGAAAATGGGAGCGCTTTTCTGCTCAAGGTCGGCGACGGCGGCGCGCCGCCGACCTATCGGACCGTCGCTGGGCTGCGCACGACGCAACTGTCGGTGAACGGCGAGGCGGTGAACGTCACCACCAAGGATTCGGGCGGATGGCGCGAGTTGCTGTCGGGCGCGGGGGTACGGTCGGTGTCGGTGAGCGCCGCGGGCATCTTTACCGGGTCCGATGCCGAGCTGCGGCTGCGCGGCCATGCGCTGTCGGGCGTGATCGACGATTATGAGCTGAGCTTCGAGAGCGGCGAGCGGCTGCGCGGGCGCTTTCTGGTCACGCGGCTCGACTATGCCGGCGATTATAATGGCGAGCGCAATTACACGCTGAACCTCGAATCGAGCGGCGCGGTGGTGAGCCTGTGAGCGCGTCGGCGAAGATGGGGGCGAACGCGCTGCGCGGCGAGGCGGAACTATGCGTCGCGGGCGAACGGCTGGTGCTGCGCCCGAGCTTTGCGGCGCTGGTCGCGGCGGAGGCGGAGCTGGGGCCGCTGTTTGCATTGGTCGAGCGCGCGGCGGACGGGCGGCTGGCGCTGGGCGAACTGGCGGCGCTGTTCTGGCACTGCGTGCGCGACCGGCCCGCGGCGCTGACGCGCGAGGATGTCGGCGAGGCGGTCGTGGCGCAGGGGCTGGCGGCGGTTACCCCGGCGCTGCGCGTGCTGCTGGGGCAGATATTGCAGGGGCGCTGAGGTGGCGGACGAGCGGCTGGGACCTGCGGCGGTGACGCTGGCGGGGCTGATGGCGCGCGTCGCGGGGTGGCGGCCCGATGATTTCTGGGCGGCGACGCCCGCCGATGTGCGCGCGGTGCTGGCGGGGTGGATCGACGCGGGCGATGCTGCCCGGTTCGACCGCGCGGCGCTGAGCGCGATGATGGAGCAATTTCCCGATGGATGAGATCGACGAGATGGTCGTCGCGGTGCGCGCCGACACGGGGGCGTTCCGGCGCGACATTGCCGCGCTGCGCGCGGAGCTGCGCGGGCCGCTGGTCGCCGGCGCCGAGGAGGCGGGAAATGCGATCGAGCGGGCGCTGTCGCGCGCGATCACCACCGGCAAGCTGGGGTTCGAGGATCTGAAGCGGCTGGCGCTGTCGGTGATGGCCGACATTGCGCGTGCAGCGATTTCGGGCGGGCTGGGGGCGGCGCTGGGCGGCGGCGGGGCGAGCGGGGGCGGCGGGCTTCTGTCGCTTGGTTCGTCGATCGCGATGGCGCTGTTCGGGGCGCCGGGGCGCGCGACGGGCGGGCCGGTGAGCGCGGGGCGCGCCTATCGCGTCGGCGAGCGCGGACCCGAGCTGTTCGTGCCGACCGCGAGCGGGCGGATCGAGGCGGCGGGCGGGGCGACGCGGCATATCGCGATCACGGTGAATGTGCAGGGGCCGGCGGGCAATGATCCGCAGCGGCTGGCGCAGACGGGGCGGCAACTGGCGCGCGCGGTGCGGCGCGCGGTGGCGGCGGGGGAGGACTGATGGGCTGGGCCCTGGTGGCGGCGGCCGAGCCGCATCATCGCAAGGGGTGGATCAAGCGGTTCGACCCGCGCTTCTGGACGGTCGATTTTGCGCGGCCGATGATGGCGAGCGTGACGAGCGCGGCGCCGGGGGCGCTGCGCGTCGAGGCGGTCTTTTACCGCAAGCAGGATCTGGCGGGGCTGATCTGGGAGACGGCGGACCGGTGGGATCACCCGCTGCTCGCCTATGAAACGCGGCGTGATTTCCGGCACACGCAGCTCCTTTTCCGATGGCGGTCGGGCGGGGTGAAGCCGCTCGACGCGCTGCATGGCCCGACGCTGACGATCGAGGGGCGCGATGCGGGAGGCAATCCGCGCGCCTGGTATGTGCGGTTGTGGAACTATGCCGAGGGGAGTGCGGAGGATGCGGTGGTGACGCTCGATTTCGATGCGCTCGACGGCGGTTTCCTGCTTCCCGGCGAGGCGGATCCGGTGTGGGCGGGGGATGTCGACAGGATGTTCGTTTCGCTGGTGCCGCCGACCTATGACGGCGGCGAGGGCGATTTGGATGCGCCGGTCGAGGGCTGGGCCGAGATGAGCGACATCGTCTGCACCGGATCGGGTTCGGTGCTGGCGATCGGCGATGCGGTGCTCCCCGAAACGGCGCTGGGCATGACCAACGGCTATGACGATTGCTATCACCTGACCCCGGCGCGCGTGGTGCGGCAGATCGTGCAATTGGGCTATCGCGGCGACGTCGTCCATTATGTCGGGATGAGCCATTATATGCGGCTGGCGCCGTCAGCCGCGGGCCTGCTCGCGGATGCGTCGGCGGGCGCGTTGAACGGTCCGTGCGCGGCCTGGCATCGCGATTTGGCCGCCGCGTGCGCGGCGGCGGGGCTGGGGCTGATCTGGTCGCTGTCCTATGAATTGTTCGACGCCTATTGCCCCGAGGACTGGAAGCAGCGCGACGCCGATGGCGCGCCCGCGCTGACCGGGTGGGAGCCGCCCTCGACCCTGCTGTCGCCGGCGAATGCGGCGGCGATGGCCTGGTTGCAGGCGGTCGCGCGGGCGTTCGTCGCGATCGGGCGCGATGCCGGGCTGGCGTGCAGGTTTCAGGTCGGCGAGCCCTGGTGGTGGATCGCGGACGGGGGGCGCATCTGCGCCTATGACGCGGCGGCGTCGGCGGCGCTGGGCGGCGCGGGCGTGGCGATTGCCGACGTGCGCGGGCCGCTCGACGCGGCGCAGCGGGCGATGCTCGATGCGCTGGGCGCCTTGCTCGCCGATTCGACCGCCGCGCTGGTCGCGGCGGCGCGGGAGGAGGCGGGTGCGGCGGGGCTGGTCAGCCACTTGCTCGTCTATCTGCCGACGGTGCTCGACCCGGCGGCGGCAGAGGTGCGGCGCGCCAATGTGCCGCTCGGCTGGGCGGCGCCGGCGTTCGACGTGCTCCAGCTAGAAGATTATGACTGGGTGACCGGCGGGCGCAGCGGCGAGACCGCTGGCGCGCGCGCCGCGATGGCGCTGCGGCTCGGTTATCCCATTGCAGAACAGCATTATTTTTCGGGGTTCGTGCTGCTGCCCGAACAGCGCGGCCGGTGGGCGGCGATCGCAGAGGCCGCCGACGCGGCGCGGCGCGCGGGGGTGGCGCGGACCTTTATCTGGGCGCTGCCGCAGGTGGCGCGCGACGGCTTCACGGCCTTTGATGGGGAGGACAGGGTGCAGGCGTTCGATGCAGTGGATTTCCCGATTGCGATCGGGCGCGAGGCGGTGGCGCTGACCGAATTTTCGACGCAGATCGTCAGCTCGCCATCGGGGCACGAACAGCGCGCGAGCGAATGGGCCGAGGCACGGATGCGCTATGACGCCGGGCCGGGGATCAGGTCCGAGGCCGATGTGCGCGCGCTGACGGCGTTTTTCCGCGCGCGGCGCGGCGCGGCGCGCGCGTTCCGCTTTCGCGATCCGTTCGACAGCAGTTCGGCCGCCGATAACGGGCTGCCGACCGCCGAGGATCAGTGGCTGGGGACAGGCGACGGGGTGCGGCGGCAATTTGCGCTGGTGAAGCGTTATGGCGAAGGCGACGCCGAAGCGGTGCGGCCGATCCGCCTGCCGGTCGCGGGGAGCGTGCGCGTGTCGGTGGGTGGGATCGAGACGGCGGCGTTCCTGGTGACGGGCGAAGGCGAGGTGCTGCTCGACGCGGCGCCCGCCGAGGGCGCGGTAGTGCGGGCGGGATTCCGCTTCGACGTGCCGGTGCGCTTTGCCGACGACCGGCTGGAGGTGAGCCGCGCGACCTTCCTCGCGGGCGAGCTGGCGAGCGTGCCGCTGGTCGAGGTGCGCGCGCCATGGTGACGCCGGTGAGCCTGAACGCCGCGCCCGACTGGCTGCGCGCGGAGCTGGTGACGCTCGCCTGGTGCTGGCGCCTGTCGCGGCGCGACGGGGTGACGATCGGGCTGACCTCGCACGACCGCGACCTGCTGATTGACGGGCTGGTCTATCGCGCGGCGCCGGGGATGAAACCGTCGGCGATCGAGACGCGCGACAGCCTGGACGCGGCGACGATGGACATCGAGGGCGCGATCGCGAGCGATGCGATCGCGGCGCGCGACCTCGACGCCGGGCGCTGGGACGGGGCGGAGCTGGAACTGTTCCTGACCGACTGGACGGCGCCCGCAGCGGCGCCGGTCACGGTCGCGCGCGGATCGCTGGGCTCGGTCGAGCGGCGCGGCGCGGGGTTTTCGGCCGAACTCAAAGGCGTGACGCAGCTGCTCGACCGGCCGGTGTGCCCGGCGACGTCGCCGTCGTGCCGCGCGACGCTGGGCGACCGTGCGTGCCGGGTCGATCTGGCGCCGCGCACGCATGCCCGGCGTGTTGTCGCGGTCGCGGGGCGCGTCGTGACGCTCGATGCCGCCGCGCCGCATATGGCGTTTGGCGAATTGCTGTGGATCGAGGGCGCCAATTGCGGGCTGGCGAGCCCGGTGAGCGCCGCCGAGGGGGCCGAGTTGCATTTGGCCGAAGCGCCGCCCTTTGCACCGGACGCGCCGGTGCGCGTGCGGCTGACCGAAGGGTGCGACAAGCGGCTGGCGACCTGCCGCGACCGTTTTGCCAATGCGGTCAATTTTCGCGGCGAGGCGCATCTGCCGGGCAATGATCTGCTGACGCGCTATCCGGGTGGATAGGGTCGGCGCGCGCGCTTTCGCGGCGGCGCGGGCGATGGTCGGGGCGCGGTTCCGCTTTCAGGGACGCGATCCGGCGGCGGGGCTCGATTGCGTCGGGCTGGTCTGGGCGGCCTATGCCGACGCCGGTGTGCGGCTGGCGCGGCCTGACGGCTATCCGCTGCGCGGTTGGGCGCGGGCGCGGATCGAAGCGGCGTTGGCGGCGGCGGGGTTCGCGTCCGCAGACGACCGCGCGCGAGCGGGCGATGTGGCGCTGATCGTCCTGCCGGCGGGGCAATTTCATCTGGGGCTGATCGGAACCGATCGCTGGATTCACGCCCATGCGGGGTTGCGGCGCGTCGTCGAGGCGCCCGTCGATGCCGAGGTGCGCGCGGCGCCGCGATGGCGCCTGCGACAAGGAGACAATGATGGCGACTTTGGTGCTGACGGTGGCCGGCGGGCTGATCGGCGGGCCGGTGGGTGCGGCGATCGGAGCGGCGCTGGGCCAGCAGGTCGATGCGGCGATCCTGGCGCCGAGGCGGCGCGAGGGGCCGCGGCTTGCCGACCTGAAGGTGCAGGCGTCGACCTATGGCCAGCAGATACCGCAATTGTTCGGGACCATGCGCGTCGCGGGCAGCGTGATCTGGGCGACCGACCTGATCGAGCGGCGCGAGAAGCGCGGCGGCGGCAAGGGGCGGCCTTCGACGACCGAATATAGCTATGCGGTGTCGCTGGCGATCGCGCTGTCGTCGCGGCCGATCCGCGCGATCCGGCGCATCTGGGCGGACGGCAACCTGCTGCGCGGGACGAGCGGATCGTTCCGGGAGCGCTGCACCTTTCGCTGGTACGACGGCAGCGAGGACCAGATGCCCGACCCGCTGATCGCATCGGCGCTGGGGATCGCGTCGGCGAGCGGCTTTCGCGGGATGGCCTATGCGGTGTTCGAGGAGCTGGAGCTGGGCGGTTTCGGCAATCGCATCCCGTCGCTGACCTTTGAGGTCGAAGCCGATGCGGGGAGCATCGACGCGGGGCTGATCGGCGCGCGGCTGCTGGACGATGCGGTGCGGTGCGGCGGCGACTGGGGATTTTCGGGCTATGCGGCGTCGGGCGACCGCGCGCGCGACGCGCTGACGCCGCTGTTCGAGGCCGATGGCGTGCGGCTTCTCAGCGGACCGGGCGGCTGGCGCCTCGCGCCCGCCGCCCAGGCGGGGGAGGCGGTGGCGCTCGCCGATTTTCGCGAGAAACGGCGAGGCGAGGAAGCGGCCGTCGACACCGAGCGGCGACGGGCGCCGCTGGCGTCGCTGCCGGGCACGATGCGGCTGCGCCATTATGAGCCGGACCGCGATTATCAGCTGGGCCAGCAAACAAGCCATGTCGCGGGCGGCGGCGCGCGTGAGGAGCGGATCGACCTGCCCGCCGCGCTGCCCGCCGCGTCGGCGCGCGCGCTGGCCGCGCGGCTCGCGGGGGCGGCGGCCGACGGGCGCGAGACGATGGCCCTGCGCGCCGATCTGGCGGCGGCGGCATTGACGGTGGGGCAGGTGGTGATGCTCGCCGATGGCAGCGGCTGGCGGCTGGCCGAACGCACGATCCGGGGCGACGAGATATGGCTGGAACTGCGTCGGCACCAGCCGCTTCCGGCGACCGGGCTGCCGGCCGATCCCGGCGTTCCCGTGGGAGCGCCCGACTGGCCCGACGCGACCGGGACCATCCGCGTCCTCGACCTGCCGAACCTCGGCAGCCCGGCCGCATCGGCGCCGCGCGTGCTGGTCGCGGGCGCGGGCAGCAACGACGGATGGCGCGGCGCCGACCTGTGGTTCGTTCCCGCGCCCGGCGCCGAACCGATCGCGGCGGGGACGCTGCGGCCCGCCGCCGCGCTGGGGCATCTGGCGGCGCCGCTCGAGGCGGGGAGCGCGGACCTGTTCGACCTTGCCAATGCCGCGATCGTCGAACTGACCAATCCGGCGATGACGCTGGAATCGGTCGACGATGCGGCGCTGCTCGGCGGGGCGAACCGCGCGATGCTGGGGAGCGAACTGCTGCAGTTCGGCCGCGCGGAGGTGGTGGCGCCGGGCCTGTGGCGGCTGTCGCACCTGTTGCGGGGGCGTGCGGGGACGCGAGACGCGATGATCCATGATGCGGGCGAAGCCTTTGTGTTGCTGGACGATTCGGCGGCGCTGCTGCTGCCCGAAACGCTGTCGGGCTGGACCGAAAGCGGCGAGGCGGTGCTGCAATGGATTGCACGCGGCGGCACGGCAATGAGCGAGGTCGCGGTGCCGATGGCGGGCCGCGCGCTGCGACCGCTGGCGCCGGTGCATGGCCGCCTATCGCCCGATGGAGCGGGTGGGGCGACCGCAGGCTGGGTGCGGCGCAGCCGGGTCGATACCGGATGGCGCGACCAGGTCGATCTGCCCGTCGGCGAAAACCGCGAGGCGTGGCGCGTCGCGCTGGCGCCCCCCGTGCCCGGCATCGGGCCATGGGAGCTTTCATCGCCCGTTCTGGCAATCGCGGCGGGCGAACTGGCGACCGTGCCGCCGGGGACGGCGCTGGAGGTTCGGCAGGTCGGCGATTTCGCGCTGTCGCCGCCGCTTTTCATACCGCTGACATAGGAGGACAGGATGACCGACACGCTCGCGACGCCGCGATTTGGCCTGCCGCTGCTTGCCGTCGCGCAGGCGCAAAAGGAGGTGACGCACAATGAGGCGCTGACGCTGCTCGACGCGCTGCTGCACCCCGCCGTCGAGGACGGCCCGCTTTCCACGCCGCCCGGAACGCCGACGCCGGGGCAGGGCTGGATCGTCGGGACGGCGCCGACCGGCGCGTGGGAGGGGCAGGACGGCGCGATCGCGCTGTGGACCGGCGGCGGCTGGCGGTTCGTTGCCGCGCGCGAAGGCATGCGGATTGTCCGGCTGAGCGATGGCGCATGGCTTTGCTTTCATGGCGGCATGTGGGTGGCGCCGGCGACGATCGACCCACCCGGCGGGGGCGGCGTGATCGATGTGGAGGCACGGGCGGCGCTGGTCGCGCTGCTCGCCAGCCTCGAGGCGCAGGGTCTTATGATTTCAGGCTGATTTTGTGTTTTTTGACGGCGAGAGTGCGACTTTTTGGCAACAGATTGACGATTTGTTAGCTTGCACGGAACCAAAGCGGCGAGTAGGACGTCTGGCGAGACGTATATCTCAAATTGAAAGGGGAATTATTATGAGGAAGCTTGCCGTCGCTGTGGCGTTGGCCTCCACCACCCTCGCGTCGCCGTCCATGGCGCGCGACGATTCCTGGTATGTCGGTGTTGGCGCGGGCGCAATGCTCGTCGAAGACATTGATCTCGATATCGGCACCTTCAACAATGCCGGGTCGCTCGACCATCGCGCGGGCTATGATTTCGAAGGCACCGTCGGTTATGACTTCGGCGGGTTCCGTGCCGAAGTCGAAGTCGGCTTCCGTGAAGCCGACATCAAGTCGGGCCGTTTCGGCAACCCCGGCATCCCGCAGACGGCATCGGGCGCGGGTACGCTGTTCACCGGCTCGACCGACCTGAACGGCGATTCGAACGCGCTCAGCTTCATGGTCAACGGCATGCTCGACTTCGGCGACGACGACGGCCTGCAGGGCTTTGTCGGCGGTGGCGCCGGTGTCGCCCGCGTGTCGGTCGAACCCGTCTTTGCCGGTCCGTTCCTCGACGATTCGGACACGGGCTTTGCCTGGCAGGCGATCGCGGGCGTCCGCGCGCCGCTCAGCAGCAACTGGGACGTCGGCCTGAAGTATCGCTTCTTCAACGCCGACAATGTCGATCTGGTGGATCAGGCCGGTCGCGACGTTTCGACGCGCTTCCGCTCGCACTCGATCCTCGGCACGCTGACGTACAACTTCGGCGGCGCTCCGGAGCCGGTGGCGCCTCCGCCGCCGCCTCCGCCGCCCCCGCCGCCCCCGCCGCCCCCGCCGCCTCCGCCGCCGCCGCCGGTCGTGGAATGCGCGCCTGGGCCGTACATCGTGTATTTCGACTGGGATCAGTCGAACATCACGCCGGAAGCGGCTTCGACGCTCGACAATGCGATCAGCGCCTATAACCGTGGTTGCACGGGCACGCAGATCATGCTCGCCGGTCACGCCGACCGTTCGGGTTCGGCCCGCTACAACGTCGGCCTGTCGGAACGCCGCAACGATGCGGTTCGCAGCTATCTGACCGCTCGCGGTATCTCGGATGGTTCGATCAGCGCGCAGGCGTTCGGCGAAACCCGTCCGGCCGTTGCGACCGCCGACGGCGTCCGCAACGACCAGAACCGTCGCGTGGAAATCACTTACGGTCCGAACTCGGGCATGTAAGACCGGTTTCCATCCCCGACGGGACTGGAAGAAAAGAAGGGCGGTACCGGAAGGTGCCGCCCTTTCTTTATGGCCCACGCTTCTGCTGCTTTTCGCCGCGCGCGATTGCGACTTGTCTTTCGTCGTCAATGTTATAACGTTACATCGACGCCGTGCCTTTGGCGTCTTTGAACGGGGGATCGCCCGACCATCGGCCGCGATACCCCGATCGACCGGGAGAGAGACGATGCGCCGACGCCGCAGCATTTTTCGTACCAACCCCAATGCCAGCCCGCTGATCAACACGACGCCGCTGATCGACGTGATGCTGGTCATGCTCGTGATGTTCGTCATCACCATCCCGCCGCCGACGCACAGCGTCGACGTAAGCCTGCCGGGAACCGAACCGGGGTCGGCGGAAATCCACGAAGAAAATCGCATCAGCATCGACCGGGCCGATGTGATCCGCTGGAATGGCGAGGCGGTCGACCTGGCGCAGCTGGGGCAGTTGGTGAAGGCGTCCGCCGACCGGGCCGAACCGGTCACATTGCTGTTCGAGCCCGATGCGCGGGCGCGTTACCTGCGCGTCGATCAGGCGATCGGCGCGATCCGCCGCAACGGCGGGACGACAATCGCCTTTCCGGGGATCGACGGCTATCGCGACCTGATCTGATCGCACTTCAGCCCGTCGGCGCCGTTCCGGGGCGGAGATAGGCCATCATATAGCCGACGTAATCGGCCTTGCCGAGCGGCGCTCCCATATGCCGCAGGATGGCATAGGCGGCAACGAGATGGAAATAAAACTGCGGCTGCGCCCAGTCGCGAACATAGGTGAGGGCGGTCATGTCGAAGACCATTCCGTTGGGCAGGTCGAAGCTGACCGGCCGGTCCGCCTCGCCCTCGACGCTCGACCGGTCGATCCCTCCGAGCCAGGCGAGCGCGTCGGCGATTTGCGCCTGGAGCGCGGCGAAATCGGCGCCGTCCTCAGCAAAGCCGGGCGCACCCGCTGCGCCGAGGCGCGTCGCGGGCTGGACCGCCTGCATGCAGGCGAAGCGGATCTGTGCCGCGAGCGGGAACATGTCGGGCGCGAGGCGGGCCGCCAGCAGCTGCTGTTCGCCAACGCCATTGTCGGCGCCCCAGGCACGTGCCTTGTCGAGCTGGGCGGAGAGGGCATTCAATCCGTTGACGTAAGCGGGCACGGTCATGTCGTAGAGCATCGTTGATCCTTCGCTGGGGAGTTGGACGCGGTGTGCCAATCAGGCCGCGGTCAGACTGTCCTGAAACTGAAGACGCGCGAGGCGGGCATAAAGGCCGTCGGCGGCGACAAGGTCGTCGTGGCGCCCCTCTTCGACGATCCGCCCTTCGTCCATCACGACGATGCGGTCGGCGGCGCGGACGGTGGCGAGACGGTGCGCGATGACGACGGTGGTGCGGTCGTGCATCAGCGTTTCGAGCGCGTCCTGAACAAGCTTTTCGGATTCGGCGTCGAGCGCCGA
This sequence comes from Sphingopyxis alaskensis RB2256, assembly GCF_000013985.1. Classification (GTDB taxonomy): domain Bacteria; phylum Pseudomonadota; class Alphaproteobacteria; order Sphingomonadales; family Sphingomonadaceae; genus Sphingopyxis; species Sphingopyxis alaskensis. Next base: position 2,095,206 of record NC_008048.1, on the reverse strand, counting down.
CGTCGCTTCGTCGAGCAGCAACAGCGGCGCGCGGCGCAGCAGCGCGCGCGCGATCGCGACGCGCTGGCGCTGGCCGCCGGAGAGGCGCGCGCCGCCCTCTCCCATGAATGTGTCGAGACCTTGCGGCAGCTTGCGGAGGAACTCCTCGGCATTGGCGGCGCGCGCGGCGGCCCACAGATCCTCGTCGCTGGCGGCCCAGTTGCCGTAGCGCAGATTGTCGCGCGCCGAGGCCGCGAAGATGACCGTTTCCTGAGGCACCATCGCGACACGCGCGCGGATGTCGGCGGGATCGGCATCGACGAGCGGCACCCCGTCGAGCAGAATCTGTCCCGCCTGCGGATCGTAGAAGCGCTCGGCGAGCTGAAAGAGCGTCGATTTGCCTGCGCCCGAGGGGCCGACGATCGCAACGGTTTCGCGCGGGCGGATTGCGAGACTGAAATCATGGAGCGCCGGCGCATCGGGGCGCGTCGGATAGCGGAACTCGACGCCGCGAAACTCGAGCGTGCCGATGGGCGGGTCGGGGAATGTGCGCGGGTGCGCGGGCGGCGCGATGGTCGCCTCGGCGTTCAGAAGCTCGCTGAGCCGCTCGGCGGCGCCGGCGGCGCGGAGCAGGTCGCCATATACCTCGGTCAGGGCGCCGAACGCGCCGGCAACGAGGCCGCCGGTGAGCACGAAGGCGGCGATGGTGCCGCCGGTGATCGTGCCCGTTGCCACGCCCTCCGCCCCGTACCACAGCAGCGTTGTGATCGCGCCGAAGAGGAGGCCGATGACCGTCGCGGTAATGATCGCGCGCAGGCGGATGCGGCGCTTGGCGGTCGCGAAATTGGCTTCGACCGCGGCGGCGAAGCGGTCGGCCTCGCGCGCCTCCTGCCCGAACGCCTGGACAATCTTCATCGCGCCCATCTGTTCGGCGGTAGTCGCGCCGATGTCGGCCACCCGATCCTGGCTGATGCGCGACACTTTCTGGAGCCGCCGACCGAGGAGTACGATCGGCAGGATGATGACCGGAATCCCCAGCAATATGCCCGCCGTGAGCTTCGGCGAGAGGCTGAACAGATAGGCGATGCCCCCGATCCCCATCACCATGTTGCGGAGCGCGACCGAGACGGTCGTGCCGACGACCTGTTCGATGATCGCAGTGTCCGCGGTCATGCGCGAGGCGATTTCGGACGGGCGGTTTTCCTCGAAAAATCCGGGGGCGAGGCGGAGCAGGTTGCGTTGCACCGCCTGGCGGATGTCGGCGACGGTGCGTTCGCCGAGCCAGCTGACGAAATAGAAGCGCAGCGCAGTCGCCAGCGCCAGCGCAACGACGATGGCGTAAAACAGCCGGAAATGCGGGGCGACGTCGCCGCCGCCCGCGATGAAGCCGCTGTCGATCATTTCCTTGAACTGCCAGGGGATTGCGAGTGTCGCGAGCGCCGCAATGCCAAGCGCGACCGCGGCGACCGCGAGTTGCAGCGGGTAGCGGCTGGCATAGTGCCACACCATGCGCAGACTGCCGAGCTTGCGGCTGGGTCCGGCTTTCGCGGCGGGCTGGTCGGATTGGCTGGCCATGGCGTCGGCCCTAGCAGCGGGGTGAGGCGCGCTCAACGCCGCAGAATGCGGCTTCGGCTTCAAACGCCGTGAAGCTGAACGAAATGATGCGTTGCACAATGGCGATCAAGGCCTAGACTGCGCGGCAACGGGGCGCCGGAAGAGCGTCCGACCGGACCAAGGAAATCTCGATAGATGCTGTATCACGCCTTTGACATGCAGAAGAACTGGCTGGCAGGCGCCAGCGCGCTGGCGACCGCGGGCGCGCAGGTGATGCAGCACCCCGCGAATCCACTCGGCTATTTCAGCGGCAGCCCGATGTTTGCCTCGGCGCTCGAGGTCTTTGCCCACGCCGCTGCGCCGCGCGGCAAGCCGGGGTTCGAGCTGTACGAAACGACCGTCGATGGCGAGACGGTGCGCGTGACCGAGGCGATCGAGGCGCGGAGGCCCTTTGGCCAGCTCAAGCATTTCAAGCACAAGGGCGCGAAAGATGCGCCCAGGCTGCTGATCGTCGCACCGATGTCGGGCCATTATGCGACGCTGCTGCGCGGGACGGTCGAACGGATGCTGCCCGGCCACGACGTGTGGATCACCGACTGGCGCGATGCGCGCAACGTGCCGCTGGAAGCGGGCCGGTTCGACCTCGACGATTATATCGACTATCTGATCGCCTGGCTGGAGCATATCGGGCCGGGCGCGCACATGCTTGCGGTGTGCCAGCCATCGGTGCCGAGCCTGGCCGCCGCGGCGATCATGGCGGCGAACAGGCATCAATGCCGTCCGAAGACGCTGACGATGATGGGAGGGCCGATCGACACGCGCAAGGCGCCGACCGCGGTGAACGAACATGCGACCACGCGCCCCTATGCCTGGTTCCAGGAAAATGTCATCGCGACCGTTCCGGCCTATTATCCGGGAGCGGGGCGGTGCGTCTATCCGGGCTTCCTGCAGCTTGCCGGTTTCATGTCGATGAACCTTGGCAACCATATGATGAGCCATTGGGAGATGTTCAAACATCTGGTCGATGGCGACGGCGAAAGCGCCGACAAGACCAAGGAATTCTATGACGAGTATCGCGCGGTGTGCGACATGACCGCCGAATTTTATTTGCAGACGGTCGATGCCGTGTTCCAGCGCCACCTGCTGCCCAGGGGCGCGTTCGAGCACCGCGGCGAGCTGGTGGACATCGCAGCGATCGAGGATATTGCGATCCTGGCGATCGAGGGCGAGCGCGACGATATTTCGGGGATCGGCCAGACCAAGGCGGCGCTGACGCTGGCCAGGGCACTGCCTGCGGAACGGAAGAAATATCTGCTGGCCAGGGGAGTGGGCCATTATGGCATTTTCAACGGCCGCAAGTGGCGCGAGGAGATTGCGCCGGTGGTCGAGCAATGGATCCGCGCGCACGGCGGCTGACGGATCGACGGGGCTGCCAGCCGCTCTAGCGTCTCCGTCCGAGATGCCCCGGCAGGTTGGTGGCGCGGGTCAGGCCGGGTCGCCAGGTGTCGATTTGCGGCGGCGGCACGATCTGGAAATCGAGGCGGCTGTCGGCCGGAATGAGTTGATCGTCATGCGCCGCGCGCAGCCGGACGGTTTCAATCTCGCGGTCGGTCTGGATGCCGAAGCGCGTTCCCGCGACCCAGCGCACCGTGCCCAGCATCGGCTGATGCCCCGGCAGGAACACGCTCATTCGCTCGCCGATTTGCAGCATATGCGGCCCTTGTCCGCCGATTCCGGTCAGCGACACATTGCGCAGCGTGACATCGAAGCGCCCCAGCCGCTGACAGGCGAGCGCCGCTTTCACCAGCCGCGACTGCCGTGGCTGGCGCTTTTCCTCCGGCGGGGGTGAGGCGGGGTTGGCCTCGGAATAGGACATGCGCGACTCAGTATCTGCCGCCCGACTCCCACCTCGGACGGTTTATTCAATTGGTCCCGAAGAATCCCCTAAAGGAAGAAGGTAAATATTCGTATATCGTGTTCGATAATTTTGGCGGAGGGGGGAGGTGAGGCCGCGCCGAAACGAGCGGGTTTCCGCCCGCCAGTTTCAATAGGCGAGCGCACATCCGTCGGCGCGCATTTCGCTCGCCGCGGCGTAAACGCGCGTATCGCCGTCCATCCGATGTTCGACGCATTGATAGCGTCCGAACCCGCCATCGGATTCGCCCAGCGTCCAGCCGATCTCGGCCAGCCGTCGCCGACTTGCATCGGGCACGCCGCTTTCGAGCCGCAAGAGGCCGTTCGGGCCAAGGCCCGCCGCATCCTCGCCCATCGTTTCGGACGATCCCTCGTGATGCCAGCGCGGCGAGTCGCCCGCCGACTGGATTTCGAGCCCGTAATCGACGCGGCCCACGATGATCTGCGTCTGTCCTTGTGGCTGCATGTCGCCGCCCATCACGCCGAAACTCATCCACGGCACGTCGCCGCGCGCTGCAAAGCCGGGGATGATCGTCTGGAACGGCCGCTTTCCGGGCGCGTAGATGTTCGGATGCCCATCCTGAAGGCTGAACAATTGCCCACGGTCCTGGAACATGAAGCCGAGGCCGTCGGCAACCAGCCCCGACCCCATGCCGCGGAAGTTCGACTGGATCATCGACACCATCATCCCGTCCTTGTCGGCGCAGCTGAAATAGGTCGTGTCGCCATGGCTCGGCGCTTGCCCCGGATGGACGGGGGTGAGCAGGCGGTCGGGGCGGATCAGCTTTGCGCGTTCGGCGGCATAGTCCTTTGAAATCAGCCATTCGACCGGCACCCTGGCAAAGTGCGGATCGGCATAATAGCGCGCGCGGTCTTCATAGGCGAGGCGCTTCGCCTCCGCCTGCAGGTGAATCGACAGCGCCGACTGGAATCCCGCGCCCTTCAGGTCGAAATGTTCGAGGATATTGAGCATCTGCAAGGTCGCGATGCCCTGGGTGTTGGCGCCCAGCGCATAAACGTCGGTGCCGCGATAGGCGGTCTTGTGCGGCTCGATCCATTCGGATCGATGCGCGGCCAGATCCTCGTAGCGCAGCCAGCCGCCGATCCGTTTGAAATAGGCATCGATCGTCCGCGCGATTTCACCCTCGTAAAAGGCGTCGCGCCCGCCTTCGGCAATCAGGCGGAAGGTGCGCGCAAGGTCGGGGTTACGGAACACCTGCCCCGCCATCGGTCCCTTGCCGTCGTTCAGGCCCCAGGTGCGCAGCGCATTGTCGATCTCTTCGATCCCGCGGCCCGGCTGGCGGAATCCGGCAAGGCTGCGCCGCATATAATAGGCGATCATGTCGGGCACGGGCGCGCCCACCTCGGCGTGCGCGATGACGGGCTCGAACAGTTCCTTCCACGGCAGCTTGCCGTAGCGCTGGTGCATCGTCCACCAGCCGTCGACCGTGCCGGGAACCGACACGGTAATCGCGCCATAGGCGGGCAGGGTGCCGCCGCGCGCGCGCGACCGAACCGTCGCGAGATCCAGCCCGCGCGGGCTTTTCCCCGACCCGGCCAGCCCCGCCAGCTTCTTTGTCCTGGGATCCCATATCATCGCATAGACGTCGCCGCCGATGCCGTTCGCGGTGGGTTCGAGCAGGCCGAGGCACGCATTGATTGCGATCGCGGCGTCGACCGCCGACCCGCCGCGCCTCAGCATGTCGATCCCCGCCTGCGTCGCGAGCGGGTGCGCGGTGCCCACCGCGCCGCTGAGGCCATAAACGGCGGTGCGCGACGCAAAGCTCGCACCGACCGGGCGGTCGCCGGCATGGACGTCGGGGCGCACGAACCGGTCGGCACCCGATTCCCACACCGGCGGAGTGGTCTTGTCCGGCCTGGCGGCCGCGGGCGCGGCCTTGGGCTTTCTGCCCTCCGCGAAGCCAGCTGTCGGTATCAGCGCGGCGGCGGGGACGGCGGTGAGGAGTGTGCGGCGACGCATGGACTGGGATCCCTTATGTGAAAAGTCCACTGTTGCGGGATGGCGGCAGCATGGCAAGACCGGAGTCGACGTCTGTTCGTGGCGCAAGCAGGGTGCGGGCGAACCAAGGGCCCGCCGCGTGCCGGGGCACGGGCGGGCTGCGTGTCATGGGTCGGGATGTCAGCGCAGGCCCGACAATCTGATGTCGTCGACGCGGCCGTAGCGGACGTCGCAGGTGAACTTGCCGCGGTCATAATATCCGCCGCGGCCCCAGCGGCCGCCATAGCCGTCGCGCACCACAACGCGCCCCTTGACCCTGTAACCGTGCCGCTTTCGGTCGATGCTCGTCACCTCGGTGACGTCGGTTCGGCCATAGCGGCGGCTGCCATATTCGACGGCATTGACGCACTGGCGAACCGCGCTGCGGCTGTTGCCATAGCGACGATAGTCATAGCCATAGCCATAACGCGGGTCGCCGTAGCGGTCGCGATAGCGATAATCATGTCGGTCGTAACGGTCGTAGCGATCATTGTCCGACGACAGGATCGCCGCGAGGCCGCCGAGCACGACGGCCCCGGCGATGATCTCGCCCGCGCTGATCCCGTCGCGGTCGTGCCGGTCGCGCGCCATCGCGGGGCTCGCGCTCATCACCATCGCGCCGACGGTGGCCGCGCCGATTGCAGCCTTGGTCAGATTGGCCTTGATAGCCATGGTTCGGTCTCCTCAAACAAGCGCAGGCGGCGTGTTGCGGCCTGTTGATGAGGGTTTAGCGGGACGGCGGTGACGCGGCGCTGAACCCCGCGCTTATCCGGCGTTCAGCCTGGGTTGGCTGGCGTTCAGACTTGCGAACGGGCAAAAGGCCCGCCTCCCAGTGGGAAACGGGCTTTCGCGACCGGCACGGATGACCAGATCTTGCGGGTTATCAACAGACGCAGCGCGGCTTCGGCCTGGGTTTCGGCTTCCACTTTTTCTTCGCCACATGGCGTTTGCGCACCGGCACATCTTCATAATAGGTGCGCGTCGTCGTCTCGACCGTTTCGGTGACGACGGGCGCGCCGTTGATGATCGTCGTGACGACGACGCCCGGCGCGTACCAACCATAGCCATAACCATAGCCGCCGTGATGCACGCTCGTCGTATAGCCGCCGCGATACGCGCCGCGACCGGCCCACCATTGTTCGCACTTCTTCTTGTCTTCGGCGCTGCCGATCGCGCTGCCCGCGAGCGCGCCCAGCCCGCCGCCGATCAGCGTGCCTTCGGTGCGGTTGCCGCGCCCGGCGATGCGGTTGCCGGCGATGCCCCCCACGACACCACCGACAACCGCGCCGCCCACTGTGCCCCCCCGGCCACAGCGGCGTTCCATTTCGGCTTCATATTGCGGATCATAACCGCCGTGATGCCAGAAATAACCATGCGGCGGCGGCGGATAGGGCGCGCCATGGCTTTCGACCGTGCCTTCGTAGCGGCCCTCGTAACGGCGGCCGTCGGGCGTTTCATAGGTGCCGTCCCAGGTGCCCGTCCAGCGCCCCTCGGCATCATAGCCGCTGATGCGGCGATATTCGGTCTCGCTTGGCACGCGGTCGGGATGCCCCGTGTAAACGCGCGCGTCGGGATCGGCGGGCACGCCATAGTCGAGAGCGGGCGGTTCGGCGCCCGCACGCCCTGTCAGCAGCAACGACCCCGCAGCCAGACCCAATAGCAAGATGGTGCGCATGCCTAACTCCCTGTTCCCCGGCACGAACCGATTGGTTAACAAGTTGTTATCAAAAAGGGCGCGGATTCGCGAATCCGTTAACTGTAAGTGTAGCGTCCCGATTTGGGGCATATGCGAGGGGCTGGAGGGCGGTCGACGATCGAAAACGGACGTTTAGGGAAGTTGCTCTCTCCCCTTCAGGGGAGGGATACGCAGGCTTGCCAGCTTGCTGGCTAGCCGGAGTTGAGAGGGGACTGGCGGTGTTCCCCTCTCCAAGCTTCGCTAGCTCCTGACGGAGCAAGCTGCGCTATCCTCTCCCCTGAAGGGGAGAGGGCGATGGCTGGTAACCACCCCAAAGTGGCCATCACCTGATGCTGGATTCCCCTGTCGGCACCGCCATCGCTGCCTCACGCCAGCGCCCCCGCGATGCGCGCGACCAGCGCCTCGGCGCCCGCCTGATCGGCGGCGGTGAAGCGCGCGGGCAGCGGGCTGTCGAGGTCGAGCACACCGACCAGCCGGTCGTTCGCGATCACGGGCACGACGAGTTCGCTGCGGCTGTCCGCGTCGCACGCGATATGGCCCGGAAAGGCGTGGACATCCTCGACGCGCTGCGTCGCGCGCAACCGCGCGGCGGCGCCGCACACGCCCTTGTCGAGCGGAATCCGGATGCACGCCGCCTTGCCCTGGAACGGGCCGAGCACCAGTTCCTGCCCGTCGAAACGATAAAATCCGGCCCAGTTGAGGTCGGGGATCGCCTGCCAGATCAGCGCGGCGACATTCGCCATGTTGGCGATCCCGTCATGCTCGCCTGCGACGAGCGCCGCCGCAGCCTCGCCCGCCTCGGCCCACCGCTCGGCGGCCTCGGTGGCGGTGAAGGAGAGGGTGTAGCTCATCCTATTCGACGTCCAGCCCGGTCCATTTCGCCGCAAAGGCATATTTGTCGGCGGCCTCGGCGATGATCTTGTCGGTCGGCTTGCCGCTGCCATGGCCCGCGCGCGTTTCGATGCGGATGAGGTGCGGCTTGCTGCCCGCCTTCGCGTGCTGGAGCGCGGCGGTATATTTGAAACTGTGCCCCGGCACGACGCGGTCGTCGGTGTCGGCGGTCGTCACCAGCACCGCCGGATAGGCCACGCCGCTGCGGATATTGTGGTAGGGCGAATAGCTGAGCAGGTTCCGGAAATCGGCCTCCTTCGACGGATAGCCATAATCGTCGACCCAGTAACGACCCGCAGTGAAGCGGTCGAAGCGCAGCATGTCCATCACGCCGACCGCAGGCAGCGCCGCGGCGAACAGGTCGGGGCGCTGGTTGGTGACGGCGCCGACGAGCAGGCCGCCGTTCGATCCGCCCTCGATCGCAAGCTGACCCTTGCCGGTGATGCCCTCGGCGATCAGATATTCGCCCGCGGCGATGAAATCGTCGAAGACATTCTGCTTGTTCGCAAGGCGGCCGGCGTCGTGCCACGCCTTGCCATATTCGCCGCCGCCCCGCAGGTTCGCGATCGCGAGCACGCCGCCCTTGTCGACCCACGCGAGCCGCGTCGGCGAAAAGCCTGGGGTCAGCGAGACGTTGAAGCCGCCATAGCCGTAAAGCAGCGTCGGCGAGCCCTTGCTGCGGTCGAGGCCCTTTTTCATCACGAGGAACATCGGCACTTCGGTGCCGTCCTTTGATTTATAGAAGCGTTGCTCGACGCTGAAATCGGCAGGGTTGAAGGTCAGCCTGGGTTCGGCGAAAATCTCGCTATTTCCGGTTTCGGTGTCGAAGCGATAGATGGTCGTCGGCCGCGCAAAGCTGGAAAAGGCATAGAAGGTTTCGGGGTCGCTCGACTTGCCGCCGAACCCCGACGCCGCGCCGATGTCGGCGAGGTTGATGTTCGCGATCGGCTCGCCGTTCAGTGCGACCATGCGCGCTTCCGACTTGGCGTCGCCAAGATAGGAGAGGATGATGCGGTCGCCGACGCGCGAGGCGCCGACGAGCGTGGCGGGGTTTTCGGCGACGAGTTCGGTGAGTTTGTCCGGCTTGCGGATGTCGAACGAAACGAGGCGGCCGCGCGGCGCGCCCTTGTTGGTGAGGAAAGTGAAGCGCGTTCCCGCGTTGGTCACATATTCCCAGTTGTTCGCATAATCGTCGACAAGGACGATCGGCTTCGCCCCCGGCCTGCCGAGCGGATGCAGCGTCAGGCCATAGCGTTCGTCGGTCCCTTCGGACGAGACGACAAGCAGATAGTCGCCATCGTCGGTGACGAGTGCGCTGTTGTTGAGCTTGGGCTTGTCGGGCGTCGCGTGGATCAGCACATCGGCGCTTTGCGGCGTGCCGAGGCGGTGGAAATAGACGGCGTGATTTTCGTTGAGCGACTGGAAGGCTTCGCCCTCCTTTGGCTCCGGGAAGCGCGAATAGTAAAAGCCGCTGCCGTCCTTTGCCCAGTCGAGCGCCGAAAACTTCACCCAGCGCACCTCGTCGGGCAGGTCCTGCCCCGTCGCGACATCCTTGACGCGCACGATGCGCCAGTCGGTGCCGCCGTCCTGCACCGCATAGAGAAGATATTTGCCATCCTCCGACGGTTCCCATTCGGCGAGCGCGGTCGCACCGTCCCTGGCCCACAGATTGGGGTCGATGAGCACGCGGCCCTCGCCTTTCAACCCTTCGCGGACATAGAGCACCGACTGCGGCTGGAGCCCGTCGTTGCGCGTGTAGAAATAGCGCGCGCCCGCCTTGGTCGGCAGGCCGAAGCGTTCATAATCGTACAGCTCAGTCATCCGCGCCCGGAAGGCGTCGCGACCGGGCAGCGTGTCGAGATAGGCGTCGGTCACCCTGTTCTGCGCTTCGACCCACGCCGCAACCTCCGGATTGACGCGGACGTCGTCCTCCAGCCAGCGATAGGGGTCGGCGACGTCGACGCCGAACTGCGGATCGACCGTATCGCCGCGCGCCGTGTCGGGATAGGCGAGCGCGGCGGCGGGCGCCGATGCGGCCGCGGCCGCGGCCGCCTGTGCTGCGGTGGGGGTCAAGGCAAGGGCGACCAGCGCGAGCGGCGCGGACAGGCGTTTGGCGGGCATGGCAAGGCGATCCTCATTATCCGGAAAAGACATTATCGTGCGCCGATATGTAAGGATGGAAAAGGGCGGGGCAAGCGGATTTGATATACAGCACGCCGCTTCTAATGCAGCGGCGAGGTGCGCACCGCCCAATAGACGATGGCGAGCAGGGCGGCCCAGATAAGCAGGATCAGGATCATGCCCGCCCGGCTTGAGGGCCGCTCGCTCGCCGTTTCGGCCAAGGCGTGGAGTTCGGACCACAAGGGCGCGGCGATCAGACGCCGCACCGCGAGCAGGCCGAGCGGCAGGATGACGAGGTCGTCGATCCAGCCGAGCACGGGGATGAAATCGGGGATGAGGTCGATCGGCGAGAGCGCATAGGCGGCGACCGCGACCGCCAGCAGCCGCGCGAACCACGCCACGCGCGGGTCGCGCGCGGCGAGCCAGGCGGTGTGCGCCTCGACCGCGAGGCGGCGGCCAAGGTCGCCGATGCGTTCGGAAAGGGATTTGCCGGTCATGCCATCCCTCATTACTGTCTAGCCATGGCTATCCAACTGAAAAGCGCGCGCGTCGAACGCTGGCCCGTCGCGGGCTCGTTCGTCATCAGTCGCGGCGCCAGGAATCATGTCGATGTCGTTGTCGCGGAGATCGAGGACAGCGGCGCGATCGGGCGCGGCGAGGGGACGCCGGTTTATTATCTGGGCGAGGATGCGGCCACGTGCCGCGACCAGATCCTGCTCGCCGCGGCGCACGTCGCCGACATGGCCGCGGCCGAGGCGCGCGCGGCGGTGCAGGAGATCATGGCGCCGGGAGCGGCGCGCAATGCGCTCGATTGCGCGCTCTGGGATCTGGAGGCGCGACAGCGTGGCCTGAGGCTCTGGCAGCTTGCGGGCTGCGACGGCGCGCCGACCGCACGGACGACCGCCTTCACCATCTCGCTCGGCAGTCCGGGCGCGATGGCCGAACAGGCGGCGACGGCGGCGGCCGACGGCTATCATCTGCTCAAGATCAAGCTGACGGGCGAAGGCGACCGGCTGCGCGTCGCCGGCGTGCGCAAGGGCGCTCCCCACGCCCGGCTGATCGTCGACGCCAATGAAAGCTGGGCGCAGGTCGACATATTGGAAGAGGCCGAGGCACTGGCCGACATGGGCGTTGAAATGATCGAACAGCCGGTGCCGGTCGGCGCCGACGCGCTGCTCGATCCCGTTTATGCGTCGATTCCCTTCGTCGCCGACGAAAGCTGCCAGACGGCGGCCGACGTTGCGCGCATCGGCGCCTTTTACGACGGGGTGAACATCAAGCTCGACAAGGCGGGCGGGCTGACCGAGGCGCTGCGCATCGCCGACGCGGCCGACGCTGCGGGGCTGGCGATCATGGTCGGCTGCATGCTCTCGACCAGCCTTGCGATCGCGCCCGCTTTCGTGCTCGCCCAGCGCGCGCGCTGGGTCGATTTGGACGGCCCGGCTTTGCTCGAACGCGACCGCGAGGGCGGGTTCGAATTTCGCGAAGGCCGCATCGGCACGCCGCGCTAGGGTCCAAACTCAATCAGCCTCTTGAAAATCGGCGCGCACATTGATTCACGGGTTCTCCGCTGAAGCAGGAGGCCTTTGGAAATGTCGCGTTCGTTGTTCTGGCTGTCAGATGAAGCATGGCGGGCGATCGAGCCCCACCTGCCGAGGAACCAGCCCGGAGCGCGGCGGGTCGATGATCGCAGGGTAATCTCCGGCATCATTCACATGCTCAAGTGCGGTGGCCGCTGGGCGGATTGCCCGCCTGAATACGGCCCATCGACAACGGTCTATAATCGCTGGAACCGGTGGAGCAGGCGGGGCATCTGGACCCGCATCCTGGCGGCGCTGACCGAGGAGGGCTGGATCGCGGAAACCGGCCAGATCGACAGCAGCTACATCAAGGCCCACCGCTCTGCCGGTGGCGCAAAGTTGAGCGCATGCCAATGATCCGGGGGATCATTGGACCGCGAAACGGGCGCGGGCCAATGCCATTGGCATCTCGCGTGGCGGCCGGACGACCAAGATCCATGCGCTTGTCGATGTCCTTGGGCGACCGCTCCGCCTCGTCCTGACGCCCGGCAACACGTCCGACGTGAAAGGCGCGGACCTGCTGATCGGCGAAACCGTCGGAATGAAGCGGGTGATCGCCGACCGTGGCTACGACGCCAACCGCATCAGGGCTGCCTTGCGCGAACAGGGCACCATCCCTGTCATCCCCGGCCGACGCAACCGCAAGCGCCCGATCCAGTATGACGAACGACGCTATAAAGATCGCTGGCGGGTCGAGGCCATGTTCTGCCGCCTCAAGGACTTCCGCCGCATCGCTACCCGCTACGATAAACTCGCCAGGAATTTCCTGTCAGCCGTAAGCCTCGCAGCCGCCGTGGCCTTCTGGCTGTGATTGAGTCTCGACCCTAGTCGGATGATTTTTGATTTTCTGTGTATCAAGAGGGTGCGGCGTCCACAACCATATGCGCCAACGCAAATGACACCAATTCGAACTCGAATCGGGGTGCGTGATGTAGTTGCAATTGGACGCGATATTTCGTAAGCGAAAGCCTTCAGAAATCGCAGGTCCGGTTGTTAACAAGCAACTTGATTGCACCAAATAAGGTGGGGGCTACGGCCCCCACTTGCCTGCGCTTCATTCCCCCTATCGGTGTCCACCACACCGGGAGCAGGCCAAGGCAGGCGTTCTCCCGCAAGTTTCCGGCAAGCAGTCATTCGATACCCAGCGGCAGTTCGGTCGTCGACTTGATTTCCGAGAGCGCGACGGTCGAGTTGATTTCCTGGATGCCGGGCAGCTTGCTCAGCTGGTCGAAGAAAAAGCGTTCATAGGCGTCGATGTCGCGGGCGACGATGCGCAGCATGAAATCGGTCGTGCCCATCAGCACATAGGCGTCGAGCACTTCGGGAAAACCCCGGATCGCTGCGCTGAACTCGTCGAGGTTGGCCCGGCCGTGCGCGTTGAGCCTGACCTGCGCAAAGACGTGCGCGTTGAGTCCGACCTTGCGGCGATCGACGATCGCGACGCGTTTCCTGATGAAGCCATCGCGTTCGAGCCGGTCGATGCGGCGCCAGCAGGGCGACACCGACAGGCCGACGCGCTCGGCGATCTCGGCCGTCGTCTGATTGGCGTCGCGCTGCAATTCGCGGAGGATTTTTATCTCAAAGGGATCAAGATCGGCCATCTGTTTCCTTTATCAGGCAATGAGCGAACATAATATCCCGAAAATCCGGCGAACAATAAAGATGCGATCAAGAACGCCCTGCCGAACGATGCGATAAGCGACGCATCGTTCAAGGAGAATGTTCATGGTCGTCCGTCTTGCCCGCCTGGCCCCGCCACTCGAATGCGTGCGCCTCTATGATCTCGAAGCCGGGCTCGACGGGTTTATCGCGATTCACTCGACCGCGCTGGGGCCGGGCGCCGGCGGCTGTCGCCTCTGGTCCTACCCCGACGCGAGCCATGCGCTCGCCGACGCGGTGCGGCTGGCCGAGGGGATGAGTTACAAGAACGCGCTTGCCGGCTTGCCGCTGGGCGGTGCGAAGGCGGTGCTGCGGCGGCCCGAGGGCGAATGGGATCGCGTCGCGCTGTTCCGCGCCTTTGGCCGCGCGGTCGAGGAGCTGGGCGGGCTTTATGTCACTGCTGAGGATGTCGGGACGAGCGTTGCGGATATGCAGGAGGTCGCGCAGACGTCGCGCCATGTCGCGGGCTTGCCGTCGGCCGAGGGACGCGCGGGAGGCGATCCGTCGCCCTGGACCGCCCAGGGGGTATTCGATGCGATGACGGTCGCCGCCGAGTTCGCGCTGGGCAAAAGCCTTGATGGCCTGACTGTCGCGGTGCAGGGCACGGGCAATGTCGGCGCCGATCTGTGCCGCCGCCTCGCCGATGCGGGTGCGCGGCTGGTGATCGCCGATGTCAGCCCGGTGCGCCGCGACCGGCTGAAGGCCGTGCTCGGCGCGCAGGTCGTCGACGTATCCGAAATCGCTTCGGTCGAAGCTGACATCTTCGCGCCCTGTGCGCTCGGCGGCGCGCTCGACCGCGACACGGCGGCGAGGCTGAAGGCGAAGATCGTGTGCGGCGCGGCGAACAACCAGCTGGCGAGCCCCGACGTCGCCGCGCAGCTGCGCGATCGCGGGATCGTCTATGCGCCCGACTATGTTGTCAACGCGGGCGGCATCATCAACGTTTCGGCCGAATATCTGGGCGAGGACGTCCGCGACGTCGAATTGCGCGTCGCCGAAATCGGCCCGCGCGTCGGCGCGCTGCTCGAACGCGCGGCGCGCGAGGGACGCTCCCCTGCATTCGTCGCCGACGAAATGGCCGAAGAGGTGATCGCGGGCGCCAAGCGCGTGGCGGCCTGAGGGCCCGCGCCGTGTACCGCTTTGAAATCGACGCGACGCCCGACCCGCAGGCGCTGCCGCGCGTTGCCAATGTTTTCGCGCAGCGCGCGCTCGTGCCCGCCGCGATCACGATGAACCTCCTGCCGACGCATATAGCCATCGAGGTCGTCGTCGCCGGTCTGGACGGCGCGCAGGCCGCCGTCATCGCCGCCAAGCTCGGCGAGGGTGTTGCGGTCCTGCGATCCGAAGCGGCGGCCGTCGATCCACCGCTCCGCCTCGCGGGCTGATCACGGCGCGTTCAACTTTTTCTTTCGCCGGAAGGAGGCGAGGGCGGCTTGCCCCGCCCGGCCGCGTGTGTAACGGCCGCGCTGACGAATGGCGGGAGAGACAGGCGATGCAATTCGACGTGGTGATCGTGGGCGCCGGACACGGCGGCGCGCAGGTGGCGGTGGCGCTGCGTACGCAGAAGTTCGCCGGATCGATCGCGATCATCGGCGACGAACCCGATCTGCCATACGAACGCCCGCCCTTGTCGAAGGAATATTTTGCGGGCGATAAGGACTTCGAGCGCATCCTGCTGCGCCCCGCCAGATATTGGGACGAGCGCGCGGTGACGATGCTGCTCGGTCAGCGCGTCATGGCGGTCGATCCCGCCGCGCACAGCGTCACCACCGACGACGGACAGACGGTCGGCTATGGCAAGCTCGTCTGGGCCACCGGCGGGAGCCCGCGGATGCTGCCCATCCCCGGCGGCGACCTGCCCGGCGTGCAGGGCGTGCGCACGCGCGCTGACGCCGATGCGATGAAGGCGGCGTCCGAAACCGCTGGCCAGATTGTCGTCATCGGCGGCGGCTATATCGGGCTGGAGGCGGCGGCGGTGCTCCGCAAGGCGGGCAAGAAGGTCGTGCTGCTGGAGGCGCTCGACCGTGTTCTTGCGCGCGTCGCGGGCGAGGAGCTGTCGCGCTTTTTCGAAAAGGAGCATCGCGACCATGGCGTCGACCTGCGGCTCGGCGTGTGCGTCGAGGCGATCGAGGGCGACACGCACGCCACCGGGGTGCGGCTGGCGGTCGGTGCGGTGATCCCCGCCGACCTCGTCATCGTCGGCATCGGCATCGTCCCCGCGGTCGAACCGCTGATCGCGGCGGGCGCCGAGGGCGGCAACGGCGTGCTCGTCGACCGTTTGTGCAGGACGAGCCTGCCCGACATCTATGCGATCGGCGACTGCGCCGCGCACGCCAATGATTTTGCCGGAGGCGCGGTGATCCGCCTCGAATCGGTCCAGAATGCCAACGACCAGGCGAATGTCGTCGCCAGGGGCATCGTCGGCGACGAGGCGCCCTATCATGCGATCCCCTGGTTCTGGTCGAACCAATATGATCTGAAGCTTCAGACCGCGGGGCTTTCGACCGGCCACGATCAGGCGGTGCTGCGCGGCGATCCGGCGACGCGCAGCTTCTCGGTCGTCTACCTCAAGGCGGGCAGGGTGATCGCCATCGACTGCGTCAATGCGACGAAGGATTATGTCCAGGGGCGGATGATCGTCACCGCCGGGCTTCGCGCCACGGCGGAGCAGCTTGCCGATACCGGAACCCCGCTGAAGGCGCTGTTGCCGGCCTGATCCTCAGGTCGGCGGCAGTGGGTCTGTGCGGGGCGGTTCGTCGCCCATCGCCTTCCTGAGCGTCGCCTTGACGTTGCGGAGCAGGCGGCGCAGCGCGACGATGACCATTGCCGCGCCGGCGGCGAGCAGGATTGCGATGACGATTGCGAACGGCGGAAAAGCAATGGCGAGCGCAAGCAGGCCGCCCGTCGCGACATCCTCGCCGGTCGACACGACCGCGTTGCTCACCGGTTCGGGGCTGACGTTGACGACCGCGCGCGTCGTCGCCTTGGCGCCGTGGCTCAGCAGCGCGCCGCCGCCGCCCAGCAGGAAGGCGATCACCTGCCACGCCGGGTCCGAAGCGTCGACCAGCGCGAGCGCGAGCAGCGCGCCGCCCAGCGGGCGGATGATACTGTGGACCGTGTCCCATGCTGAATCGACCCAGGCGATCTTGTCGGCCAGGAACTCCGCGATCGTGCCGACCGCGGCGACGCCGAGCACCCACGGGTTTGCGAGCACCTGCAGCGCCGCCAGATGTTCGGGGAGCGGCAGCCAGCCGAAATGCATCGCGACCCCGGTCGCCAGGATGGTGAGGTAGAGCCGCCATCCGGCGAGCAGGCTCAGGCTGCCCGCGACACCCAAAATCTCGACGATTCCCAATGGCCCGCTCCCCCGCCCATGGTGTTGCGCCGGGCCGCATCTTGCACCCTTGGCCGGGCAGCCGCAATGGCGGGATGACAAGTGGGCGTGGCGCGGTTATCGCCTTGGGCCATGAGCGATGCCGTTTTGCCGTCCGCGCCCGAGGCGATGCTGCCCGACGGCGCTATTCCCGCCGCGACGCTGGTTATCATGCGACCGTCCGAAGGCGGCGGCCCCGACGAGATTTTGATGGTCAAGCGATCGGCGAACATGGCTTTCGCGGCGGGGGCGGTCGTATTTCCCGGTGGCCGTGTCGATCCCGACGACCATGAGGTCGCGCGCCGCCACGGAGCAGGCATCGATCCGGCAGACGGCGCCGCGCGCGTTGCGGCGCTCCGCGAGACGCTGGAGGAAACGGGGCTCGCGGTCGGCTGGCCCGGCCTTGCCGAAACGGAGGTCGCCGAGGTGCGCCGCGCCCTGCTCGGCGGGACGTTGCTGTCCGACATACTGGCGGCGCGCGATGAGCGAATCGCATTGGAATCGCTCGTTCCTTTCGCGCGCTGGTGCCCCAATTTCAAGGAAGCACGCACCTTCGACACGCGCTTCTATGCCGTCGCCGCCCCGCCGCACAGCCACGAACTCACCGTCGAGGAGGCCGAACACAGCCATATTTTCTGGGCGAGCGCCGCGGCGACGCTGGCGATGGCCGACCGCGGCGAGGTGTCGGTCATCTTCCCGACGCGCCGCAATCTCGAACGGCTGGCGCAGGCGCCCGACTTCCCGAGCTTTTCGGCGCATTCATGTGCATATCCGGTCGAACTGATCACGCCGTGGATCGAGGATCGCGATGGTCGGTCCCATCTGTGCATTCCCGATCATCTGGGCTATCCGGTGACCAGCGAGGCCTTTGAGCGGGTGCGGCGTGGGTGAGAAACCGGCAACAAGTTTTCATCTGTTTATAATTTACTAAGATTTCAGGGGGTAGGGCAAAACGTCGTTGCAATTGCCGAAGCCCGTGCGTAAGAAGGCCGGGCAGAAGCAGACCGGGGACGAACTTCACGGTGTGATTCGACAAGACTATCCAGTGGACGGAGAAAATGATGAACCTGCTTAAGAAAGCTGCGATCTCCCTCGCAGCCACCTCGATGATTGCGGCGCCTGTTGCCGCGTCGGCTGCTCCCGCGGCACGCGCTGCTTCGGCCGTTGATGGCCAGAGCGAACTGGAAGGCAGCACGAGCTGGATCATCGCTGTTCTCGCTCTCGCGGCTGTCATCGGCGGCATCATCATCGCGTCGGACAACGACGACGATGAACCGACCAGCCCGTAAGATCGGCTGATCGCTACAGATACCAAAGGGCCCCGAGCATCGCTCGGGGCCCTTTGTGCATTGGCGAGCATTCCGCGCTCGTAGCCGTAGGCGTCATTGCGAGCGCAGCGAAGCAATCTCCAGCTTTCGTAGCATTTTGTACGGCGGCTGGAGATTGCTTCGTCGCTACGCTCCTCGCAATGACGACGCTGCGGAGCCGGTGGGTTCAACCCCGGTGTCGGAGATATTTGGAACTTCTGCGGTTCTGGTTGAACGTGACCCTCGGCGCGCCCTTCATTCCGGCGAAGGCGGGAATATCGACGCTGCGTCAGATTGCGAGGGTGAGATTCCGCCCTTCGCCGCAATGACGGGCGAAATAATGCCAATCCGCCCTAAAGGTCGATGCGGCGAATCGCGCGCGACCGGCTCAGCGGAATTGCCGCGCGCGCCCTGGTTGCCGCGGTCGCGTCGATCGGCACGATCGTCAGCGAATAACCCTTCTGATTCGCTTCATCGCTCCGCGCGGCATCGGCGAGGATCGCACCCCACGGATCGACCGCCAGGCTGTGTCCATAGGTTGTGCGGCCGTCGGTGTGCTGGCCGCATTGCGCCGCGGCAACGACATGGCATGCGGTTTCGATCGCACGCGCGCGGAGCAGGACGTGCCAATGCGCCTCGCCCGTCGGCACGGTGAAGGCGGCGGGGATCGCGATCAGCGTCGCGCCGCTGTCGACAAGCGCGCGATAGAGTTCGGGAAAGCGCAGGTCGTAACAGATGCTAAGGCCCAGCCGGCCGAGCGGCGTATCGACGATGCAGAGCGCGTCGCCCCCCGCATAAGCCGCCGATTCCTGCCAATTCTCGCCCGATGGCAGCTGCACGTCGAACATGTGGATCTTGTCGTACCGCGCGCGGATTCTGCCATCGGCGGCGATGACATGGCTGCGGTTGACGCGCCGTTGGCCATCGTCGGCGAGCAGCGGCATCGACCCCGAATGCAGCCATATGGCATGCCGCCGCGCCATCTCCTGCAACGCCGACGGCCACGGGCTTTGTGCTTCGGTTGCGATATGCGCCGCCGAACGCGCGCGATCGCGGTCGAGCAACAACGACATTTCGGGTAGAAAGGCCATCGCCGCGCCATGCGCCGCCGCTTCGCCCATCGCGCGGTCGATCACCGCCAGATTGGCGGCCGGGTCAATCCCGCTGGTCATCTGGACAAGCGCAGCGAGCGGGTCGTCATCGGGGCCGGTCATATCGTCTGGCTAATGCCATGCGCCACTGCCGACAAGCCGACAGTTCAGTGGCCAGCAAGGTTCGAAGGCGATAAGATAGCCCAATGTCGTCTGATCCAGCGCGCGCGCCCCTTCGTTTTGCCCGTTCCATGCTTGTCGGCGCCCTCGCCGCACTGCTGCTGGCGCCGCTCGCCGCGCGCGCCCAGCACGAGGTCGCGACCGCGAAGCAAGCGGGGAACAGCGACTGGCTTTATGTTGGCAGTGACATTCCACGCGATACGGCGTGGCAGTTCGGCATCCTCCCCAATGGCCTGCGCTATGCCGTGCGCAATAACGGCGTGCCGCCGGGGCAGGTGTCGATCCGCGTGCGGATGGATGTCGGTTCGATGTTCGAGACCGACGATGAGCGAGGCTACGCCCATCTGCTCGAACATCTGACCTTTCGCGGCTCGGAGCACATCCCCGATGGCGAGGCAAAACGTATCTGGCAGCGCTTCGGCGTAACCTTCGGCAGCGATTCGAACGCCCAGACGACGCCGACGCAGACCGTCTACCAGCTCGACCTTCCCAGCGTGACGCCCGCGAATCTTGACGAAAGCATGAAATTGCTTGCGGGCATGATCCGTGCGCCGCGTATTTCGGAACTGGCGGTGGCGGCCGAGCGCGGAGTCGTCATGGCCGAGCTGCGCGAATCGGACGGACCGCAGAAACGCATCGCCGACGCGACCAACGCGCATCTGTTCGCGGGGCAATTGCTTGGCGATCGCTCGCCAATCGGTACAACGGCCTCGCTGGGCAAGGCGACCGCGGCGTCCGTCGGCGCCTTTCACGATCGCTGGTATCGTCCCGAACGCGCGGTGGTCGTCATTGTCGGCGACGGCGACCCCGCCACTTTCGCGCGGCTGATCGCCAGATATTATGGCGACTGGAAAGGGGAGGGGACCAATCCGCCCGATCCCGATTTCGGAAAGCCCGATCCCGCGGCGCCCGCGGCGCTCGAAATTGTCGAGCCGAACCAGCCGCTCGCGCTCACGCTCGCCATGGTCCGGCCGTGGAAAAGGCGGATCGACACGGTCGAAAATACGCGGCGGCTTTACCTCGAGTTCATCGCACAGGCGCTCGTCAACCGGCGGCTCGAAAATCGCGCGCGCGCGGGCGCCAGCTACCTCGTCGCCACCGTCGAACAGCAATATGTCAGTCGCAGCGCCGATGTGACCGCGGCCTCGATCGTTCCGTTGAGCGACTGGAAGGCCGCGCTCGCCGATGTCCGCGGGGTGATCGCCGATGCGGTGCGCCGCCCGCCGTCGCAGGCCGACATCGACCGCGAGACGAACGAGATCGAGGCCTTTCTGCTCAAAGAGTTGGAAAATGCGCGCAACGAGCCCGGCGCGCGGCTTGCGGACGACATGGTGCGCGCGGTCGACATCAACGAAACGGTGACGAGCCCGCAGGGGCAGGTCGATATGTTCAGGGCGATCCGGGCGTCGGCGACACCGCAGGTGATGCTCGACATCAGCCGCGCCATCTTTTCCGCGCCGGTCACCCGCGTCGTGCTGACCACACCGACATCGGCCGGCGGGAACGGCGCCGTCCTCGCCGCGCTGAAGGCTCCCGTCGCCGCGCGCGACGAACGGCTTGCGGCGGTCGAGGCCGATTTCGGGCAGCTTCCGTCGCTTGGCAAGCCCGGCTCCATCGTCGCGACGGCGCCGCTGCCGGGCCTTCGCGCCGAGCGGATCGAGCTGTCGAACGGCGTCACCGCGCTGGTGTCGAACAACAAGATCGAACCGGGCAAGGTGCGCGTCAATGTGCGCTTCGGTACCGGCAATCGCAGCGTCGCCGCCGATGCGCCGAACCTGTTGTGGACCGGCGACTATGCGCTTGTCGCGAGTGGAATCGGACCGTGGGGCCAGAATGAGATCGACCAGCTCACCAACGGGCGGCAGATTCAGATGAACTTCGCGATCGACGACGATGCTTTCGAGCTGTCCGCCGAAAGCCGCCCTGCCGACCTTGCCGACCAGTTGCGGCTCATGGCGGCCAAGCTGGCGCTGCCGCGCTGGGATGCGGCGCCGGTCGAGCGGCTGCGGATCGGCTATCTCACCGGCTATGAGCTCAATGACGCGACCCCCAATGCGGTACTCGAACGCCATTTGCGCGGCTGGCTGACCGGCAATGACGCGCGCTGGGCGGCGCCCGACCGCGCGGCAATCGAGGCGCTGACGCCTGCGGCCTTCCGGGCCTTCTGGGAACCGAGGCTCGCCAGCGGACCCATCGAGGTGCAGATTTTCGGCGACCTCGAAACGGTCGATTACCGGAAAATCCTGACCGAAAGTTTTGGGGCGCTGGCGCCGCGCGCGATTCTGGCGCCACCGGGTGGCCAGCGCGTCGATTTTGCGCCGCACGTCACCGTTCCCGAAATCGCCTATCACCGCGGCGAGCAGGGGCAGGCGGCGGCGATGACGGCCTGGCCGACCGGCGGCGGCCGCACCAATCCGCGCGACGCGCGCGCGCTGGAGGTGCTGGCCGCAATCTTCAACGACCGGCTGTTCGATCGGCTACGTGCTGAACAGGGCGCCAGCTACGGCCCCGTCGTCGACAGCCACTGGCCAACGGGATTCGACACCGGCGGCTATCTGCTCGTCGGCAGTCTGCTCGCGCCAAAGGACATCGACCGTTTTTACGGGATTGCGCGCGACATCGCCGCCGACCT
Organism: Sphingopyxis alaskensis RB2256; assembly: GCF_000013985.1. Lineage (GTDB taxonomy): Bacteria > Pseudomonadota > Alphaproteobacteria > Sphingomonadales > Sphingomonadaceae > Sphingopyxis > Sphingopyxis alaskensis. The sequence continues at coordinate 2,073,230 of NC_008048.1, read as the reverse complement.
CGTCGCACGACCGGTCAGCGCCGACGAATTGGCGCGCAACGCCGGCCCGATCCGCGAGCAGGTGGCGCGAGCATCGACAGGCAATGTCTATTGGATGTTCCTGCTCGAAGGCGCGACGCGCGATCCGCGCGTGACTGCGGCGGCGCTGTCGATCCAGGACGACTTGGCGGCCGTCACGGCCGCCGATGTGCAGCGGCTCGCGCGCCAGTATCTGACGCCGGACCGCCAATGGTCGCTTGCCATCCTGCCCGAGGGCATGACGCTCGCCGATGCGTCGGCACTGAATGGTGCGATGTCGACCCGTCTCGATGCCGCGGTTGGCGGACGTTAGAGCACGCCGCTCTAACCGCTTTCGCCGCTGCGAGCGCCGATCTGGGGTCGGTGGACGCGGGGTTCGTGATCGAGCCTGCCCTTTGTCATGATGTCGTGGCGCATTCTGGCGCGCACGTCGTGGATCGACGCGATCACCGGTCCCATGGCGACGCCCAGGTCGATGAGCACGGCCTCGGCGAGTTGCAGCGAGCTTTCGAGCGTTTCGGGCACGGCGTCGCTGGCGCCCGCCTGATAGAGCGCAGCGGCATGGTCGGCGTCGCGCGCGCGGCTGATGATCGGCAGGTCGGGATATTTCTGCCGCAGCCGCCGCGTCATGCGCAGCTGCTGGACCGGGTCGTCCATCGTCAGGACGATAGCCTGGGCATTTTCGATGCCCAGCCTGTCGAGGCTGCCGGGCCGCGCGACGTCGGCGTAGCGGACGATAAAGCCGTCGCGCCGGGCCGCCGCCACCGTGTCGATGTCGGCATCGACCGCGATATAGGGCCGGTCATGTTCGCGAAGCAACTCGGCGACGGTGCGGCCGACGCGCCCGAAGCCGACGATGACGGTGCGACCCTCGGGCGTCTCGTCATCGTCGGCATCGCCGCTGCGCATTTCGATTTGCCGGGCAACGTCGTGGCCGACGCGCGCAAGAAGCGGAGTGATCGTCAGGCCGATTGCGGTGACGAGTTGCCAGAACTCGGCGGTGCTGCTGGTGATGAGCTGCGCCTGCAATGCGGCGGCGAGCACGATCAGCGTGGTTTCCGACGGGCTCGCCATCAACAGCCCGACCTCGGCCGCGGTCCCGCGGCGTGCAAAACCCGAAAAGCGTAGCAGCGCGGCGGTGACCAGCGCCTTGATCGTGATGACCCCGCCCACGGCAACCATCAGTTCGGGCCATTGCTCGACGATCGTGCGGAGGTTGAGTCCCATGCCGACGCTGATCAGAAAGACGCCGAGCGCGAGCCCCTTGAACGGCGCGGTGATCGCTTCGACTTCGCCATGATATTCGGTTTCGGCGATCATCAGCCCCGCGAGCAACGCGCCGACGATCGGCGACAGGCCAACCGCGGCCGTTGCAAGCGCCGCGACGATGACGACCAGCAGGCTGGCGGCGAGGAAAAGTTCGGGATCCTTGGCGCGCGCGGCCTGGGCAAAGATGCGCGGCAGCAGGAACCAGCCGCCAATCGCAAGCGCGGCAATGACGAGCCCGCCCTGCCACAGCGTTGCGAACAGCAATTGGGTGCTGTCACCGCTGGCGGTGGGTGCGAAGGCGCCAAGGATGAAGATGATCGGGACGATTGCCAGATCCTCGAACAACAGCATCGAAAAGGAAGCGCGGCCCACCGCCGATTTGGTGCCGGCGATCGGCAGCACGAGCGCGGTCGAGGACAGCGCGAGCGCGATGCCGAGACCGAAGGCAGCGGGCGTCGCGTGATCGGTGAAGAGCATCAGCGCGCCGCCAAGGATCGCGCCGCCGAACAACAACTCTGCGGCGCCGATGCCGAACACCAGCTTCCTGAGCTGCCACAGGCGGCGGAACGACAATTCGAGCCCGATCGAGAAAAGCAGCAGGATGATACCGAACTCGGCAAAGAGCGCGATGTCCTCGGTCGATCCGATCGTGACATGTCGCAGCCACGGATAATCGGCGGCAAGCGCGCCCAGCCCCGATGGGCCGACGAGCAGCCCGACGAGGATGAAACCGATGACCGGCGGCAGGCGAAAGCGCGCAAAGGCGGGGATCACGATGCCCGCCGCGCCCAGCACCACCAGCGCATTGCCGATGGCGGAGGTTTCTGTCTCTGATACCATAAGGGCCGACCTTATGCAGGCCGGCCCCGATTGGCTAGAGCGGCGTGCCGTATATCTGATTCACCGAGACGGAGCCGATTTGGCCCAGCGCGAGAAGAGAGGAGGGAGCGATGCTGCCGCATAGTGACCGACGATCGACGCTGCGATGGGCCAGGATCGGCCCGCCGCCTGCGGTTGCGTCAGGAAGCATCTCGGCGAGGAGCGTTGTGCAGTCCGGGCTGGTTGCCCGGACAAGCAGTGCGACAAAGTCCGAGACGCTTCCTGACGCAATCCCGGTGGGTCAGATATACAGCAGCCGCTCTGGGTGGTTATGGCAACCGCATTGTTCCGCGACGACGGCCGGAGGACTAAGCGCCCATCTTCTTGTCGAGATTCTCGACGATCGCCTCGAAAAAGCCTTCGGTCGTCAACCAGTTCTGGTCGGGACCGATGAGCAGCGCCAGATCCTTGGTCATCTTGCCGCTTTCGACCGTCGCGACGCAAACCTTCTCCAGATCGTCGGCGAACTTCACCAGCGCGGCATTGTCGTCGAGCTTGCCGCGATGTTTGAGCCCGCCGGTCCAGGCAAAGATCGAGGCAATCGGGTTGGTCGAGGTCGCCTTGCCCTGCTGGTGCATGCGATAGTGGCGCGTGACGGTGCCGTGCGCGGCTTCGGATTCGACGGTCTTGCCGTCGGGGGTCATCAGCACGCTGGTCATCAGGCCGAGCGAGCCGAACCCCTGCGCAACGGTGTCCGACTGGACATCGCCGTCGTAATTCTTGCACGCCCAGACGAACTTGCCCGACCATTTGAGCGCCGAGGCGACCATGTCGTCGATCAGGCGATGTTCGTAGACGATGCCGAGCGCGTCGAACTGCACCTTGAATTCGGCGTTGAACACTTCCTCGAAGATGTCCTTGAAACGCCCGTCATAGGCTTTCAGGATCGTGTTCTTGGTCGACAGATACACCGGCCATTCGCGCGCAAGGCCATAGTTCAGGCTGGCGCGCGCGAAGTCGCGGATCGAATCGTCGAGATTGTACATGCCCATCGCGACGCCCGACGAAGGGAACTGGAACACTTCCTCGTCGATCAGCGTGCCGTCCTCGCCCTCGAACACCAGGCGCAGCTTGCCGGGGCCGGGGACGCGAAAATCGGTCGCCTTGTACTGGTCGCCGAAGGCATGACGTCCGACGACGATCGGGTCGGTCCAGCCGGGGACCAGCCGCGGCACATTCTTCATCACGATCGGTTCGCGGAACACCACGCCGCCCAGGATGTTGCGGATCGTGCCGTTCGGCGACTTCCACATCTTCTTGAGGCCGAACTCCTCGACGCGGGCTTCGTCGGGGGTGATCGTCGCGCATTTGACGCCGACGCCATATTTCTTGATGGCGTTCGCGGCCTCGACGGTGATCTTGTCGTCGGTGCGGTCGCGTTCCTCGATGCCGAGGTCGTAATAATGCAGGTCGATGTCGAGATAGGGCAGGATCAGCCGCTCGCGGATCCATTGCCAGATGATCCGGGTCATTTCGTCGCCGTCGAGTTCGACGACCGGGTTGGCTACCTTGATCTTGCCCATGCGTTTCTGCCTTTATCCTTGGGGAGTCGGAGTTGCAGCGGGCCTTAGGCAAAGCGGGGCGATTGATCAACCGCCCCGACGCAACCGGTGTCGCGCGCGCACGCAACGATGTCGGCGCCTTATCCATTGTCACTGGGGACGCTGATCCCTAGAAGAACGGCCATGTCGAACATCATATCCTCGAACCGGCCCGGCAGCGGCATCAAGTGGCAATGGCCATCGATCCATCCCGAGGGCCGCAAGTTCCTGTTGATCGCCGGAATTGTGACGCTCTGCTTCTGGCTGCTGGGATGGGAAATCCTCGGCTGGCTGATGCTCGGCGTGACCCTGTGGGTCGGTGCTTTTTTCCGCGATCCGGTGCGTGTGACCCCCGCGAGCGACGACATGATCATCGCCCCTGCCGACGGACTGATCACCCAGATCGCCGAAGTCCCGCCGCCACCCGAGATCGCCGGGCCCGACGGACTGGGCGATGCGCCGATGTTGCGGGTGTCGATTTTCATGAGTGTCTTTGACGTCCACATTAACCGCACCCCGGTTGCGGGCACGCTGCGCAAGCTGGTTTATATCCCCGGCAAGTTCGTCAATGCCGACCTCGACAAGGCGAGCGAGGAGAATGAGCGCCAGCATTTCGTTGTCGAGCGCGCCGACGGGGTGCGTATCGGCTTTACCCAGATCGCGGGGCTCGTCGCGCGGCGGATCATGCCCTTCGTGTCGATGGGCAGCGAACTGGCGACCGGGCAGCGCGTCGGCCTCATCCGCTTCGGCAGTCGCGTCGACGTCTATCTGCCCGCGGGCACCACGCCGAAGGTGCTGCTCGGCCAGCGCACGCTGGCGGGCGAGACGGTGATCGCGCGGATCGGGCAGGCGGCGACCATCGACGGCATCGGACAGTAGAGTGGCGGACGAGCATCCGCTCCCCGCCGACGCTGCCGGACGCCGGATCGGCGGTATCGGCCTGCGCGCATTCGCCCCCAATGCGATTACCGTGCTCGCGCTGTGTTTCGGGCTCACGGGAGTGCGCTTCGCGATCGGCGGGCAGTTCGAGCTTGCCATTGCCGCGATCATCTTTGCCGGGGTGCTCGACGGCATGGACGGGCGCATCGCGCGGCTGCTTCGTGCGCAGAGCAGGTTCGGGGCCGAGCTGGATTCGCTGTCGGACGTGATCGCCTTCGGCGTTGCGCCGGCGATGATCCTGTTCCTCTGGTCGCTGACCAACGCCCCTAAGTTCGGCTGGACCGCCGCGCTGGCGCTTGCGGTCTGCTGTGCGCTCCGCCTCGCGCGCTTTAATTCGCGCATGGACGCCGATTTCCAGCCGCATAAATCGGCGGGCTTCAACACCGGCATTCCGGCGCCCGCCGGCGCGGGGATGGCGTTCGTCCCGGTGTATCTGTGGTTCGTCACCGGCAACGATCTGTTTCGCGAATGGTATGTCGTGATGCCATGGGCGCTTGCCATCGCGACGCTGATGATCTCGGCGATCCCGACCTACAGCTGGGCTTCGATACGCCTGCGCCGGTCCTGGCGTTTGTTTGCGCTGGCGGGGGTCGGGTTGCTCGGCGCGGCGCTGGTCACCGTGCCCTGGCTTACGCTGCTGGTGGTCTGTGCCGTTTATGCGGCAACGCTACCCTTTGGTCTGGCAAGCTATGCCAAGGCCGCCCGGCTCAGGCGGCGCGACTGAACTGTGTCCGCATCGCCCCGGCAACCGCCAGGCGCCGTGATACAGGCCTGCGACGGCTCGCCGGACGGCGTACTGCGACCGCTCCCGGAACGGGTTCCGATTCGGGCGCAGCGGCGATCGGAAAGGCGCCTTCGCCCAGCAGCGCGGACAGGATCGCGGTCTCGTTCGATTTGAGCATCGCCAAAATCACCGTGATGCCCAACCCGGCGGCAAGAGCGAAGAGGAGTGCGGCTGCGACCTGAACCATGATCTGTCCTTCCGGTTTTCGTCAACGAAACCTTGATTCTCGGCAAAGGACGGTTTCGCTTGGGTTCTGGTTGCATGTTCCTGTTGTGTTCTCAACTATTTTGCGACGAAGCGATGAGTTTTATCGGCGGATTGATCCAGCGCGGCGCATTATCGCCCGGACGAAGACGGCGCACGATGCTTGCATTTGTTGCCGAACGCCGCTAACGGGCCGCCCATTCCACATGGAAGGCGCACATAAACCGGTGCCGGATCATCCGCCCCGCGGAACCCGGTTCTTGCTTTCCAGAGGACCAACCGGAAGGAGAAAGACCATGGCGGCACCTGTCGTCACGATGCAGAATCTTATCGAGGCTGGCGCCCACTTCGGCCACCAGACCCACCGCTGGAACCCGCGCATGAAGCCGTATATCTTCGGCGCGCGCAACGGCATCCACATTCTCGACCTGTCGCAGACCGTGCCGCTCTTCGCGCGCGCGCTCGACTTCATCGCCTCGACCGCGGCGTCCGGCGGCAAGGTGCTGTTCGTCGGCACCAAGCGCCAGGCCCAGGGTCCGATCGCCGATGCGGCGCGCGCGTCGGGGCAGCATTTCGTCAACCACCGCTGGCTGGGCGGTATGCTCACCAACTGGAAGACGATCTCCAACTCGATCAAGCGGCTGAAGACGCTCGAGGAACAGCTTTCGGGCGACACCTCGGGGCTCACGAAGAAGGAAGTGCTGAACAAGACGCGCGAACGCGACAAGCTCGAAATGAGCCTGGGCGGCATCCGCGATATGGGGGGTATTCCCGATGTCATGTTCGTGATCGACGCGAACAAGGAAGAGCTGGCGATCAAGGAAGCCAATGTCCTTGGCATTCCCGTTGTCGCGATCCTCGATTCGAACGTCTCGCCCGACGGCATCGCCTTTCCGGTGCCGGCCAATGATGACGCCGCGCGCGCCATCCGTCTTTACTGCGATGCGGTGGCCCAGGCGGCGACCCGCGGCGGCCAGCAGGCGCGCGCCGATCGCGGCGAGGATCTGGGCGCGGCCGTCGAGCCGGTCGCCGAACCGGCGCTGGTCGAAGAGGCCGCCGCTCCGGTGACCGAAGACGAACAGGTTCCCGCCGAAGCGGCTGCCGAAACCGAACGCCAGAGCGACGCCTGAGCGTGCCCGGCATGACGGGACGGCGCGGCATCGGTCCGGCGCCGTCCCCGTCATCGGTTTGACTTATCGCGCCGCCACGCGCGGCGAATGCAGGCCCCAGCGAGCCTGCCCCTTTTGGAAAGGATTATGACATGGCTGAAATCACGGCCGCCCTCGTCAAGGAACTGCGCGACCGCACCGGCGCGGGCATGATGGACTGCAAGAAGGCGCTCGCCGAGAACAACGGCGACATCGAGGCGTCGATCGACTGGCTGCGCACCAAGGGCCTTGCCGCCGCCGCCAAAAAGGCCGGCCGCGTCGCCGCCGAAGGCCTGGTCGGTTTCGCGACCGACGGCACCAGGGGCGCGCTCGTCGAAGTGAACAGCGAAACCGACTTCGTCGGCAAGAATGAGCAATTCCAGGCGTTCGTTCGCGACGTGACGCAGGTTGCGCTCGCGGAGGGCATCACCGACATCGACGCGCTCGCCGCCGCACCCTATCCGACCGGGGGCACCGTTGCCGAACAGCTGACCAGCAACATCGCGACGATCGGCGAAAACCAGTCGTTGCGCCGCGTCGCCCTGCTGACGGTGAACTCGGGCGCCGTGACCGGCTATGTCCACAACGCCGCCGCGCCCGGCATGGGCAAGATCGGCGTGCTCGTCGCGCTCGAATCGAGCGCCGGTGCCGACGTGCTCGAACCGCTCGGCAAGCAGCTGGCTATGCACGTCGCCGCCGCAAACCCGCTGGCGCTGAACGGCGATGACCTCGACGCCGACCTCGTCGCGCGCGAACGCGCGATCGCCGAGGAAAAGGCCGCCCAGTCGGGCAAGCCGGCCGAGATCGTCGCCAAGATGGTCGATGGAGCGATTGCCAAGTTCCGCAAGGAAAATGCGCTGTTGTCGCAGCTGTTCGTGATGGACGGCAAGACGCCGGTCGCCGAAGTCGTCGCCGCCGCCGGCAAGGATGTCGGCGCCGCGATAACGCTCAAGGGCTTCGTCCGCTTCCAGCTCGGTGAAGGCATCGAGAAGGAAGAAAGCGATTTCGCGGCGGAAGTCGCGGCTGCCGCCGGCGTCTAAAAGAGAAGATACGGATTGCCGCGTCGGTCGCGGCAGTCCGCTTGGCAATGGCGCGCACCCGCTCTAGGGTGCGCGCCATTCGCTTATATCGAGTTTGCAAGAGGTTCTCCCGATCATGGCATTGCCCGGCCTGAAACGCATATTGCTGAAATTGTCGGGCGAGGCGCTGATGGGCCCCAGCCCCTTCGGTATCGACCCCGAAACGGTCGCGAGCATGGCGGCCGAGGTCAAGGAAGCCAAGGATCGCGGGCTCGAAATCTGCCTCGTCATCGGCGGGGGCAACATCTTTCGCGGCATGGCGGGTGCGGCCAAGGGCATGGACCGCGCGCAGGCCGACTATATGGGCATGCTCGCGACGGTGATGAACGCATTGGCGATGCAGAATGCGCTCGAACAGCTGGGGGTCCAGACGCGCGTTCAGTCGGCGATCGAGATGGACAAGGTGTGCGAACCGGTGATCCGTCGCCGCGCCGAACGCCATATGGAAAAGGGCCGCGTGGTGATCTTTGCCGCGGGCGTGGGTGCGCCTTACTTCACCACCGACAGCGGCGCGGCGCTGCGCGCGGCCGAGATGAAGTGCGACGCGCTGCTGAAAGGCACCAGCGTCGACGGCGTCTATAACGCCGATCCCAAGCAGGACGCCAATGCGGTGCGCTATGATCGGCTGAGCTATGACCGCGTGCTCGCGGACAATCTGAAGGTGATGGACGCGAGCGCGGTGGCGCTGTGCCGCGACAACCATATCCCGATCGTGGTGTTCAACATTCGCGAACCCGGAAATCTGGCGCGCGTGCTGGCGGGCGAGGGCGTCTCGACCGTCGTCGGCGACGGCGCAGTCTGATGGATTATATAATGCAGGCTTTGGTTTTCCATTTTCCGTTCGCGTCGAGCGAAGTCGAGACGCCCATAAGGCGCGTGCTACCGATGGGCATCTCGACTTCGCTCGATGCGAACGGGTGTGGGGAATAGAGAGGAAAAGACAGATGGCGAAATATGACAAGGCCGACCTTGAACGCCGGATGCACGGCGCCGTTGAATCGCTGAAGCACGACCTGGCCGGATTGCGCACCGGCCGTGCCAATGCGGCGCTGCTCGATCCGGTGACGGTGGAGGTTTACGGCAGCCAGATGCCGCTCAACCAGATCGCGTCGATCAGCGTGCCCGAACCGCGGATGCTGTCGGTGCAGGTGTGGGACAAGGCGAACGTCGGCCCGGTCGACAAGGCGATCCGTTCGGCGGGACTCGGCCTCAATCCGATCGTCGATGGCCAGATGCTGCGTCTGCCGATCCCCGAGATGACGCAGGAGCGCCGCAAGGAACTGTCGAAGCTTGCCGGCCAATATGCCGAAAAGGCGCGCGTTGCGGTGCGCAACGTCCGCCGCGACGGCATGGACAATCTGAAGCAGGACGAAAACAAGAAGGAAATCAGCGAGGACGAACGCAAGCGCCACGAGACCGAGGTGCAGAAGCTGACCGATGCGACGATCGCCGAGATCGACGCCGCGGCGACGGCGAAGGAAAAGGAAATCCTGGGCTAGTGCTTTGGGGCGCCTATCTCTCTTCCGCTCGTGTCGAGCGAAGTCGAGACACCCATCGGACTGGAACACGGCCGAGGGGCATCTCGACTTCGCTCGATGCGAACGGATTTTGAGGTTTTTCCGGTGACGGTTTCAGACCACGCCGCGCGCCATGTCGCCATCATCATGGACGGCAACGGCCGCTGGGCCAAAAAACGCATGTTGCCGCGCGTCGCGGGACACAGGGCGGGGGTCGAGACGGTGCGCACGATCGTGCGCGCGGCGGGCGATCTGGGGCTGGAGGCGATGACGCTCTATGCCTTCAGTTCGGAAAACTGGAAACGGCCCGAGGAAGAGGTCAACGACCTGATGGGGCTGATGAAGCGCTTCATCCTCTCCGACCTCGATGAATTTGCCGCCAATGACGTGAAGCTGAAGGTCATCGGCAACTGGCGCGCGCTGGCGCCCGATGTCGTCGCGCTGATCGACAATGCGCTCGACCGGACATCGGGCAACAAGCGCACGACGCTGGCGGTCGCGCTCAACTATGGCGCGCAGGACGAGCTGGTGCGCGCGGCGAATGCCGCCGCAGCGATCGGCGAAATCACCGCCGAGGCGATCGAGGCCCATCTCGATACCGCCGACATGCCGCCGCTCGACCTGCTGATCCGAACCTCGGGCGAACTGCGGCTGTCCAATTTCCTGCTCTGGCAGTCGGCTTATGCCGAGCTGTATTTCACCGAAAAGCTGTGGCCGGATTTTACCCCGGCGGACCTGAAAGCGGCGCTGGATCAATTTGCACGGCGCGATCGCCGGTACGGGGGGCTTTGACGATGGCGGCAAAATCGGACCTTTGGGTGCGGGTGGGATCGGCGATCATATTGTTTGCGATTGCGGGGACCGCGCTGTGGTTCGGCGGCATCGCGTTCGGGCTGCTGCTGCTTGTCGGCGGCGCGCTCGTTCTCGTCGAATGGCTCGCGCTGGTGCGCGCGATGGCGATTGGTGGCGGGTCGAAGGCAGCGCTGACGATCATTGGCCCGGTGCTCATCCTCGGCGCGGCCGCGGGCCTGTGGTTCGTTCGCGACCAGCTCGGCATGACGGCCGCGCTGTGGGTCTTTGGCATGGTCTGGGCGACCGACATCGGCGCCTATTTTGCCGGGCGTTCCTTTGGCGGCGCGCGGCTGGCGCCGACGATCAGCCCGTCGAAGACCTGGTCGGGCCTGTTCGGCGGCATGGTCGCGGCGCTGATCGCCAGCGCGACGATCGGCGACCGCGCGGGCATCGTCGGCGTGCCGCTGTGGATCGGCCTGTTCATGGGCCTGCTCGCGCAAATGGGCGATCTCGCGCAAAGCTGGATGAAGCGCCGCGCTGGGGTGAAGGATTCGGGCAAGCTGATCCCCGGCCACGGCGGCCTGTTCGATCGCGTCGACGGTTTGCTGCCGGTCGCGCTGCTGCTCGGCGCGCTGGCGTTCGCGGGCCAGATCGGGGCGCGCGGCTGACATGACGCGCCGTCTCTCCCTCTTCGGCGCCACGGGATCGGTCGGGCAATCGACGCTCGACCTTGTCCGCCGCGACCGCGAGGCGTGGCGCGTCGGGGTGCTGACGGCCAATTGCGACGTCCAGGAACTGGCGCGGCTCGCCATCGAGTTCCGGCCCGATGTCGCGGTGGTCGCCGATGAAAGCTGTTATGGCTATCTCAAGGCCGCGCTCGCGGGGCAGGGGATCGAATGTGCGGCGGGCGCGGCGGCGCTCGTCGAAGCCGCCGAACGGCGGGCCGATCTCGTCATGGCCGCGATCGTCGGCACCGCGGGGCTGGCGCCGACGATGACGGCACTGGCGGCGGGGCACGACGTTGCGCTCGCCAACAAGGAAGCGCTGGTGTCGGCCGGCGAGCTGATGACCGCCGCAGCGCGCGCGTCGGGCGCGACGATCCTCCCGGTCGACAGCGAACATAATGCGATCTTTCAATGCCTCGCGGGCGGGCGGATCGACCAGGTGCGGCGCATCATCCTGACCGCGAGCGGCGGCCCGTTCCGCACCATGAGCGCCGCCGACATGGCCGCGGTGACCCCGGCGCAGGCGGTCGCGCATCCCAATTGGTCGATGGGCGCCAAGATCAGCGTCGATTCGGCAACGATGATGAACAAGGGCCTCGAACTCATCGAGGCGCATCATCTTTTCCCTGTCGGGCTCGACCGGATCGAGATCCTCGTCCACCCGCAATCGGTGATCCACAGCCTCGTCGAATATATCGACTGCTCGACGCTCGCACAGCTCGGTTCGCCCGACATGCGCATCCCGATCGCGTCGGCGCTCGCCTGGCCGCAGCGGATGGCGACGCCGTGCGCGCCGCTCGACCTGGCGGCGATTTCGCGGCTCGATTTCGAGGCGCCCGACGAAGAGCGCTTCCCCGCGACCGCGCTCTGCCGCGCCGCGATCGCGGCGGGCGGCGCGCGCCCGGCGCAGCTCAATGCCGCGAACGAGGTGGCGGTCGCCGCCTTCCTCGCGGGCCGCATTTCCTTCCCCGCGATCGTCGATACGGTACGGCGGGTGGTCGACGCGGCGGAACCTGCGGCTCCGTCCTCGCTTCAGGACATATTCAGCGTCGATACCGCATCGCGGGCGGCTGCGCTGCGCTTTGTGGAACAATATGAACATGCTTGAGACGCCCGGTTTCGGATTCACGATCCTTGCCTTCCTGCTCGTGCTGGGGCCGCTCGTGTTCGTCCACGAATATGGCCATTATATCGTCGGCCGCTGGTGCGGGGTGAAGGCGGAAACCTTCTCGATCGGGTTCGGGCGCAAGCTCGTCGGCTGGACCGACAAGCGCGGCACCGAATGGAAGATCGGCTGGCTGCCGCTGGGCGGCTATGTCCAGTTCGCGGGCGACCGCGATGCCGTCAGCCAGCCCGACGCCGAATGGCAATCCCTGCCCGCCGAGGAACGATCGCACACCTTTCCCGCGCAGCCGGTGTGGAAACGCGCCGCGATCGTCGCGGCGGGGCCGGTCACCAATTTCCTGTTCGCGATCCTGATCCTCGCCGGTTTCGCGTGGGTCGGGGGCAAGGTCGTGACCCCGCCCGTTGCGGGCGCGATCGAGATCGGGTCGGCCGCCGACGAAGCGGGGCTGCGCGCGGGCGACCGGATCGTGGCGATTGATGGCCGGGCGATTGCGACCTTTGGCGACATCCCGATGGCGGTCGCGCACCGCCCCGGCGAAGTGATGCAGCTGCGCGTGCTGCGCGAGGGCAGCGAACGGACGGTGGCGCTTGCGCCGCGACTGATCACCGAAAAGGACCCGTTCGGCAAGGAATATGAACGCGCGATCATCGGTCTCGCCCCGCCGCCGCCGCAGCTGGAACCGGTGTCGCTGATCGAGGCACCGGCGATCGGCTTGCATCAGACGTGGCAGATCGTCCGCCAGACCGGCGAGGTTCTGGGCCAGTTCCTCACCGGCCGGCGATCGATCAAGGATATGAACGGCCCGGTCAAGATTGCGGAGATTTCGGGGCAGGCGGCGACGCTGGGGGTCGCCTCGCTCATATTCTTCATCGCGCTCATTTCCATCAATCTGGGGTTCATCAACCTCTTGCCATTGCCCATGCTCGATGGCGGTCATTTGCTTTTCTATGCCTATGAAGCGATCCGGCGGCGGCCTGCACCGCTCCGCGTGCAGGAATGGGCATTCCGCTTCGGCTTTGCGGCGGTGGTGACGCTGATGCTGGTCGTGACTTTCAACGATTTGGGCTCATTGGGGCTGTGGGACGGGATCGCGCGCTTGATTGGCTAGCGAGTCTGGGGCAGGGAGTGCGCGCAAGCCCGCGGTCAGGCGGGTTTGTCGTTTTTTGAGTATTTTTCGGGATGAACGGCGTGGCTTCACACAAAATCTTGGGCCGGACACAGCTGTCGGTGGCTCTTCTGGCCGGTACGATGCTCAGCGCGCCGCTGATGGCGCAGGATGTTGCGCCGCCAACCGTGCCCGCACCGACCGTTCCCGCGCCCGCGCCCGAAGCGGCGCCGACCGCGACGACGATCCAGTCGATCACCGTCACCGGCAACCAGCGGCTCGAGGCGCAGACGATCCTGTCGTACCTGCGCTTGCGCGTCGGTCAGACCTATGACCGTGCGACGCTCGACCAGGCGCTGAAGGACCTCGCCGCGACCGAATTGTTCAAGGATTTCCAGATCACCGACAACAATGGTGCGCTGCAGATCCAGGTGACCGAAAACCCGGTGATCAACCGCGTGATCCTGGAGGGTAACAAGCGGCTCAAGGAAGACAAGATCCGCCCGGAGATCAAGCTCGCGCCGCGCCAGATTTTCACCCGGTCCAAGGTGCGCGCCGACGTCGCGCGCATCATCGAGCTGTACAAGCGCCAGGGCCGTTTCGCCGCGACCGTCGAGCCCAAGATGGTGTCGCTCGACCAGAACCGCGTCGATGTGGTGTTCGAGATCAACGAAGGGCCGAAATCGAAGGTTCGACAGATCAACATCATCGGCAACGAAAAGTTCAGCGACGGCGACCTCAAGGACGAGATGGCGACGAAGGAAACGGGGTTGCTCACGATCCTGTCGTCGAACACCAGCTATGACCCCGACCGCCTTGCCTATGACCAGCAGAAGCTGCGGCTTTTCTATCTGACCAACGGCTATGCCGATTTCCGCGTCATTTCGGCGGTCGCGGAGCTGACGAGCAACAAGCAGGATTTCATCATCACCTATGTCGTCGAGGAGGGCGAGCGCTACAAGTTCGGCAACGTCGACGTGAAGAGCGAGCTGCGCGACTTCCAGCCTGAAATGCTGAAGAGGCTGCTGCCGATGAAAAGCGGCGACTGGTACGACGCCAAGCTGGTCGAGGATACGGTCGAAAGCCTCAGCGAAACCGCCGGCCTGTTCGGTTACGCCTTTGCCGACATCAATCCTGAGTTCCGCCGTAATCCCGACGACCGGACGATGGACATCACCTTCAACGTCGCCGAAAGCCCGCGCACCTATGTCGAGCGCATCGACGTCAACGGCAACACGCTGACCCACGACAAGGTGGTGCGCCGCGAGTTCCGCCTCAATGAAGGCGATGCGTTCAACAGCTTTGGCGTCAAGCGCACCGAGAATCGCATCAACAGCCTTGGCTATTTCCAGGAAAATCTGGAAATCGAGCGCAAGGAAGGCAGCACGCCCGACCGCATCATCCTGGAAACCAATGTCGAGGAAAAACCGACCGGCGAGCTGTCGCTGTCGGCGGGTTTCTCCTCGATCGAGAATTTCCTGCTCCAGGCGTCGATCCGCCAGCGCAATTTCCGCGGCCTGGGCCAGCAATTGCAGGCGTCGGTCAATTATTCGAGCTATTCGAAGTCGATCGAACTGGGTTTCACCGAACCCTATCTGTTCGATCGCAACATCTCGGTCGGCGGCAGCGTCTATCGTCGCGACCTCAATTCGTTCAACTTCATCGACAACGACCGCCGGACGACGTTCGAGCAGGTCACGACCGGGTTCCAGATCAACGCCGGCGTGCCGCTTACCGAGTTCCTCTCCTTCTTTGGCCGCTACAGCCTCAACTATGATGATGTGACGCTCGACCGGTCGATCTACTTCTTTGGCGACCAGTGCGATCCGCTGGTGGCAGGCCGCTATCTTTGCGATGCGATCGGCAAGCGGACGACCTCGCTCGTCGGCTTCACCCTCGCCTATGACGACCGCGACAACCGGATTCGCCCGACGCGCGGCCAGTCGGCGTCGATCAGCCAGGATTTCGCGGGTCTGGGCGGCAGCGTCAAATATGTCCGCACGCGGCTTGCCGGGTCCAAGCATTTCAACCTCGGCAGCCGCTTCATCCTCAACCTTTCGGCCGAAGGCGGCTATATCCACCCCTTTGGCAGCGCGCCCACGCCGACAAGCGACAAGGTGCGCCTGACCGATCGCTTCTTCCTCGGCGAACCGCAGATGCGCGGCTTCGACATTCGCGGCGTCGGCCCGCGCGTGATCCGTTTTGCCGCGATCTATGATCCTCTGAACCCGGTGATCGACACGAGCAACGACAATCGCGGCCAGATCGACGACGCGCTCGGGGGCCGCGCCTATTATCAGGGGCGGGTCGAGCTCGACATTCCGCTCGGCACCGGGGCGAAGGAACTGGGTCTCAGGCCGTCGATCTTCCTCGACGTCGGGTCGGTGTTCAGTGTCAAGCGTCCGACGCTCACGACGCTCGCCGACTTCCGCGATCCTGCCGACGGGCTGACGAAGTTCCTGTGCCGCAATGCGACCACGGGTGTGACGCAATTCGCAACGAACACGCCCGACGCTTCGGGCGCGCCGACCGGCCAGTTCACCACTTGCGCGGCCGGCTTTTCGGCGCTCGCGCCGTTCGAGGAACGCTTCTTTGGCGACACCTGGATGCCGCGCGTCGCGATCGGCGCCGGGGTCAACTGGAACTCCCCCTTCGGTCCCTTCCGGATCGACTTCGCTTACGCCCTTCGCAAAGAAGAGGGCGATGATACCAAACGCTTCTCATTCAATGTAGGAACTCAATTCTGATGAAAAAACTTCTTGCCGCTTCCGCGCTGGCGATCGCCGCGCTGTCGGTCTCACCCATCCTGTCGGCCCCGGCCATTGCGCAGGCGAAGGGCGTGGCGGTCGCCGACGTGCGCGTCGCCGCGGCGCGGTCGAACGCCTTCCGCACCGCTTCGCAGCAGATCGAGACGACCTACAAGGCGCAGATCGACCAGCAGCAATCGCGCGGCCAGACGCTGCAGGCCGAAATCAACGTGCTGATCGCGAAGTATAATGAAGAGGCGCGAAAGACGCCGCAGAACCAGGCCGCGCTGCAGGCGGCGGCCAAGGCCGTGCAGGACAAGCGTCAGGCCGCGCAGGCCGAACTCGGCCAGATCAGCGCGCCCGTCGACCTTGCCATCGCCTATGTCGAGGATCAGATCAGCGTCCGCATGAACGAGGCGATCAAGGCGGCGATGACCGCGAAGAAGGTCGACCTGCTGCTCAATCCCGACGCGGTGCTCGCGCGCGAAAATAATGTCGACATCACCGAGGCGGTCGTGACCGAACTCAACCGCATTCTGCCCAATGTGTCCATCGCGGTTCCCGCGGGCTATCAGCCGGGCCAGCTCGTCCAGCAGCGCAACCAGCAGCTGATGGACGCCGCGCGCGCGGCGCAGCCCGGTGCGGCGGCTCCGGCGCCGACCGGCAACCAGCCGACGACGCGCTAAGCGCGATGGCGGCCGGGGAAGACAGCGTGGGCGAGGCCATGGGCGCGGCGGACATCCGCCGGGTTTTGAGCCTGCTCCCGCATCGTTATCCGATGCTGCTGGTCGACCGGGTGGTTTCGATGGTCAAGGACCAGTCGATCCATGCGGTCAAGGCGGTGACGATGAACGAGCCCTTTTTCCAGGGCCATTTCCCCGGCCGGCCCATCATGCCCGGCGTCCTCATCGTCGAGGCGCTGGCGCAGGCGGGCGGCGTGCTCGCGATCGAATCGCTGGGCCTCGCGGGCAGCGGCAAGCTCGTCTATTTCATGGGCATCGACGGGGTAAAGTTCCGCAAGCCGGTTGAACCCGGCCACCTGCTCGACCTGCACGTCACGATTCTCCAGGCGAAGCGCAATATCTGCAAGTTCGAGGGGCGGGCAATGCTGGGCGGTCAACTCGCGACCGAATGCCAGTTCACCGCGATGATCGCCGATCCGCCGGGCGACTAGGGCGGAGACCTCCCCTTATATGTCATCCCGGCCTTCGCCGGGATGACGATCAACGGGGTGCAGGTGTTGCATTTTCCCCGATTGCCCAGTAAGGGCGCCGCTTCGCGTCCCCGGACGCACCGACTCAAGCTGCTGGTCGGAAACCAGCGGCACAGGAGCCAAGAGACATGAAAAAAGACATTCACCCCGACTATCACATGATCACGGTCAAGATGACCGATGGCACCGAATATCAGACGCGTTCGACCTGGGGCAGCGAAGGCGACGTGATGACGCTGGAAATCGACCCGACAGCGCACCCGGCATGGACCGGCGGTCAGGGCCGTATGCTCGACTCGGGCGGGCAGGTGGCCAAGTTCAACAAGCGTTTCGGCGGGCTGACGCTCAAGCGTTGATTCTTGTGATCTCCCGTGGCGAAGCCATGGGGAGGATCGGTTTATCCCAGAACCTTTGCAAGCGCGCTTTGCCACCCGGCAAGGCGCGTTTTGCGTTGCGTGGCATCCAGCGCCGGCGTGAAGCGGGTCGCGGTGCCGCGCATCGCCTGCGCCGCGGTCTTGAGGTCGGGGTAAATCCCTGCGCCGGTTGCAGCGAGCATTGCGGCGCCAAGCGCGGTGCTTTCGACGAAATCGGGTCGCTCGACGGTCAGATCCAGCATGTCGGCCAGGTCCTGCGCCATCCAGTCATTCGCCGCCATGCCGCCATCGATACGCAATTCGGCCCAGTCGACCCCGTCGGCGGCGAAGGCCGATTTAAGATCATGCGCCTGATAGGACTGCGCCTCCAGCGCAGCGCGCGCGACATGCGCCTTCGTGCTGGCAAAACTGAGGCCCGAAAGCGCCGCGAGCGCGTCAGGCCGCCAGTGCGGCGCTCCCAGTCCCGACAGGGCGGGGACCAGGTAGACGCCGCCATTATCGGGTACCGCCCGTGCCAGTCCCTCGCTTTCGCTCGCGCTTGCGAGCAGGCCCAATCCGTCGCGCAGCCATTTGATCAGGCTGCCGGCAACGAAGACCGACCCTTCGAGCGCATAGACGCGGGCGTCGCCTTCCTGCACCAGCACCGTCGCGAGCAGGCGATTCGACGAATGCCGTCGCGTCGCGCCGCTCGCCGACAGGATGAAGGCGCCAGTGCCGAAGGTAGCCTTGGTCTGCCCCGGTGAAAGGCACGCCTGGCCGATCGTTGCGGCCTGCTGGTCGCCCGCGATGCCGGCGATCGCGATCGCGCCGCCGAACAGCGCCGGGTCGGTCGTGCCGACGACCGTGGTACAGCCGGTGATTTCGGGCAGCAGCCGCATCGGTACGCCAAACAGGTCGCAAAGCCCGGCGTTCCAGCCTCCCTCGCCCTCGATGGCCATCAATGCCGTGCGCGACGCATTGGTCGCGTCGGTGACATGCACGCCGCCGGTCAGGCGATAAACGAGCCATGATTCGATCGTTCCCACGGCGAGCCGCGCTCCCGCGTCCTTCAGTTGCGGCCAGTGCCGAAGCGCCCAGCCGATCTTGCTTCCCGAAAAATAGGGGTCGAGCAGCAATCCGCTGGTCGCCTGCACCGCAGTCTCATGCCCCGCCTCCTTCAGCGCGGCACAGTCGGCCGAGGTGCGCCGGTCCTGCCACACGATCGCAGGCGCAAGCGGTTCGTTGGTTGCGCGATCCCAGAAGACGATCGTTTCACGCTGGTTGGTGATGCCGATCGCCGCCACATGATCCGCGCCACCGGCGCGCGCCACCATTTCGCGCGTGCAGGCAAGCGTCGCTTCCCAGATCTCGGCGGCGTCATGCTCGACGAGGCCGGGACCCGGATAGTGCTGCCTTATCTCGCGCTGCGCGCTGCCGAGCGGCGTCCCGTCGGCGGCAAACAGCATGGTGCGGGTGGAGGTCGTGCCTTCGTCGATGACAATGATCATTTCGGCCATATATCCTCCACCTGTCTTTCCCGCGTCGCCCCCGCGAAGACGGAGGTGGCTGTCGGCGTCAAGCGACGTTGCGCCAGGGTGCCGCCAGCTCTCGCCCCAGGTGGGGACGACGTGCCTTTTGCTTCCCACCTGATGAAGAAAATACCGCCTTTCGACAAGATCGGAGCGAACGGACATGGGACGCGAGCAATTTTCTTGCCATAACGCGCAACTCATGCCATATGATTGTGCAGCGCAGCATGGCGGGATCACCCGCCGCAACCACCGGCAGCGTGATTTTCCCGCCCCAAACAGGTGCGGGACGAGCCGGAAGCGCGCTTTGTCCTAAGAGGCACCCTTTCACGCGGGTCGTTTCGAACCCGCGGCCGTGCGCCGTCCGTTCGCAAGCGAACGGATGCGCCTGCGCGTCGCCCATAGTGAGTATTTTATGACAAGTTTTAACGACTTTGGCTTGCACGCCGACATCAATCGAGCGCTTGCCGCCAAGGATTATACCCAGCCGACCCCGATCCAGACACAGGCGATCCCGCCGCTGATGAAGGGCCGCGACCTGTGCGGCATCGCGCAGACCGGGACCGGCAAGACCGCCGGCTTCTCGCTCCCCTCGATCCATCACCTTTTGACCTATCCGCACCGCCCGACCCCGCGCGGCTGCCGGATGCTCGTCCTCGCGCCGACGCGCGAGCTTGCCGCGCAGATCGCGCAGAGCTGCCGCGATTACGGCCGCTTTACCAAGCTCAGCGTCTCGACCGTCTTCGGCGGCGTGCCGATCAACAAGCAGATCCGCGACCTTTCGCAGGGCGTCGATATCCTCGTCGCGACGCCGGGCCGCCTGCTCGACCTGATCGACCAGCGCGCGCTGCGTCTCGACGATGTTGAAATCTTCGTGCTCGACGAAGCCGATCAGATGATGGACATGGGTTTCATCCATTCGCTGCGCCGCGTTGCAAAGCTGTTGCCCTCGCGGCGCCAGAACCTGTTCTTCTCGGCGACCATGCCGAAGGAGATTGCGGGCCTTGCCGACCAGTTCCTCAACGATCCGGTTACCGTGTCGGTCGCGCCGCAGGCGACGACCGCCGAAAAGGTCCGCCAGTTCGCCACTTTCGTCGAACAGAAGGAAAAGCAGGCGCTGCTCCATCACGTCATCAAGACGTCGGACATCGATCGCGCGCTGATCTTCACGCGCACCAAACATGGCGCCGACCGCGTCGTGCGTCACCTGAAGGGTGCGGGCATCGAGGCGTTCGCCATCCACGGCAACAAGAGCCAGGCGCAGCGCACCGCCGCGCTGCAGGCCTTTCGTTCGGGCCAGGTGCGCCTGCTTGTCGCAACCGACATCGCCGCGCGCGGCATCGACGTGTCGGGGGTCAGCCATGTCATCAATTTCGAGATCCCGAACGTCCCCGAACAATATGTTCACCGCATCGGTCGCACGGCGCGCGCCGGGGCAGAGGGCATCGCGATCAGCTTCATCGCCCCCGACGAGCGGCCGTACATACGCGACATCGAGCGCGTGACGCGGACCAGGGCCGAGCCGATGCCGCTTCCCGAAGGCTTCAACGAACTGGTGCGCAACCTTCCCAAGCCGGTGCAGCCGCCGCGCGATACCGGCAGCAGGGGCCGCGATCCGAACCGCCAGCGTCAGGATGCGCGTCGCCAGCCGAGCGGCGGCCAACCTCGCGGTGATCGCGGTCCGCGCCGCGATGCTCCGGCCGGCGAAGGCGCCGAAGGCCAGCGCAAGCGCCGCTTCCGCCCGCGCAACAAAAGCGTCGGCGCGCACAAAGGCGCGGTGAAGCGCGTCGGTTGACGCACTGTTGACATGCGTTAGACCCTCTTGGCCCCTCTCCTTCAGGGGAGGGGCTTGGCAAGGGGCAGCGGATGATCGACGCAGAGGCAGCGGCACCTATCGTCACCCGCCAGAGCGAACGCAAGGTCATCCTCGCCTCGTCGCTCGGTACGGTGTTCGAATGGTATGATTTCTACCTCTACGGCCTGCTCGCGACGGTCATTTCGGCGCAGTTCTTCTCTGGCGTCAACGAAACCACGGGCTTCATCTTTGCGCTTGCCGCCTTTGCCGCGGGCTTTGCGGTGCGGCCCTTTGGCGCAGTTGTCTTCGGGCGCATAGGCGACCTCGTCGGGCGCAAGAATACGTTTCTGGTGACCATGGGGCTGATGGGCGCCTCGACGTTCCTCGTCGGCCTGCTGCCCAGCTATGCGTCGATCGGGGTCGCGGCGCCGATCCTGCTCGTTGTCTTGCGCCTTGTGCAAGGACTCGCGCTTGGCGGCGAATATGGCGGCGCTGCCACTTATGTTGCCGAACATGCGCCCGAGGGGAAGCGCGGGCTGTTCACCAGCTTCATCCAGACCACCGCGACGCTCGGCCTGTTCGCGGCGCTCGGCGTCGTCATCGTCATCCGCTCGGCGATGGGCGAGGCGGCGTTTGCCGACTGGGGCTGGCGCATCCCCTTCCTCATTTCAATCGTCCTGCTCGGCATTTCGCTCTGGATCCGCCTCCAGCTCGAGGAAAGCCCGGTCTTCAGGCAGATGAAGGCAGAGGGGACGACGTCGAAGGCGCCGTTGACCGAAGCCTTCGGCCGCTGGGTAAATCTCAAATGGGTGCTCGTTGCGCTGTTCGGCGCCGTCGCGGGGCAGGCGGTCGTCTGGTACACGGGGCAATTCTATGCGCTATTCTTCCTCGAAAAGACGCTGAAGGTCGATGGCGCGGCGGCGAACATATTGATCGCCATCGCGCTTGCACTCGGCACACCCTTTTTCATCCTCTTCGGCTGGCTCAGCGACAAGGTGGGGCGCAAACCGATCATCCTCACGGGCTGTGCCCTCGCGGCGCTGACCTATTTCCCGGTGTTCCAGATGCTGACCGCTGCGGCCAATCCGGCGCTCGCCGAGGCACAGGCGCGGGCGCCTGTTGTCGTGTTCGCCCATCCCGAGACATGCTCGTTCCAGTTTGACCCTATTGGCCGCACCTCGTTCGACCGGACGGGCTGCGACATCGCCAAGTCAGCGCTCGCCAGAGCGGGGATCCCTTATGCCAATGAGGATGGACCATATGATGGTCGCGCGCTTGTCCGCGTCGGCGATGAAGACATCCCGGTGATCGACAAGGCCCAATTCGGCGCTGCGCTTACACCCGCGCTCGCCGCGGCCGGCTATCCACCGAAAGCCGATCCCGCCGCGATCGACAAGCCGCTCGTCGTCGCGATCCTCTTCTACCTCGTGCTGCTCGTGACGATGGTTTATGGCCCGATCGCCGCTTTGCTCGTGGAGCTGTTTCCCAGCCGCATCCGTTACACCGCCATGTCGTTGCCCTATCATATCGGCAACGGCTGGTTCGGCGGATTTCTGCCGACGACGGCGTTCGCGATGGTCGCCGCGACGGGCAATATCTATTACGGCCTCTGGTATCCGGTCATCGTCGCGGTGATCACGCTGGTGGTCGGCCTGTTGTTCCTGCCCGAAACCTTCCGCCGGTCGATCCATCAATAGGCGTGCATTGACGCCCGGCGCCCGCACGCTAGGTTTGCGCGGCCTTGAGGGGGGCGTACGATGATAGCCGACGACGATCTGGATTTCGATCCGCCGCCTCCGCCGCGGCGGCCCTTTTTCCGGCGCAAGCGCGTCCTGATCCCGCTTGCCGTGCTGGCGGCGCTCGTTATCGGCTTTCTGCTGCTCCTGACCCCCGATACCGACCGCGAGGCGATGATCGCCAAATATGGCGGACCGGACGCCGCCTTTGCCGCAGGGCCGGCGGGGCAGCGCATTCACTATCGCGATCAGGGACGCCGCGACGGCCCGGCGATCATGCTGCTCCATGGATCGAACGCCAGCCTTCATACATGGGAGCCGCTGGTCGAACGGCTCGGCGCCGATTACCGCATCGTCACGCTCGATCTGCCGGGGCACGGGCTGACCGGGGCGATTCCCGGTCGCGACTATGACGCCGATGCGATGATGGAAGCGGTCGATGTCGTCGCGGCCAAGCTGGGGCTCCACCATTTCGTTCTCGGCGGCAATTCGATGGGCGGCTGGATCGCCTGGCGCTATGCGCTCGCGCATCCCGCGCGCGTCGATGCGCTGCTCCTCATCGACGCCGCGGGGATGCCGCTGCGCAGGGGGGAGAAGGCCCCCGAATCGAACGTCGGCTTTCGCGTGCTCGAATATCCGTTCGGACGCTGGCTCGCGACGCGGATCACGCCGCGGATGCTCGTCGAACAGTCGCTGTTGGGGTCGGTCGAAAGGCAGGATATCGTCGATGCAGCGATGATCGACCGCTATTGGGAACTGCTGCGCTTCCCCGGCAACCGCGAGGCGACGGTGATCCGCGCGCGCGCCAGCCGCGAACCCGAAATGGCGGCGCGGGTGGGGGAGATTACGGCGCCGACGCTGATCCTGTTCGGGGACAAGGACCGGATTATCAACCCGAGCGCGGCAAAGACGTTCAACGAGCGGATCGCGGGGTCGGAGGTCGTATTGCTCCCTGGAATCGGCCATTTGCCGATGGAAGAAGCGCCCGATCAGGTTGCCACGGCGATTGCCGATTTCCTCACGCGGCGGCTTGCAGCGGCGGCCGCTCCAGAAAGGCGCTGATCCGCGCCGCGACCGTCCCGGCGTGGGTGAAGGGAAAAAGGTGCGAGCCCGGCACCACCTCCAGCACCGCGCCGTCGATCAGCTCGGCGATCGTCTGTCCGTGGCAGGCGGGGACCACGCCGTCGCGCTCGCCCATCAGCACCAGCACGGGCACGTCCTTCAACAGTGGCAGCATCGCCGCGCTCGTCCACCCCGCCATCGCCAGCGACTGATAGGCAAGGCCAAGCGGCGTCGCGGTCGGCCGCCTGAGTCCGCTCGCCAGCATGTCGTCGTCGAGCAGCGCGGCCCAGCCGATCCCCGGCGCGCCGACGCTCGGCGTCGTCGCCATCAGCACCAGTCGGCGGACGCGCCCCGGAAACTGGATCGCGACCTGCTGCGCCAGCGCGCCGCCCCAGCTGAAGCCCGCGACGTCGAGCGACTCGTGACCGAACCGTCGGGCGATTTCCATGACGATCGCGGCCATCGTCGGCGCGGCATAGGGGAGCAGCGCATCGGGCGAGCCGCCGACCCCCGGCATGTCCAACGTCCACGCCTCGCGCCCGTGCATCTGCGCAAGCAGCGGTGCCGCCGCAGCAATGTCGGCGCCGATGCCGTTGAGGAACAGGAGGGGGGTGCCCGGCGCACCCTGGCGCCAGCGCGCGACGCGCAGCGTCAGGCCATGGACATGCTGGGTGCTGATCGCCGGGCGGCCGCTGATCCTGCTCATGTCCGACGCTGTCGCATATCGCGATCACGCGCGAAAGACCCATCGGCGTCAGCCACGATCCTTTGCGGTCGCCTCCGCCTGTTCGTAGCGCAGGCAATCGAAAATCTTTGCGCCTGCCAGGAACACCGCGCCGGTGCAGGCGAGCATCAGCAATTTGCCCCCGACGCCGGGATATTCGTGCAGATAGGCGGAACCCCGCGCCATCGCCCCGACCGCGAGGGCGTAAATGATGAGGCACGCCTCGAAGCGGGTCTTGATGACGAACAGGCGGCCGATCTTTTTCAGCATCGTCAATGTCCAAGCAAGCGCCGTGCCATCCGCGCAAATAGGGGATTCGCGGCACGACCGGGATGGTAAACTGTAAATTAACCCGACAGGTGAAAGCAAGCGCCGTCCTTTTTGGGATGCGGATCGGCCATCATTTCATCCGCCATCCCCTTTTCACCGCGAGGACGACGAGGGGTATCACCACTTCCCGGTCCGAACCGAACCATCCGTCTAATCCGTCTGCGCAAACCAGATGACGTGCCGCGCGCCCTTGCCTGCCGCGCGGGCGCGCACATGGACTTCGTCCACCCGATAACCCGCCGCCGCCAGCCGCCGGGTGAAGCGGACGTCGGGTGCCGCCGACCAGATGGCGAGGAGCCCGCCGGGGCGCAACGCCGCCTTTGCGGCGGCGAGGCCAACAGGAGAATAAAGCCGGTCGTTTTCGGCGCGGACCAGGCCATCGGGGCCATTGTCGACATCGAGCAGGATCGCATCGAAGCGTCGAGGCGCGTCGGCAATGGTGGCCGCCACGTCGCCGATCACCAGATTAACGCGCCGATCGTCGAGGCAGCCCCCGGCAAGCGCGGCCATCGGCCCGCGCGCCCAGTCGATGATTGCGGGAACCAGCTCGGCGACGGTGATCTGCGCATCGGGGCCGAGCGCAGCGAGCGCCGCGCGGAGCGTGAAACCCATGCCATAGCCGCCGATCAGCAGGCGGGCGTTTTTGCTGTTGCGCAATCGTTCGCAGCTCATCGTCGCCAGCGCTTCTTCCGAACCGCTCATGCGGCTGCTCATCAGCTCGCTCGCGCCGATCGCGATGATATATTCGTCGCCGCGCCGGAGCAGGCGCAGCGCCTCGCCGCCCGGCACCTCGACCGTGTCGATCAGTTCGCGACCCTGCAAATGTCGTCAGCCGAGTTCGGAAAGGTCGAGCGCGTCGAGCAGCGCGAGGCGCGCCCTGCGCACGTCATGGAGCAGCGTGGTCGAGGCGAGATCGGCGGGCGCGATAGCTTCGGGCCAATGTTTCGCAACCACCCCGGCGATCCGGTCGAGCTTCGCCTCGTCGGCGAGGAAGCGTGGATCGACGGTCGCGGGATCGGCAACGACGCGCAGCCGCAGGCATGCCGGGCCGCCGCCGTTCGCCATCGACTGCCGCACATCGACAGGAAACAGACGGCGGATCGGGCCGTTGCCGACGATCATCGCCTCCAGCCAGTTCCATACTGCGGGCGTTTCGTGTGCCTCGGTCGGCAGGACCAGCCCCATGCCGCCTTCGGGCAGGGTGACGAGCTGCGCGTTGAACAGATAGGATTTGATCGCGTGCGCCAGGCTCACCGCGCTGGCGGGCACCTCGACGATTTCGACCGCGGGAAAGGCCGCGCGGATTTCGGCATGCGCGGCTTCGCGATCCTCGAATGCGGTTTCGTGCGTGAACAGCACATGCTCGTTCGCCACGGCGACGACATCGTTATGGAAAGCGCCGCCCTGGATCGCGGTGTCCGACTGGCGAATGAAGAGCGTGCGCGCCGGGTCGAGCCGGTGGCGCCGCGCAATGGCCTTCGAGGCGTCGAGATGCTGGCGCGCCGGAAAGCGCCCCCCGGCGACGCCATAGACGAAGATTTCGACGCCGACCCTATCGTGGCCGCTGCACAGCCGCATATGGTTTGCCGCGCCTTCGTCGCCGAAGGGAGCGGGAACGGGTGGATGGACGGAAAAGGCGGGATGCGCAAAGGCAAGGCGGAGCTGCGCCAGCGTTCCCGGCCATTCGTGGCTGCGGTGCGGCATGGTGACGAGGTTGGCGACCGTCAGATGGCATTTGCCGTCGGCGCTGTCGGGCGCGGGCGAGACGGTCGCGGCGTTCGCGGCCCACATCGACGACGCCGACCAGGCCTGCGCGCGCAAATGGCCCTCGGCCTTCTCGACGCTCGTGCCGAGCGCCGCTAGCCATGGCGCATCGGGGCGGTCGAGCGGCACGAAGAAACCCTGCGGCAGACCGAGCACGAGATTGTGGCGCATCTTGTCGATGCCCTGCAGCGCGGCAGCGCGCGGCTGCGACACGTCGCCGGCGTGGCTCGCCGACGCGATGTTGCCGCGGCTCAGTCCCGCATAATTGTGTGTCGGGCCGATGATCCCGTCGAAATTGATTTCGGTCAGCATCCTAACGTCCGATCCAGCTGATTGCGTCGCCCTTGCCGACATTCAATATCCGCGCGGCGTCGGCGTCGATCCGGCCCTCGGCATCGACCTTGCCGAAACAGCAGCGGAAATCGGCGAGCCGCCCTGTTGCGATCAGCGCATCCTCGCCATCTTCGGCGATGCCCGTCACCTCGACATGCTTTGCGTCGCGGATGCTCGCCACCTGATCGGTGCGCGCGGTCATCGTCGGGCCGCCGTCGAAGATGTCGATGTAATTTTCAAAGGCGAAACCTTCATTTTCCAGCATCCGCATCGCGGCGCGTCCCGTTGGGTGGGGGACGCCGATCACTGCGCGCGCGGTTTCGGGCAGCATCGCGATATAGACCGGATGCTTGGGCATCAGGTCGGCGATGAACTGGTTGCCGTGGACCGCGTTGAACTGGTCGGCTTCCTGAAAGCTCATGCCGAAAAACTTGCCCGCGACTCCGTCCCAGAAAGGCGAGCCGCCGGCCTCGTCGATCACGCCGCGCAGCTCGGCCAGGATGCGATCGGCGAAACGCGCGCGGTGGCGCGCGATGAACAGATAGCGCGAGCGCGCGAGCAGCAGGCCCAGCCCGCCGGCGCGCGCCGCCGGGTGCAGGAACAGCCCGCCGACCTCGCTGGCGCCGTTCAAATCGTTGCTGAGCATCAGCACCTGCGCGTGAAAGGTGCGACCGAGCTGTTCGCTATGCTTGCTGTCGGTGCCGATGCGATAGCTATAAAAGGGCCAGCGCTGGCCGACCTGCCCGAAGATCTGGCAGGTGCCGCGCACCTCGCCGCTGTCCAGATCCTCGAGCACCATCAGATACAGCTCGTCGGAGGGATATTCCTTTTCCGATGCAAAGCTCGCTTCGGCGCGTTCGAGCTTGGCGCGCAGCGCCCTTTTGTCGGGGGGCAGGTTGGTGAAACCGCCGCCCGTCAGTTTCGCCATTTCGTAAATGCTTTGCAGGTCGCCCGGTTTGGCCGCCCGGATCACATGATTCACACAGTCCCCCGTTCCGCTAGTCGCATCATGGTCAGCGCCGACAGCTGCGCGCGTTCGGCGAGGCTGCCCGTGATCAGAAACTCGTCCGACGAATGGATCGCGCCGCCGCGCGGACCCATGGTATCGACCACGGGGATGCCGCAGGCGGCGATGTTGTTGCCGTCGCACACGCCGCCCGTCGCTTTCCACGCAATGTCGATGCCCAGCGCCGCACCGCATGTCCGCACCAGCTCGAACAGCCGCGTTGCGGCGGCATCAAGCGGCTTGGGCGGGCGGTTGAAACCGCCGTGGATATGGCAATGCACGTCATGCTCTCTTGATACCGAAGCCACTGCGGCGCGCAGTGCGCTTTCCGCTCCGCCCATCGCTTCGGGGGTCGACGGACGCATATTGACGCGCAGGATCGCCTGATCGGGCACGACATTGTTGGGGCCGCCACCGTCGATCCGTGCCGGATTGACTTTTAGCTCTCCCGATTTCAGCGCGTTCAGTCGCAGCGCCAGATCGGCCGCGGCGACCAGGGCGTTGCGCCCCTCCTCCGGGTTGCGCCCGGCGTGGGCGCTGCGGCCATGGATGGTGATGCTGAAATTGCCGCTGCCCGGCCGCGCCCCTGCGAGCGTGCCGTCCGGAAGCGCGGGTTCGTAGGTGAGCGCGGCGGTCTTGCCACGCGCCAGTTCGGCGATCAGCGCCGCGGAGGCGTGGCTGCCCGTTTCCTCGTCGCTGTTGATCATCACGTCATAACCGACGCGATCCGCGAGTGGCGAGCTTTCGAGCGCGGTCAGCGCGGCGAGGATCACCGCTATCCCGCCCTTCATGTCGGCGGTGCCGGGACCGTTGAGCACGCCATCCTCCAGCCAGGTCAGTGTCTGGAATGGATGGTCGGCGGCGAACACCGTGTCCATGTGCCCGGTGAGCAGCAATTGCACGGGCGCGTCGGGCCGTACGCGAAGGTGCAGGTGCTCGCCGCGCTGGACGATATTGACGCGCCCCGCGGCATCGACGCTCTCGACCGGATCGGGCGCGACGAGCCGCAGTTCGCCGGGTAAGGCGGCAAAGGCGTCGGCAAGCTGCCCCGCGACCGTCTTCAGCCCCGCAAGATTGCCCGTGCCGCTGTTGATCGCGGCCCATCGTTCGACCTGCGCCAGCATCGGTGCGTCGGCCGCGCGGTCGAGCGTCGCCTGTTCGGTTGCAGTCAACTGGATCATGGAGCGGCTATAGCGAGCGCCGCGCGGCTTTGGCACCCCCGGCCCGCGATTTTGTCGCTGCGCTGTGGTTCATCACCCCTGGTCCGCAAGATAGCCGCGCGGACAGGCCGAATCGCAGCCTGTTAACCGAAACTTGGCGACGGGAGGGTTAGGCTTGCCGACACCCTTTCGAGTGAGCCCATGTCCGTCGCCTTTGTCCTTGCCATCAACATGTCCGTCGCCGGCCTGATCGCCGCCGCGTTCGCCGTGGTCGCGGTGACCAACCGGACCGCGCGGGGCGCGTGGTGGCTGGCGGCCGGATGCGGGCTGGGTATTGTCAATGTCGGTCTGGAGTTCCTGCTGACGCGGCAAGTCGATCCGACCCCCACGGGCATCAGCATCTTCCTCGTCTTCCTGCTGGCGCAGAGTTTCGCGCTGATCGGTGTTGCCTCGCATTACCGGGTCGCGCCGCCGTGGATCGCAATCGCCGCAATCTGGGTGCTGACGATCCTGGCCGTGCCGGTGATTTTCAGCCTGCCGTACGGATCGTCGCCACGGCTGACGCTGTATCAGATGCCCTATTTTGCGATGCAGTCGCTGTTTGCCATCGTCATCGTGCGATCGGGGCGGCGGCAGGCGCTCGACCTGTTGCTGATCGCGCTACAGATCGTTGCGGCGCTTATCTATCTGGCGAAACCGCTGATCGCGGCGGTTGTCGGCACCGCGAGTTCGCCGCAGGGCTATATGGCGTCGACCTATGCCGCGATTTCGCAAAGCGCCAGCGTCGTTGCGCTGATGGCGATCGCGCTCGTCCTTTTGCTGGTGATGATGCGCGACACGACCGCCGAGATCGTGGCGCGGTCGGAAACCGATCCGCTGTCGAGTGTGCTCAACCGGCGCGGGTTCGAACAGCATGCCGGGATTGCGCTGCTGCGCTATGGCGAAACGGCAGTGCTGATCGCGGCCGACCTCGACGATTTCAAGACGATCAACGACAGTTTTGGCCATGCCGCGGGCGACGGCGTGATCGCACATTTCGCCGCGATGCTGGTCGATGCCGCCCCCGCCGACGCGATTGTCGGGCGGATCGGCGGCGAGGAGTTTGCGGTGCTGCTGCCCGACGCGATGCTGTCCGACGGGCGCATCTATGCCGAAGCGGTGCGCACCGCCTTTGCCGCGGCACGGCTGCCGGTGCTGGGAGTCGACCGCGGCTTTACCGCCTCCTTCGGCGTTGCGCAGCGCGGACCCGGAGATTCGCTGTTCGACCTGCTGCGCCGCGCCGATGCCGCGCTTTACCGCGCCAAGGCGGCCGGGCGGAACCAGGTGCGCGTGGCGCTGGAGGAAATGCCGGTGTCGGCGACGGTGGGCGTCGCATGATTGCGCCGTCGCCTGTCGTCCCGGGGAGCTGACCCTAGAGCGCGATGACCTGATATTGACCCTCCGTGACGGAGGCGATTTTGGCCGAGTGCGAGGCGCGAGGAGCGGCGCGATGCGGGACATCGCGCCCGACGAGCAACGTGGCAATCGGCCAGAATCGACCCGCCCCGGAAGGGTTGCCCCCTGAAGCCCGCCGGACAGCGGCGCGTCTCTGGTCCGGGCAACCAGCCCGTCCTGCGAGACGCTTCTTGCCGACGAACTTCAGGGGGCAATCACGGTGGGTCAATATCATGTCGTCGCGCTCTAAACGCCGAGCAGCGGCGTATCCTGCTCCCGCGGCGGGGCGGCATCGAAGCCGGGGAGCGGATCGAAGCCGTCATCGCTGAGCACGACCGCCGCGAGACCACCGAGCTTGAAATGGCCGAGCCGCGGCTCCTCGTCCGATCGCCAGTTCTTGTTCAGGTTGAGCGCGCTGACGAACAGGTCGCCATGTCGTTCGAACAACAGGTGCGGCGCCAGCGTCAGCGACTGGCCGTTATATTGCGCCGTCACCAGCTTTTTGCGGGCGATGGCTTCCATCATTTTCAGTCGTGCGTCGTCCATGGATCCGGGTCGTTCGGGGAAGGTCGGTTTCATTGTGCAGTGCAACCTAAACTACCCGGCGGAGCTTGAAAAGCGCCCATTGCCAATCGAAACCAATCGCGGCATAGGGCTGCTGCCCTTTCCTCCCCGGGTCCACGGGCGCATCGGCGCCGACCAGAGGGTGTTTGCATGACCGAATTTCTCGACCGCTCGGGCCTGTCCGTCGATTCGCGGCTGGCCGATTTCATCGAGCAGCGCGCGCTGCCCGGCACGGGGCTGGACGCCGCGCGCTTCTGGGCCGATTTCGCTGCTCTGCTGGGCCAGTTTGCGCCGGAAAATACGGAGCTGCTGGCGAAGCGCGAGGCGTTGCAGTCGCAGATCGACGCCTGGCATCGGGCCCGCGAAGGCCAGCCGCACGATCCCGCCGCTTATCAGCGCTTCCTGTCCGAGATCGGCTATCTCGTCCCCGAACCCGAGCCGTTTGCGATCGGCACGGCGAATGTCGATCCGGAAATCGCAACAATGGCCGGGCCGCAGCTCGTCGTGCCCGCCCTCAACGCACGCTTTGCCCTGAACGCCGCCAACGCGCGCTGGGGCAGCCTCTATGACGCGCTTTACGGTACCGACGCACTCGACGCGCCGCCTGCGAAGCCCGGCGGCTATGATGCGGAACGCGGCGCGGCGGTGATCGCGCGCGCCAAGGCCTTTCTGGACGACGCGGTGCCGCTGGCGTCGGGTCGCTGGGCCGACTGGCAGGGCGGACAGCTTTTGCTTGCCGATCCGTCGCAATGGGTCGGCAGCAGAACCGGCGGTATTCTGCTCCGCCACAATGGCCTGCACATCGAGCTGGTGATCGACCCCGACGGCGCGATCGGCAAGACCGACCCGGCGGGGATTTCCGATGTCATCCTCGAAGCCGCGCTGACCACCATCATCGACCTTGAGGACAGCGTCGCGGCGGTCGATGGCGAGGACAAGACGCTCGGCTATGCGAACTGGCTGGGGCTGATGCGCGGCGACCTCACCGAAAGTTTCGAAAAGGGCGGCAAGATCGTCACGCGCGCCATGGCGACCGACCGCGAATGGACGTCGCCCGACGGCGAGCCGTTCACGCTCCACGGCCGCAGTGTGATGTTCGTGCGAAATGTCGGCCATCTGATGACGACGCCGATGATCCGGCTGCCCGGTGGCGCCGAAGCGCCCGAAGGGCTGTGCGATGCGGTCATCACCAGCCTGTGCTCGCTCCACGATCTGAAGGGCCTCGGCGCCCTCAGGAACAGTCGCGCGGGCAGCATCTATATCGTCAAGCCCAAGCAGCACGGGCCCGAGGAATGCGGCTTCACGAACCGGCTGTTCGACGCGGTCGAGGACATGCTGGGGCTGGCGCGCCACACGATCAAGGTCGGGGTGATGGACGAGGAACGTCGCACCAGCGCGAACCTTGCCGCCTGCATCCGCGCGGTGAAGGACCGCATCGTCTTTATCAACACCGGCTTTCTCGACCGCACCGGCGACGAGATTCACACGTCGATGCGCGCGGGACCGATGATTCCGAAGGGCGAGATGAAGGCGTCGGACTGGATCGCCGCCTATGAGGATCGCAACGTCCGCATCGGGCTCGCCTGCGGCCTGTCGGGCAAGGCGCAGATCGGCAAGGGCATGTGGGCGATGCCCGACATGATGCGGGCGATGCTCGAGGCGAAAATCGGCCACCCCAGATCGGGCGCGAACACCGCCTGGGTTCCCTCGCCGACCGCGGCGACGCTGCATGCGCTGCATTATCATATGGTCGATGTGTTTGCGCGGCAGAAGGAGATCGCGCGCGAGGCGGTGCCGTCGCTGGACCGCCTGCTCACCATTCCCGTCGCCGTGGGGCGCAATTGGAGCGACGCCGAAATCGCGCGCGAACTCGACAATAATTGCCAGGGCATATTGGGCTATGTCGTACGCTGGATCGACCAGGGCGTCGGCTGTTCCAAGGTGCCCGACATCGACGACGTCGGCCTGATGGAGGATCGCGCGACGCTGCGGATCAGCAGCCAGGCGCTCGCCAACTGGCTCCTCCACGGCGTCTGCACGCCCGAACAGGTCGACGCCGCGCTGGCGCGGATGGCGGCGAAGGTCGATGCCCAGAATGCGGGCGACCCGCTGTACGAAAAGCTGACGCCCGATAGCGTCGCGTATCGGGCAGCGCGCGCGCTGATCTTCGAAGGCGTGGCGCAGCCGTCGGGCTACACCGAACCGCTGCTGCACAAATATCGGCAGATGAAGAAGGCGGGGTGAACGGCCGGAAGCGGTCATACGATCCTCCCCGGAACGGGGAGGGGGAGGATCGGCGGATCACAACCCCAAAACCGCCATCACGCGCAGGCGCGGCAACATCAACGCCCCAAAACCTCCAATATCCGCGCCGTGAGCCAATCACCGTCCGCGCCCGCGAAGCTGTGCGACGGGCTCGCAAGGCGTTCGACGGGGAGGCGCTTTAGCGCGTCGGGACAGTCGGCGGCAAAGGCCTGCGCGGTGCGGTCGCCGGTCGCGAGCAGGATCGTCGCGGGGATCGCGAGGCGCCGGGCCGCTTCGTTCAAGCGCGCGGCGAGGCCGTCGGGCGCCGACGCGGGTTTGGGTCCACGGAGCGCGGCGAGACCGCGACGCAGCTTGGCGAAATCAATATCGCCGCGCAGCAGGCGCAGCAGGCTTTGGGGATCGGCGAGCCGCGCGAGGTAGCGTGCGCGGATGGCGGCGGGGGGAGGCAGCGCGTCGCCCGCCCCCATTGCCTCCGCCTCATAGGTCCAGGGATTGGCAAGGATCAGGGCGTCGAGGGGTAGCGGCTGGTGGAGCAGGAGCGCGCTCGCCGCGTCGCAATTGCCAAAGGCGACGACGCGCTGGACATGCGGCGCGGCGGCGCGAAAGGCGGCGGTGGCGGCGGCAATGTCGGGTGCGCTGCTTTCGAAACCGCAATTCGTGCCTTCGCTGTCGCCGATCCCGCGGCGGTCGAAGCGGAACACCGGATGACCGGCGGTCGCAACGCGCGCCGCAAGCATCGCCATGCCGCGATGCGCGCCGCAGCGGATTTCGTTTCCGCCCGACACGATCAGCAGGCCGGTCGCTCCCGGCGCCTCGTCGAGCGTGGCGGCGAGCCTGGCGCCTTCGCAGATGAAGCTCAGCTGATGCCGCATGTCCGGCTCCATGCGGCGATGTCCGCGGCGATCGCGCGCGCCATCGCTGCGTCCTCGCCCGGCTCGGCGCGCAGCCAGAGGGGGGTGCCCGCGATCCCGCCTTCGCCGAGGGGGATGCTGCGCAACGGTTCGACCGGCTGCGCCTCGGCCGCGCCAAGCCCGGCGATCATCGCGGGTGAGAGGGCATTGCCGGCGAGCAGCAGCGGTCCGCCGCGGGCTGTTGCGAGCAGGCTTTCGAGCGACGTGGCGATTCCGGCCTCGCGGTCGGCGCTGACGCGCGCGCGGAGCAGGGTGCGGAGCAGCGCCGCGCCGCCGACCGGGGCAAGTCGCCACCAGGCATCGGCCTGCGCGCGCTGGTCGATGAGGCAGCCGCCGCGAACCGATGCGACGATGACGCGACCGTCGATCGCGGCGACGATCGCCGCCAGCGCATGCTGCCATTGCTCCAGATCGATCCGGTCGAGCGGGGCAGGACTTTCATTCTGGCCGGGCAGGTCGGGGAGCAGCGCCGCGAACCCGTCGGCGGCGAGCGCGCGCATTGCGAGCACCAGCGTGCGCCGCGTGCGATTCGCTTCCTCGAACAGCGGCGGGACGAAAACGATGGTCGCGCGCGGCGTGCCGACCGGGTCGATGCGGAGCCGATGTTCGGTCACCGCCGCCATCGCCCGGACGGTCATCCCGGCGAAAGCCGGGGTCTTGCCGTCGCGTTCCCGGTCGCGGCGAGGCCCCGGCCTTCGCCGGGATGACGATGAAAGGAGAGCGTCCTGTTTATCAACCGGTCACCTTGCGTGTCGCGAATGCCAGCAGATGGCCATAGGTTTCAAATATCTCGCCATCGATCTCGTCATCGTCGATGAGGATGCCGAGACGGTCTTCCATCTCGGTCAGCACCGTCGCGACCGCCATCGAATCAAATTCGGGAAGCGCGCCGAACAGCCCGCTGTCGTCGGTGAGCGCCGCAGCGCGGTCGGCGCCGAGGCCGAGCACGTCGGCGAGCAGCGCGCGGAGGGCGGCATCGACGCCCGATGTTTCGGAGACGGAATCGGTCACTTGTCTTTCCTCAGCAGCGATCGGGCAAAGGCCTTCAACGCCGGTTCCCATGCCGTGGCGCGCGACAGATTGAAAGCCTCGATGCGCCAGAGCGGATCATGGCGGTTCATCCAGTCGCGCTTGTAGGCATCGTCGCCCGTGCCGAAATCGACGCGCTTCACGCCGTCGATCTCGATGACATGGCGGAACAGGGCGGCCGAGAGCAGGGTGCCGGGCGAGGCTTTCAGACTGTCCTCGACATGCGCAAGCTTGTGGATGAAGGCGGTGCCGTCCTCGACCGTCCAGAATTGCGCGGCGACCGCGGCTTCCCCGATGCGCGCGATCCCCATGCGCAGCGTGCCGCGCGTCCCTTCCATTTCGGCGAAGGCGCGGAGCAGCGCGGGATCGCCCTCTTCGGGTTTCCAGCTGGCGGCATAGACGGCTTCATAGGCGGCCCAGGCGGCAGCGTCGAAGGCGGTCAGAATCTCGATGGCGACGATGCCCTTCTTCGCCTTGCGCTGCACAGTGCTGCGCAGCGCGCCGGGACGGCCCGCCCACCAGGCGTCATGGCCCATATCGCCGAGGTCGAGCCAGTGGCGGTCGCCGGCGGGCGCGGCTTTCACCCTCCAGCCGACGGCGCGCAGGGCAGCGATGATTTCATCCTGTTCGCCGTCGCGGACCGGATAGAGCGACAGTCGCGCGGCGCGCGCGCGAAGGGCGCGGAACAGATCGGCGAGCGCCGCGCCGCGATCGCCGCCCGGCGACCAAAGCGGGCGGATCGCAAAGCTGTACCAGTTGGTGAGACCCGCCAGATGTCCCGGCGCCTCGATGCGCAGCGGCAACCGGACGGTCGCCGCGCCAGCCGAGCCGCCGGCGTCAAAACGGCCGCCCGCGGCAAAACCATGCGCTTCGAGCAGATCGAACCATTCGGGGCGGTCGAAGGGCGAGGCAAACTCCGCGGCGCGCACCGCATCGTCATTATCCCGATCTTCACCGTTCCCTTGCATGGTGCGGCCCTCTATCATCTCACTCCTAACAGCCGATGACCACGCCCGAAAACCCCGTGTCGCAGCCCATCGACCATCTCGCCCGCCGCGGCGCGCCGGATGCGGCTGCGCTGCTGATCGGCGAACGGGTGGTGACCTATGCCGAACTCGACGCGGGGGTGGGACTGCTTGCGGCGTGGCTACGCGAACAGGCCGGCGGTCCCGGCGAGCGCGTCGCGAGCTGGAGTGCGAAGACCCGGCTCGCCTGTCTGATGCCGCTCGCCGCGGCGCGCGCGGGGCTGATCCATGTGCCGATCAATCCGCTGCTCAAGGGGCCGCAGGCGCAGCATATCCTGGCCGACAGCGGCGCGAAGCTGCTTCTCGCCAACGCCGCGCGCGCCGAGTCGCTGGGCGACGGACGGCCCGCCGGTTGCGCGCTGCACGATCTCAACATCGCCGAGGAGGCTGTTGATTCGGGAGGCAAGACGTTGCCGCCGTCGAAGGCCGATCCCGACGATCTCGCCGCCATTCTCTACACCAGCGGATCGACCGGGCGGCCCAAGGGGGTGATGCTCAGCCACGCGAACCTGTGGCTCGGCGCCGAAAGCGTCGCGACCTACCTGAAGCTCATGCCCGTCGACCGCGTGCTCGGCGTATTGCCCTTGAGCTTCGACTATGGGCAGAATCAGCTGCTGTCGAGCTGGTATGCCGGCGCCGCGGTGGCGCCGCTCGATTATCTGACCGCGCGCGACGTCGTGAAGGCGGTCGCGCGCCACGACATCACGACGCTCGCCGGCGTGCCGCCCCTGTGGGTGCAACTCGTCGAGGCGGACTGGCCCGCCGACACCGCGGCCTTGCTCAAGCGCCTCACCAACAGTGGTGGCGCGCTCACCCCTTCGCTGATCGAGGCGATGCGCCGCACTTTCCCCGCCGCCGACATCTATCCGATGTACGGGCTGACCGAGGCGTTTCGTTCGACCTGGCTCGATCCCAAATTCGTCGCCGACCATCCGACGTCGATGGGGCGTGCGATCCCGCACGCCGAAATCCTTGTCTGCCGCGGCGACGGCACGATCACCGCCGACGAGGAGCCGGGCGAGCTGGTGCATTGTGGCCCGCTCGTCGCCAAGGGCTATTGGCGCGACGCGGCGCGCACCGCCGAGCGATTCCGCCCCGCGCCGCCCGCGTCGCTTTATGGCGGCACCGCGGTCTGGTCGGGCGACAGGGTGCGGCGTGATGCGAACGGTCTTCTCTATTTCGTCGGCCGCGACGATGCGATGATCAAGACGGCGGGCAACCGTGTCAGCCCGACCGAGATCGAGGAGGCTGCGGTCGCTTCGGGGCTGGTCTATGAAGCGGTGGCGTTCGGGGTCCCCGATGCGCGGCTCGGCGCGGCGATCATATTGATCGTGCGCGGCACGCATGGACCGGCCGACGAGGAGGGGCTTGCTGCCTGGCTTCGCCGGAATCTGCCGAACTTCATGCAGCCGCAGGTCATCGAATGGCGCGATGCGCTGCCGCGCAATCCCAATGGCAAGCTCGACCGGGTGGCGATCGCCGCCGATTGGACGAGGGTGATGGCGGCATGAAGCCGCACGGGCCAATCCCGCCCGGATTCCGGGCCGACCCTGACGGGATGCTGCTGATCGGCGGCGACCGTGCCGAATCGCTGGCCGATGTCGCGGGCGATACGCCGCTCTTCGTCTATGACAGCGCGATGCTGGCCGCGCGCGCCGCCGAATGGCGCGCGGCGATGCCCGCCGCTGTGCAGCTCCATTATGCGATGAAGGCCAATCCCTATCCGCCGCTGCTTGCCTTCATGGCGGGGCTGGTCGACGGGTTCGACGTGGCGTCGGGCGGCGAGTTGAAGGCGGCGCTG
Organism: Sphingopyxis alaskensis RB2256; assembly: GCF_000013985.1. GTDB lineage: Bacteria > Pseudomonadota > Alphaproteobacteria > Sphingomonadales > Sphingomonadaceae > Sphingopyxis > Sphingopyxis alaskensis. The sequence continues at coordinate 2,035,323 of NC_008048.1, read as the reverse complement.
GCGAGCGGGATGGATGCCGCGCACATCAGCTTCGCCGGGCCGGGCAAGCGCGACCGCGAGCTGGAGGCGGCGCTTGAAGCAGGCGCGACGCTGAACCTCGAATCCGCGGGCGAGGCAGAGCGCGCATTGGCGATCGCGGCGCACCTGGGCGCGACGCCGCGGCTCGCGGTGCGCGTCAATCCCGACTTCGACCTCAAGGGATCGGGGATGAAGATGGGCGGCGGCGCCAAGCCCTTCGGGGTCGATGCTGCCGCGGTTCCGGCGCTCGTGCGCCGCCTGATCGATGCGGGCGCCGACTGGCGGGGTTTTCATATTTTCGCCGGATCGCAAGCGCTTGACGCGGCCGCCATCGCCGAAATGCAGGCGCAGACGGTCGCGCTCGCGGCGCGGCTTGCGGACGCGATCGGGACTGCGCCGCCGCTCGTCAATCTGGGCGGCGGGATGGGGGTGCCCTATTTCCCCGGTGATACCGCGGTCGATGCGGCGGCGGTGGGGGAAGCGCTCGGCGAGACGCTGGCCGCGCGCGACGCCGCGCTGGCGGACAGCCGCTTTGCGATGGAACTGGGTCGCTGGCTCGTGGCCGAGGCGGGGGTTTATCTGACGCGCATCGTCGACCGGAAGGTCAGCCATGGCGAAACCTTCCTCGTCACCGACGGCGGCCTGCATCACCAGTTGGCGGCAAGCGGCAATTTCGGCACCGTCATCCGTCGCAACTATCCGATCGCGGTGGCGAACGCCTTTGGCCGTGAGCCCGTCGAGACCGTTGCGGTCGTTGGCTGCCTGTGCACCCCGCTCGACCGGCTTGGCGATCAGGTCGCACTGCCGCGCGCCGACGTCGGCGATCTGATCGCGATCTTCCAGGCCGGGGCCTATGGCGCGAGCGCGAGTCCGGCGGCGTTTCTGGGGCAGGGGCCGGCGCGCGAGCTGCTGGTATAGCCTCTCGATTCTGTTCCTTTCCGGGACATATCTGGAAGCGTACGGGCCGAACTTATGCCAATACTAACATTATGTTCACCCTTTTCGCGCAATGGCGGACGGTGATGCAATGGCTGTCGCCGCTGAAGGTCCGGACCGCGGCTTCCCCGGCGGCTCGAAAGGTTGATGATTATGGCTTCCTACCCCTCGCTTCGCGCCCTGCGCGCCGTGCTCGCCTCGGGCATCGCGGTAACGGCTTTGACGGGGTGTATGGGTGCCGGCGGCAGCGCGCCGCAACTGCCCAGCGCCAACTTCGTCCAGAACCAGGAAGGGCCGGGCGAGGAATATATCATCGGCCCGCTCGACGAGCTTCAGATTTTCGTGTGGCGCAACCCCGAACTTGGCGGCAAGGTACAGGTGCGGCCCGACGGGCGGATCACCACGCCGCTGATCACCGACATGCCCGCGGTGGGCAAGACGCCGACGATGCTGCAACAGGACATCAAGCTCCAGCTCAGCCAATATATCACCGACCCGATCGTGAGCGTTATCGTCACCAGCTTCAACAGCACCTTTTCGCAGCAGGTGCGCATCGTCGGCGCGACCGAGAAACCGGCATCGATCCCGTTCCGCGCGAACATGACCGTGCTCGACGCGATGATTGCGGTGGGCGGGCTCGGCGAATATGCGGCGGGCAACAAGGCGCGACTCGTCCGTTACGACAAGGGGACGGGCAAGCAGCAGGAGTTCGGGCTGCGGCTGAACGACCTGATCAAGCGCGGCGATATCAAGGCGAATGTGCGGTTGCAGCCGGGCGACGTCATCATCATCCCCGAAAGCATGTTCTGACGCCGAAGCGCGACGCGCCAACCCCATCCCAAGGATCGATTTACCGCGATGAACAGCCTCTACGACGAACTCCGGGTGGCACTGCACAGCGTCTGGACGCGCCGGTGGCTTGTCCTTGCAGTCGCGTGGGGCATCTGCATCCTCGGCTGGCTGGCGATCGCGTCGATCCCCAACCGCTATGACAGCCGTGCGCGCCTGCTCGTCGACGTCAACGAAATCCTGCCCGACGACGCGCAGATCGGCGGCGGCCGCGCACAGATCGACCAGATCCGCGAGACGCTGACCAGCGCGCGCAACATGGAAAAGGTCGCGGCGACGACGGGCCTGCTGCCCGCGGGCGCGAGCGAGCGCGACAAGGCCAACGCGGTGGCGATGCTGCAAAAAAATATCAAGGTCGTGCCGCAGCAGGACAATATCTTCGAAATCACCTCCAGCATCGCCATCGGCAGCCTGTCCGACGCCGACAATGCGAAGCTGGCGTCGGCTGTGCTCGAAAGCCTGATTACCGTGTTCCGCGACGACCAGCTGCGCGGCGGCCGGATGAATGCGCGCGAAGGGCTGAAGTTCCTGGACGCGCAGATCGCCGACCGCGAAAAGGCGCTGCGCGAGGTCGAGGCGCGGCGCGCGGCGTTCGAGGCGCAGAATATCGGGCTGGTCCCCGGCGGCGCCGGATCGCCCGCGCAGCGCGTCGAGACGGCGCGCGCGGAACTCAGTCAGATCGATTCGCAGCTTGTCGCCGCGCAGGCGCAACTGGCGGCGGCGAACGGCCAGCTTGCCTCGACTCCCGCAACCATCCCCGGCGTCGGCGGTGTTGGCGGGAGTGTCGCGCGACAGCAGCTGGCGGGTGCGCAGAATGAACTGTCGGCGATGCGTTCGCGCGGGCTGACCGACGCGCACCCCGATGTGATTGCCTTGAAGAGCCAGATCGCCTCGCTGAAGGCGCAGGCCGACCGCGAAGGATCGGGGGGCGGCGGCGGTGTCCAGAACCCGGCCTATGCGTCGCTCGCCGCGATGCGCGCCGAACGACAGGCGACGGTGAGCGCGCTGACGGCACGCAAGAGCCAGTTGATGGGCGACATTGCGCGGATCACCGCGCAGCAGATCCAGAACCCCGGCATCGCCGCCGAATATGACCGGATCAATGGCGAATATACTGCGTTCAAGGCGCAATATGACAAGCTGCTCGCGCAGCGCGAACAGGTGCGGCTGCGCGGCGAAGTGCAGACCGAAACCGACGCGATCCGCATCGAACTGCTCGACCCGCCGTCGAAACCGACAAGTCCGGCGGCACCCAACCGGCCGCTGTTCCTGACGCTGGTGCTGCTCGCGGGCATCGGCGGCGGGGTCGGTGTCGCCTTTGGCCTGTCGCAGGTGCGGACAAGCTATGCGACCGCCGCGCGCCTCGAGCGCGCGAGCGGCCTGCCGGTGATCGGGTCGATCACCGAAGTCTTGACGCCGGAGCGCCAGCGCGACCGCCGCAAGAAGCTCGTCTGGCTGGCAGGGGGAGGAGGCGCGCTCGTCGGGCTTTATGCGTTGCTGCTGGTCGTAGAGTTCATCCAGCGCGGCATGGTTGCGTGACGGGGGACGATGACATGAACGACCAACGCAAAATCAAGCGTCCACCCTCGCTGCTCGAACGCGCTGCCGACATGTTCGGGCTCGACCCCGTCGGCAATGCGCCGACGATCGACGTATCGAGCCTGCCGCCCGAACCGGAGAAGAAGGCGAAGAAGGTCAAGGCGGAGCCCGTCGCCGGTGCGCCGACCGCCGAACACTGCGAACCCGTCGTCGAAACCGCACCGTCGCCGGGCAAGGAGCTTGCAAAGGCCGCGCCCGCGATCGTGCCGACGCGGCAGGGGACGATCGATCGCGAGCGGCTTGCGGCGCACGGGATGGTCGTGCCGGGCACCCCGGTCACGGGCATTTCCGAAGAATATCGCATCGTGAAGCGCGAGTTGATCCGCAATATCGGCGGCGCGGGCAATCGCCCGATCCTGCCGCGCGGGCACCGCGTGCTGATCGCCTCGGCCAATCCGGGCGAGGGCAAGACCTTTTCGGCGGTCAATCTGGCGCTCAGCCTGGCAGTCGAGGCCGATCACGACGTGCTGCTGATCGACGCCGACATTGCGAAGCCGAGCGTGCTCGACACGCTCGGGCTGGAAAATGGCCCCGGCCTGATGGATGCGCTCGCCGACCCGCATCTGGCGGTTGGCGACTGCCTGATCCAGACCGACATTCCGGGGCTGAAAGTCATGCCCGCGGGCGCGCATCACATGCACGACACCGAATTGCTCGCCTCGGCGCGGACGGAGGCGCTGCTCGCGCAGCTCGAAGCCGGGGCGCCGGGGCGCATCCTGATCCTCGATTCGCCGCCGATTCTCGCGGCATCGCCCGCGGCGGTGCTCGCGGGGCATGTCGGACAGACGATCCTGGTCGTGCGCGCCGACACGACGCTTGAAAGCGCGCTGCGCGACGCGATCGGGCTGATGGGCGCGTGTCCGCAGATCCAGCTGCTTCTGAACGGGGTCAAATTCTCGCCGGGCGGGCGCCGCTTCGGCACCTATTACGGACAGGGAAGCGCCTGATGAACGCGCATCTTGCCTTGCGCGGCGCGAGTATGCTGGTCGCGCTATCGCTCGCGGGAGCCGCGACCAGCGCGCACGCCCAGTTTTCGGGCGATCCGGGCGCAAGCGACGCGCCGCCGAGCGCGCCGCAAGCCGAATCGGGCCGCGCGGCGTCGCGCGCCGAAGGCCGCCGCGCGCAGAAGACGGTCGACGTCAGCCCCTATCTCGAAATCGGGCAGGTGCTCACCGCCGACCTGAAGAATGGCGGCGACGTGCTCACCTATACGACCGTCGCGGCCGGCATCGACGCCGCGATCGTCACGCGGCGCGCCGAAGTGGCGGCGACGCTGCGCTATGAACATCGCTTCGGCTGGAACGGCGATCTTGGCGATTCGGGCACGATCAGCGGCCTGGCGCGCGGGCGGATCGAGGCGGCGCGCGGACTCAATCTGGAGGCGGGGGCGCTGGCGACGCGCACGCGCGCCGACGGGCAGGGCGCCGACAGCGGGTTGTTCATCGGCGATGCCAGCAATGTCGCGGACCTTTATTCCATCTATGCCGGGCCGACCTTTGCACGGCGCATCGCCGGGCTCGACGTCGGCGCGGGTTATCGCTTCGGCTATACCAAGGTCGATATCGACACCCCCGCGATCCTGTCGCCGGGCAGCCGGCCGCAGGATATTTTCGACAGTTCGACCAACCACGTCGCCTGGGCCAGCGTCGGCGCGCGGCCCGGCGACCTGCCGTTCGGCTGGCAGGTGTCGGGTGGTTACGAGCGCGAGGATGCGAGCCAGCTCGACCAGCGTTTCGAGGGCAAATATGCGCGCGCCGACGTCACCGTGCCGGTCGGCCCGACCGTCGCGTTGCTGGGCGGCGTCGGTTACGAGGACATCGAAATCGGCCAGCGCGATCCGGTGCTCGACGCGAATGGCCTTCCGGTGCGCGACGCGAACGGTCGTTTCGTCACCGACAAATCGACCCCGCGCCGCCTGTCGTTCGACACCGACGGGCTGATCTGGGACGCCGGGGTGATGTGGCGCCCGAGCCGCCGCACCTCGCTCACCGCCCGCGTCGGGCGGCGCTATGGCGACACCATCTATACGGGCAGCTTCGCCTATCGCGCCGATCATGCGACGACGGTGCAGGTCGGCGTCTATGACGGGCTGTCGAGCCTCGGACGCGGGCTGTCGGGCGGGCTGGCGGCGCTGCCGACGCAGTTCGACCCGACGCGCAATCCGATCGACGGCGACATCAATCCCTGCGTCTTTGGCCAGCAGGGCGGCGGCTGTCTCAACAACCAGCTCGGCAACGCCACCGCGGCGCAATATCGCAGCCGCGGGGTGCAGGCGACGATGTCGTCGCGTTATGGCCGCTGGGCCTATGGCGTCGGCGTCGGTTACGATCAGCGCCGCCTGCTCGCGCCGCAGCTGTCGCCGATCGCCGACCTTGACGGGATCACGGACGAAAACTGGTATCTTTTCGTGTCCGCAGGGCGCCAGCTTGACGCCGATTCGGACCTCAGCCTGTCGGGCTATGTCAATTATTTCGACAATGGCGCGCCGGGTGCCAGCGACGTCCAGTCGGCGGGGCTGGCGGCCGCCTATTCACGGCGCTTCTGGCGCGGCCTGACCGGCACCGCGGCGGCCAGCCTCAACGCTTTCGATCAGGACGGCTTCAACAGCCAGCTCATAGGTTCAGCTTTGGTGGGACTGCGTTACAACTTCTGACCAAGCAACGGGATTTTTTGCGATGTACGATCAGTATTATGGTTTCACCGGCCGTCCGTTCCAGCTGACGCCAGATCCGCATTTCTATTTCGAGAGCGGGACGCACCGCAAGGCGATGTCCTATCTGGGCTATGGCCTCGCGCAGGGCGAGGGCTTCATCGTCATCACCGGCGACGTCGGTGCGGGCAAGACGACGCTCGTCGGCCATCTGATGAACACGATCGACCCCAGCCGGCTGACCGCGGTCAAGCTGGTGTCGACGCAGGTTGAGGGCGACGATCTGCTCCGCCTTGTCGCCGAACAATTCGGCATCGACTGGGAAGGGCAGAGCAAGGCCGAACTGCTGCGGTCGATGGAACAATATCTGCGCGAACAGGCGCGCGCGGGCAAACGCACGCTGCTGATCGTCGATGAGGGACAAAATCTCGCCGTTTCGGCGCTCGAAGAACTGCGGATGCTGTCGAACTTCCAGCTCGGCGGTCATTCGCTCCTGCAAATCTTCCTGCTCGGCCAGCCCGAGTTCCGCCAGACGCTGTTCCACTCGCCGACGCTCGAGCAATTGCGCCAGCGCGTGATCGCGACGCATCACCTCGACCCGATGGAGCCCGAAGAGGTCGAACCCTATATCCTCCACCGTCTCGGCAAGGTCGGCTGGACGGGCAACCCCAGCTTCAGCCCCGACGCTTTCGAGGAAATCTTCGATTACAGCGAAGGCGTGCCGCGCAAGCTCAATGTGCTGGTCAGCCGCCTGCTGCTGTATGGCGCGGTCGAACAGATGAACCGCATCACCGCGCAGAATGTCCGCTCGGTGATCGCCGAGATCGAGGCCGACCGCGGCATCGACGCATCGACGCTCGCGCCGCTGCCGGTCGAGGAGGTCGTCGCGGCCGCCGCCACCGCCGCCGCACCGACCCCGGCGCCCTTTGCGCCGCCCGCCGCGGCGAACGAAACGGCATCCGAATGGCCGCGCCGCGTGGACGAGCCTGCTGCCGACGCCCCCGCGCCCTTCGCCGCGCCAGCCGAACCAGCGCGCATTGTCGCGCTGGCCTCGCAGCCTGTCGCCGAGGCAGAAGATACCGCGTCCGCGGTTCCGGCGGTCGATCCAGACCATCTCGCCGCGCTGGAAAAGCAGGTTGCATCGCTCGAGGCGCGGCTCGTCGAACAGGACGAAGCGCTGCGCCGTGTGCTCGACCTGCTCATCGAATGGGTCGAGCGCGATCCCGAAAACGCGCCCAATCCGGCAAAGTCGCAGACCTGGGCGGCCTGACAGCCCGGCCGAAACCGGCTATCGGGCCTGCGAAGGTGAGGAAAGATGCAGAACGGCCTGTCGGTCGATGTCGAGGACTGGTTTCAGGTCGGCGCCTTTGAGCGCACGATCGACCGCGCCGACTGGCCGACGCTCGAATGCCGGGTCGAGGCGAATTGCGACGCGGTGCTGAAGATTTTCGCCGATGCGGGGGTGAAAGGCACATTTTTCACATTGGGCTGGGTCGCCGAACGCTATCCGGCGCTGATCCGCCGCATCGTCGCGGCGGGGCACGAACTGGCGAGCCACGGCTATGACCACAAGCGCGTGTTCGCGATGACGGCGGACGAGTTTGCGGCCGACCTTCTGAAAACGCGCGCGATCCTTGAAGACATCGGCGGCGTCGCCGTGCGCGGTTATCGCGCGCCCAGCTTTTCGGTCGACGCACGCACGCCCTGGGCCCATCCTGTGCTCGCCGAACAGGGCTATGCCTATTCGTCAAGCGTCGCGCCGGTGGTCCACGACCATTATGGCTGGCCGCAAAGCCCGCGCCATGCGTGGCGGCCGGTCACGGGCAGCGACCTCGTCGAATGGCCGGTGACGACCGCGCGTTTCGCCGGGCGGACGCTGGCGGCGGGCGGCGGCGGCTTCATGCGAATGCTGCCCTATGGCTTCACGCGCTGGGCGATCGCGCAAATGAATGCCGAGGGGCATCCGGCGATCCTCTATTTCCATCCGTGGGAGATCGACCCCGGCCAACCGCGCGTCGCCGATGCGTCGATCCGGTCGAAGATCCGTCATTACAGCGGCTTGTCGGCCATGGCGGGCAAGCTGAAGAAACTGCTCGCCGATTTCGACTGGACGCGCGCCGACGCGCTGCTGCCCGCGCAGCAGCAGCGCGCTGCGCCTTGGCAGGCCGCGGCGTGAATGCGCTCGCCGACCCGGCGATGAAGGCGTTCGCTGGCACACCGCTGTCCGACGCGGCCGAATGGGACGCCTATGTCGCGGCCCATCCGCAGGCGACACCGTTCCACAGCCGAGCGTGGTGTGAGGCGATCACCAGGGCGACCGGGCATCGATGCCATCTGGTGACCGCGCGCGATGCGCGCGGCGGCCTGACCGGGCTGCTGCCGCTGCACCACATCCGCTCGCCACTGTTCGGGCAGGCGCTCGTCGGTAGCGGCTTTGCCGTCGGCGGCGGCATCTTGGCCGACGATCGCGCCGTGGCCGCGACGCTGGCAAGCGGCGCGGCGGAGATGGCGCGGGCACTCGGCGTGCCGTCGGTCGAACTACGCGGCGGCCCGCTGCCCGAAGGCGAGGGCTGGATGCGCGACGAGGGCGTCTATGCGGGCTTTGCGCGCGACCTCGCCGGTGATGACGACGCCGAACTGCTCGCCATCCCGCGCAAGCAGCGCGCCGAGGTGCGCAAGGCGCGGGCGAGCGCGCTGACCGTTACCATCGGGCGTGACGATGCTGAACGGGACGATCATTATCGCGTTTACGCCACCAGCGTCCGCAATCTTGGCACGCCCGTTTTTCCCAAGAGCCTGTTCGATGCGGTGCTCGACGCCTTTGGCGAGGGTGCCGACATATTGACCGTGCGCGACGGCGGACGGCCGATAGCCAGTGTGCTCAGTCTTTATTGGCGCGGCGTGGTGATGCCCTATTGGGGCGGTGGGCTCGCCGACGCGCGGCGCCTCCGTGCCAATGAGTTGATGTATTTCGCTTTGATGAGTCACGCTCGGGCGAGGCAGTGCATCGCTTTCGATTTCGGGCGGTCGAAGGTCGGCACCGGTCCCTGTTACTACAAGAAGAATTGGGGTTTCGAGCCGCAGCCGCTCGCCTATGCGCGCTGGCTCGCGCCGGGGCGGCGCGCGCGCGATACCAATCCGAACAGCGCGAAATACCGGATGCAGGTCGATCTGTGGAAGCGGCTGCCGCTGTGGGCGGCGAACCGCATCGGCCCGCTGATCGCGCGCGGATTGGGGTGAACGGGCGTGGCCAATATCCCCTCGTCATTGCGAGCCGCAGGCGAAGCAATCTCCAGAAGGCGGCCTTGTGCGCGGTCGATGGCTGGAGATTGCCGCGTCGCCTTCGGCTCCTCACAATGATGGAGTAGGGGGCGATGCCTGAAATCCTGTTCCTCGTGCATCGCGCGCCGTGGCCGCCCGACCGCGGCGACCGCATCCGCAGCTGGCATATGTTCGAGGCGCTGGCGAAACTGGCGCCGGTGCATGTGGCGGCGCTCGCCGATAATGATGCCGATGCCGCACTTGCGCGCGCGAAACTGGCGCCGCTTTGCAAGAGCCTGGCGATCGAAGGGCGCCGGGTGTCGCGTCCGATCGCCTTGGCAGAGGCCGTGCTGCGCCGTGAGCCGGTGTCGATCCACCTGTTTCGGAGCAAGGCCCTGGCGCGTCAGGTCGATGCGCTGATCGGGCGGGGCGACATCAGCCATATCGTCGCCTTTTCGGGGCAGATGGCGCAATATCTGCCCGCCCGGTTCGACGGCCCGGTGCTGATGGATTTCGTCGACGTCGATTCGGCCAAGTTCGGCGCCTACGCCAAGCAGGACAGGCGCCAGCCGCTCAACTGGGTGCATCGGCGCGAGGCGCGGGTGCTCGGCGCCTATGAGGTCGGGATCGCGCGGCGCGTCGCCGCCAGCCTGTTCGTCAGCGAGGCCGAAGCGGCGCTCTTTCGGCAAAAGAGCGGGTTGGCGGCCGATAAGGTGCTGGCGGTCGGGAACGGGATCGACACCGATCGTTTCGACCCGGCGCTGCCGTTTGATCCGGTGGGTCATGGCGACGGGCCGCTTGCGGTGTTCACCGGGCAGATGGACTATCGCCCCAATATCGACGCGGCGCGCTGGTTCGCCGCCGATATTTTGCCGCTGATCCGGCGGCGACACCCCGCGGCGCGCTTCGCGGTCGTCGGGCGCGCGCCGAGCGCGGAGGTGCGCGCGCTCGCGAAGCAGCCCGGCGTGATCGTGACCGGCGAAGTGCCCGACGTGCGGCCGTGGCTTGCCGCCGCCGACGCGGTGGTGGCCCCGCTCCTGCTCGCGCGCGGTGTGCAGAACAAATTGCTCGAGGCGATGGCGATGGCGCGACCGGTAGTGGCGAGCGCCGCCGCGGCGACGGGAATCGACGCGGCGCCGGGCGAACATCTGCTCGTCGCGGATGATGCCGCGGCGATGGCCGACGCGGTGTGCATGCTGTTCGGCGATCGCGATGCGGCGGCGCACATGGGACAGGCGGCACGCGCACGGATGATCGCGCGCTATGGCTGGGACGCGCGCATGGCGCCGCTTGGCGCATTGCTGGGGCTGCCCGCATGACACGCTGGCAGCGCCATCTGGTCACGCTGGCCTTGCTGGCGGCGGTGATCCTCGCGCTCTTCTGGCGCGACGCCGCCGACATGGCGGGCATCTGGTGGAACAGTTCGACCTTTACCCATTGCCTGCTGATGGTGCCGCTGATCGGCTGGCTGGTCGCGCAGCGGATCGACCTGTTGCGCCCGCTGGCGCCGACCTTCTGGTGGCCCGCGTTGCTGTGGATGACGGGGGCGGGGTGCGTCTGGCTCGTCGGCGAGGCGGCGGGGGTGGCGTTGTTCCGCCAGCTCGGCCTCGTGCTGATGCTCCAGGGCGCGGTGGGCGTCGCGCTCGGCGAAAAGCTGGTGCGCGGGCTGCTCTTCCCGCTCGCCTATGCGCTGCTGCTCGTTCCCTTCGGCGAGGAGCTGGTGCCGCTGCTCCAGACCTTTACCGCACATATCAGCGTCGCGCTGCTCCACCTGTCGGGCTTCGCTGCCGAGATGCAGGGCGTGTTCATCACCACGCGCGCGGGTTTTTTCGAGGTGGCCGAGGAATGTTCGGGAGTCAATTTCCTGATCGCGATGCTCGCCTATGCCGCGTTCGCGGCGCATCTTTGCTTCAAGAGCTGGACGCGGCGGATCGTCTTTGTCGTCGCCGCGCTCGCGACGACGATCCTGGCCAATGCGCTGCGCGCCTATGGGACGATGCTCGCGGCCGAGGTCTGGGGGATCGAGGCGGCGGGCGGGATCGACCATATTGTCTATGGCTGGATCTTCTTCGGCCTCGTCATCCTGATCGTGATGCTGGCGGCGCGGCGCTGGTTCGACCGGCCCGCGAACGACGCCGCCGTGGATGTGCGTGGGCTGGAGGGGCCGATCCGTTTTGCGGGGCCGGGCCGCGCGGTGCTGCCCGCCGCCTTGCTCTTGCCGCTGCTGTTCGCCGCATGGGGTCTGCTCGTCGCCGGGCGCAGCGCGCCGTTGCCGCCCACCATGGCGGTCGAGGCGCCGCCGGGCTGGCGCGAAGCGCGTGTCGGCGGCATCCCCTGGACGCCGCGCTTCGACGGCGCCGACCAGCGGCTTTTGCGGCACTTTGCGAACGCGAAGGGGCAGGTCGTGACCGTCGCGATCGGCGGTTATGAGCGCCAGGCCGAGGGGCGCGAGGTCGTCGCCTTCGGGCAGGGCGCGGTCGATCCCGACAGCCGATGGGCGTGGAGCGCGGCGCTGCCCGCCGTCGATGGGGGCAAGACCGAACGCCTGCTGCACCCCGGCCCGGTGCTGCGCGACGCCGCGACCTGGTATGTCGTCGGCGGCGACGTGACGGGCAGCGCGCGTTCGGCCAAGCTGGCGGGGCTGAAAGCGCGCCTTGCCGGCGGCGACCCGCGCGCGCTGACGCTGATCGTGTCGAGCGAGACGGCGCAGGGCGGGCGCGATGCGATCAGGGATTTCGTTTCCGCGTCGGGCGGAGCCAGGGCGATGGCTGACCGCGCGCTCAAAAGCCGCTAGGACCGACCCATGTGCGGCATCGCGGGCATCTATCATCTTGAGACCGCGAAACCGGTCGATCCGGCGCGGCTGCGCGCGATGCTCCAGCCGATGCAGCATCGCGGCCCCGACGGGTCGGGCGAATGGACCGCGCCCGGCGTCGGGCTGGCGCACCTGCGCCTCTCGATCATCGACATTGCGGGCAGCCCGCAGCCGATGGCGAGCGACGATGAGGCGGTGACGCTCACCTACAACGGCGAAATCTATAACTTCCGCGAACTGCGCGCCGAACTCGAGGATCGCGGGCACCGTTTCCGCACCAGCGGCGATACCGAGGTCATCATCGCGGCGTGGCGGCAATGGGGGCCCGAATGCCTGTCGCGGCTCAACGGCATGTTCGCCTTTGCGATCCACGACCATGCGCGCGGCTGCCTGTTCCTCGCGCGCGACCGGCTGGGGGTGAAGCCGCTGCACTATGCGCGGCTGGCGGACGGATCGGTGGCGTTCGCGTCGGAACTGAAAGGGTTGCTGCGCCATCCCCTGCTGCGGCAGGAAGCCAGTTTCTCCGCGGTCGAGGATTTCTTCGCGCTCGGCTATGTCCCCGACGACAATTGCATCGTTGCGGGGATCGAGAAGCTGCCCGCCGGGCATTATCTGATGCTCGAACGCGGCAAGGGCGTGCCCGCGCCGACCTGCTGGTGGGCGCCCGATTTTTCGCGGCGGATCAAGGCGAGCGAGGGCGAGGCGGCCGAACATCTGGTTTATCTGATGCGCGCCGCCGTGACCGACCGCATGGTCGCCGACGTGCCCTTGGGCGCCTTTCTGTCGGGCGGGGTCGATTCGAGCGCGGTCGTCGCGCTGATGGCCGAGGCGAGCGCGAAGGCGGTCAAGACCTGCACGATCGGGTTCGACCAAGCGGCGCTCGACGAGACGGCCTATGCGCAGCAAATCGCCGAGCGCTTCGCGACCGATCACCGCACGCGCACGGTGGCGGCGGGCGATTTCGCGCTGATCGACCGGATCGCCGACATGTTCGACGAACCCTTTGCCGACGCGAGCGCGCTGCCGACGTACCGGGTGTGCGAGCTGGCGCGCGAGGAGGTGACGGTGGCTTTGTCGGGCGACGGCGCCGACGAGGCGTTTGCGGGCTATCGGCGGCTGGTGTTCCAGCATCAGGAAGAAAAGCTGCGCGGGCTGATCCCCGGTTTCCTGCGCCGCGGTGTGCTGGGCCCGCTATCGCATGTCTGGCCGCAGATGGACTGGGCGCCGCGTCCGCTCCGCGCGCGTGCAACGCTCGCCAGCCTGTCGAAGAGCGGCGCGGAGGGTTATGCCGAGGCGGTCGGGGTGACGGGACCGGTGCAGCGCGCGCGGCTGTTCAACGATGCAGCGATCCGCGGGCTGGGCGATCATGTCGCCGAGGGGCGATACTGGAAGGCGATGGCGGAGGCGCCCGCGCGCGAACCGCTCGACCGCGCGCAATATGCCGACCTCAAAATCTGGCTGCCCGGCGACATTTTGACCAAGACCGACCGGATGAGCATGGCGGTCAGCCTGGAGGCGCGCGAGCCTTTGCTCGATTACCGGCTCGTCGAGTTCGCCGCGAGCCTGCCCGCGTCGATGCGGGTCAAGGGCGGCACGGGCAAGGCGCTATTGAAGCAGGCGATGGAACGCTATCTGCCGCACGACATCCTCTATCGGCCCAAGATGGGGTTCGTGACGCCAGTGTCGGCCTGGTTCCGCGGCGCGCTCGCCCAGCAGGCGAAGGCGCTGGCAACCTCGTCTACGCTTGCCCGGAGCGGCTGGTTCGACATGGCCGAGATCGAGCGGATCGTCGCCGCGCACCAGTCGGGCCGCCGCGACCATGGGCGGTTGATCTGGCAATTTTTCATGCTGGAAAAGTCGCTGGCGAAGCTGTTCGGGATCTGATCCCGGTGCGTCCGCTTGGAAGGTCGGGGCCGTCAGTCGTTTTGGCCAAAGGTCAGTAAAGGTCAGCCTTGTGCGTCAAGCAGCTTGCCGCGCCTGCCGGACATGCGCGCCCGCCTGCTGCGCACGCCTGCTGGCCGGGCGGCGATCGCTTTTGTCCACATATTGAAAGCGCCGGGATGAAGGCTGGCACAGGCGGTGCATGTAGGACAGCGTTTTTTTGTGGATGTCCGGTTTGGGGTGGTGAAATCAACCCCTCCCCTGAAGGGGAGGGGCTTTATGGCCGCAATTGGTCGAATACCACCATCTCATTCGGCTTCGCGCGGCACGCCCCCCGCTCAAATCGCCACCCCATTTTAACGCTTCGCTGCTAATCTCTCGCCGATGACGGTCCATCCTGCCTTTCCGGTCAGCAGCATCGACGCCGCGCCGCTGACGGTGCGCGTGGTCGATCCGCTGGCGCTGTCGGAGGGGCTGGCGGCGGCGTGGGACGGGCTGGCGGGCGAGGCAAGCGAGCCCAATCCCTTTGCCGAACGCTGGTGCCTGCAATCGGCACTGCACCTGCTCGATCCCGAACGCCAAGCGCGGCTTATCGTCGTGCAGGGCGGCGCGGACGGGCCGCTGATCGGCGTGATGCCGCTCGCACCCGCGGCGCGTTACAGCCGCCTGCCGCTGCGTCACGCCGTGGGCTGGGCGCACCCCAATCATTTTCACGGCGCGCCTCTGGTGCGCGCAGGTTTTGAAAGCCTGTTCTGGTCGATCCTGCTCGGCTGGTGCGATGCGGCGCCCTGGGCGCGCACCTTGCTGCATGTGCCGCGATTGACCGAGGACGGGCCGCTCCACCGCGCGCTGATCGATGCGGCGCGGGGGCGTGGTGGCGAGGCCGTGGTCGTCCACCGCGAGGAGCGTGCGCTGCTCGCAAGCGACCTCTCGCCCGCCGCCTATTGGGACGCAGCGGTGCGCGCGAAGAAGCGCAAGGAATTGAGGCGGCAGGCGAACCGGCTCGCCGATGAGGGTGTGGTGCAATTTCGCCGGTGGCAGGCGGGCGATCCGCCGGGTCCGTGGATCGACGCCTTCCTCGCCCTGGAGGCGCGCGGCTGGAAGGGGCGCGCGGGATCGGCGCTTGCGAGTAACAGCGACACCCAGGCCTGGTTCCGCGCCATCGTGCCCGCCGCCGCCGCGGCGGGGCGGCTCGACATGCGCGCGCTCGACCTCGATGGCCGCCCGCTGGCAATGCTCGTCAACTTCCTGTGCCCGCCCGGCGGCTTTTCGTTCAAGACCGCGTTCGATGAGGATTATGCACGCTTTTCGCCGGGCGTCCTGTTGCAACAGGCGAATCTGGACCTGCTCGACGACCCGCGCATCGAATGGGTCGACAGCTGCGCCGCGCCCGGCCATCCGATGATCGACAGCGTCTGGCGCGAACGCCGTGCGCTCGTCTGGGTCAACGTCCCGCTGACAGGGCGCTCCGACCGGCTGCGTTTTGCGATGCTGATGCGCGCCGAGCGAATGTGGCGGCGCTGGAAGGGTGCCGCTCAGCACGCCGATGAAGTGGAAAGCCCGACATGACCGTGCATCAGACGATCAACCGCCCCGTCTTTCCGGCTGAAACGCTGGCAAGCATGGCCACGCTTTATCCGGCGCAGGCGGGGCTGCTCCACCACAACCTGCCCGACCATCCCCTGCTGTCGATCGAGGCGCTGGCGCGGCTTGGCGAGACGCTGTCCGCGAGCGCGGTCGAATATAACCCCGGCAATCTGCCCGTCGGCATCCGGCCCGAGGATGTCCCCTCGAACGGGCTGTCGATTGGCGAGACGATCCGCACGATCGACACCAACGGCAGTTGGGCGGTGCTCAAGAATATCGAGACGATGCCCGACTATCGCGCGCTCTTGATGGACCTGCTCGGCGAGCTGGAATCGGTGGTGGTGCCGCGCACCGGGGCGATGCTGACGCCGCAGGGCTTTATCTTCATCTCGTCGCCGGGGTCGATCACGCCGTTCCACTTCGACCCCGAACATAATATCCTGCTCCAGCTGCGCGGCACGAAGGTGATGAATGTCTGGCCCGCGGGCGACGAACGCTTTGCGCGCCGCATCGAACATGAACGCTATCACACCGGCGGGCATCGCAACCTGCCGTGGGACGAGGCGTTTCGCGGCGGCGAGCAGCAGGTGCCGCTTGGCCCCGGCGATGCCGTGCTGATGCCCGTGATGGCGCCGCATTTCGTCGTCAATGGCGATGCACCGTCGATTTCGCTGTCGATCACCTGGCGCAGCGAATGGAGCTATCGCGAGGCCGAGGCGCATGCCGCCAACGCCGCGTTGCGCCGCATGGGGCTGGACCCCGCCATGCCACCGCGCTGGCCGCGCCATGCGCGGGCAAAGAGCCTGGGCTGGCGCATCGCCCGCAAGCTGCGGCTGGTCGGTGAGCGACTGTGACAGATTGCTTTCAATTGGCCCGAATTGCGGTTATGGGCGCGCATCCTGATATTTTGAGCCCATAGAGGATCGATGGCGAAAGAAGAACTTCTGGAAATGCGCGGCCAGGTGGTCGAACTGCTGCCCAACGCGATGTTTCGCGTCAAACTGGAAAACGACCACGAGATTCTGGGCCACACCGCGGGCAAGATGCGCAAGAACCGCATCCGCGTGCTCGTCGGCGACGAAGTGCTCGTCGAACTCACGCCCTATGACCTGACCAAGGGTCGGATCACCTATCGCTTCAAGTGAGCGGCGCGGCGACCATGCCCGCCCTCGTGCTTGCCTCGACCTCGCCGCGTCGGCGCGAATTGCTGGCGCGGATAGGCGTCATGCCCGCGCGTATTGCCGCTCCCGAAATCGACGAGACGCCGCTGAAGGGCGAGCTGCCGCGCGACTATGTCGTCCGCCTTGCGCGCGGCAAGGCGCTGGCGGTTGCGCGGGCGCCGGACGAGGTTGTGCTCGCGGGCGACACCACCGTCTCGGTCGGGCGCCGAATCCTTGAAAAACCGGCCGACGAGCCTGACCTGCGGCGGATGCTCGGCTTGCTGTCGGGCCGTCGCCATCATGTCTGGTCGGGTGTGTGCGTCGTCGGCACCGACGGCAAGGCCCGTGTGCGCGCGGTCGATACGATCGTCGCCTTCAAGGCGCTGTCGGCCGCCGAGATCGACGCCTATGTCGCGAGTGGCGAGGGGATGGGAAAGGCCGGGGGCTATGCGATCCAGGGCCGCGCCGAGGCCTTTGTCCGCTTCCTGTCGGGTAGCCATTCCAATGTCGTTGGCTTGCCGTTGTTCGAAACGCGGGCGCTTTTGAGCAGCGTGGGAATCCCGCTTGGCTGAGTGGCTTTACGAGGCCGGGATCGGCGAGGCGCGCGCGGCGCTGGTCGTGGATGGCCGTATCGTCGAGGCGCGGATCGAGCGTGACGATGAAGGGCCGCGCGTCGGTGCGGTCGTCGCCGCAAGGTTGATCGAGGCGGGGCGGAGCGGCAGGGACGCACTGGTCGCGCTCGACTGGCCAGGCGAACCGCCGGCGACGCTCGGCGACGTCCCGCCCGGCACCTCGACAGGCGCGCGGATCGCCGTCGAGATCACCCGCATGGCGCTTTGCGAGCGCGGCCGCGACAAGCCCGCGCGCGCGCGGATGGCCGAACCGGGCGCCGTGCCGGGCGATGGCCCCGATTTGCGTGCTCGAATCGCGGCAAGTGGTGTGCCGGTGAACCTGCTGCATCCGACGGCCGCCGACCGGCTCGAAGCGGCGGGGTGGAGCGAGATGATCGATTGTGTACGCACGGGGCACTGGCCCTTCGCGGGCGGCGCGCTGTGGGTCGATGCGACCCCGGCGATGGTGCTGATCGACATCGATGGCGAGGGTGACGCGCTGGCGCTCGCCAAGACAGGCGCGGTCGAGGCGGCGGCGGTTATCCGCTGTTGCGGCATCGGCGGGTCGATCGGCATCGATTTTCCGTCGCTGCCGGGACGCGCGGAACGGCGGGCGATCGACGCTGCGATCGACGCCGCGCTGCCGCCGCCTTTCGAGCGCACGGCGGTCAACGGATTTGGTTTCATGCAGATCATCCGGCGCCGCGATCGGCCATCGCTGATCGAACAGGTGCGGCTCGATCCCGTGCGGACCGACGCCGCGCTGCTGCTGCGGCGCGCGGAGCGCGCGGTCGGGGCGGGCGTGTTGACGCTGACCGCGCGCGGCGCAGTGATCGACCATATCGCAGCGCGCCCAGGCTGGATCGCGCAGCTCGAACAACGCTGCGGACGCCCGATCCGGCTGGTCGCCGACCCCGCGGCGACAGGAGGCGGCCATGCCCAGTAAATCCCCGCGCTGTCCGCTCTGCGGCAAGCCGCGCGATCCCGCCTTCAAGCCCTTTTGCAGCCGCGGTTGCCGCGACCGCGATCTGCTCCGCTGGTTCGGCGAGGATTATCGCGTGCCGGCCCAGCAGGCGCCCGATGGCACCGCCGACGATGATCGTTTCGACGACGGATAATTCGCCAACAAAGGTGCTGGACAGGACGCAACGCCCTGCCTATAGCCGCCGCTCGCCAGCGCGGCCGTCGGGCCGCAAGCGCCTCGCCTGGGTAGCTCAGTTGGTAGAGCATGCGACTGAAAATCGCAGTGTCGGCGGTTCGATCCCGTCCCCAGGCACCACCTTTCCGGCATCCCGATCGATCATATGCTCGTGATCGTAGAGTGATGGCTTCCGTAGCGTAAACTGTTGCTTTTGTGTCACTAATCGACAGAAAAGCCGAGGTTTTACACGCGCGCGCGTTGACGCGAAGCCGGGGTGCGCTAGACCGGCCACCAACCGCCGGGCATCTCCCGACAAGCCTTTGGCTGCGCCGCGGCGGTTTTGGAGAGAGAGAACCAAGCCATGACTTTGCGCAACATCCTGTTGGGCGCCACCATGCTGTGCGCCGCGACCACTCCCGCCCTCGCCTTTGCCCAGGACACGGCCCCCGCGACGCCAGCCGCCACCGACGACGGCACGGAAACGTTTGACGACGCCGATTATGGCAATGACATCATCGTCACCGCCACCGGTCGCGCGCAACGGTCGCAGGATATTCCGATCGCGGTCAATGTGGTCGGCGGCGAGCAGCTGGAAAACTCCGGCATCAGCGACATTCGCGGGCTTCGCCAGATCGCGCCCAGCTTTCAGGCGACGACCGGCCAGTCCACGGCCACCGGCGTCGTGCTGCGCATTCGCGGTATCGGCACCGCGGGCGACAACCCCGGCTTCGAACCCTCGGTCGGCGTTTTTGTCGATGGCGTTTTTCGCGCGCGGGCAGGCCTTGCGCTGGCCGACCTGCCGCCGATCGACCGCGTCGAGGTGCTGCGCGGGCCGCAGGGCACGCTGTTCGGTCGCAACACCTCGGCCGGCGCGCTCAACATCATCACGCAAAAACCGAGCTTCAACCTCGGTGGTTATGCCGAGGCGAGCTATGGCAATCTGGACGAGATCGAGCTGAAGGCCGGCGTCACGGGGCCGGTATCCGAAACGCTCGCAGTGCGGCTCGACGGCGGTTATCACAAGCGCGACGGCTATATCAAAGACGTCAACAGCGACCGCCGTTTCAACGATCTCGACCGCTGGTCGGTGCGCGGACAGGCCTTGTTCGAAAAGGACGATGTCTCGTTCCGCCTGATCGCCGACTATGCCCGGACCGACGAACAATGCTGCGGCGCGCTCAACACCAATTCGGGCTTTGCGCAGCCGGGCACGCCGGCCTTTGCCGCGAGCGCGGTCATCCAGGGGCTCGCCGCCGCGAACGGCCTGACGGGCATCGTGACGCCCTTCAATCCGAAGGATCGCGAAGTCGCCTATTCGCCCGCGCGCGACCTCACCGAAAAAATGCGCGAATGGGGCGTGTCGGGCCAGCTTGACTGGGATCTGGGCGGCGTCGAGCTGACGTCGATCACCGCGTGGCGCGACTGGAAGGCGACGCGCGGCATGGATGTCGACTTCTCCGGCATCGACCGCGCCTATCGCGAGAATATGCCGATCGGGATGCGCGACTTCACGCAGGAAATCCGCCTGAAGGGCACGGCGTTCGACGATCATGTCGACTGGCTGATCGGCGGCTTCTATCTCAACGAAAAGCTCAACTACACCGAACGCACCCGCTTTGGCACGCAGGGCGCGCAATATGTCGATGCCTTCATCAACGCGCTGACCGATGCGTCGGTGCCCGGTCCGACGGGCTTCCAGATTTTCCAGTCGATCCCCAATGCGCCGCTGGTGGGCCAGGTGCTGCTGGCGTCGAACCCGCAGCTCGCGGCCGCCGCGGCGCAGGCGGGCGTGCTCGACACCTTCCTGACGCCGCTTCCGGGGCCGCAGGCGGGGCAGGGTCAGGTCGGCGACCGTTACCGCGTCGATACCCAAGCCTTTGCGCTGTTCACGCACAATATCATCGACTTCAACGACAATGTCTCGCTGACCCTTGGCCTGCGCTACAATCATGAATCGAAGAAGCTGGACGCCGACCTGCAGTCGAACCTGCCGGGCTGCGCGACCTTGCAGAGCACACGCTACGGCCTCTATCGTCAGGCGCTCCAGGGTCTGCCGTCGGGGCTTGGCAATGCGATCTTCAACCTCGTCTGCAATCCCGTCGTCAATCCCGAGTTCAACGGCATCTATCGCGACAAGCGCAGCGAGAGCAAGCTGACCGGAACCGCCAAGCTGTCGGTCAAGCTCGACGAGCGCGTCATGGTCTATGGCGGTTATGACCGCGGCTATAAATCGGGCGGCTACAACCTCGACCGCGGTTCGTTCGACACCGCGTTCCTCGGTGGCAACGGCGCGCAGGCGTCGGACCTCGAGTTCGGGAATGAAGATGTCGATTCGTTCGAGTTCGGTGTGAAGACCGACCTGAGCACGGCGTTCCAGTTCAACGCCAACGCCTTCTACACCGAGCTCAAGGGCTATCAGAATCTGGCGTTCGAGGGGAACAACTTCGTCGTCCAGAACTTCGACAAGGTGGTGGCGCAGGGCGTCGAGCTGGAATCGATTATCCGTCCCGCGCCGAACCTCAACATCATGCTCGGCTATTCCTATATCGATACCGAGGTGAAGGATCCGGTCGCCGGGCCGGACAATGGCCTGCCGCTCACCAATTCGCCCAAGCATGTCGTCACCGGCGCGGTCACCTGGACCCCGCAGCTCAGCAGCAATGTCGGCGGCCTGCTGCATGTCGACTGGCGCATGAACAGCGACGCAAACACGATCAACGATCCGGTCGCGGTGCCGTTCACGACCAACGACGGCTATACGATCGTCAATGCGCGGGCGGGGCTGAACTTCGGACCCGACCAGAATTATGCGGTCGAGTTCTACGTCGAGAATCTGTTCAACAAATATTACAACATCACGGCGTTCCCGATCCCCGAACAAAGCGCGAGCTTCGCCGTCTATCCGGCGCCGCCGCGCCTCTATGGGGTGAAGCTGCGCGCCAAGTTCTGATCGACGCGCCGATCCTTCGGGATCGACGAAGGGGCCGGGCCGTCGCATGATGGCCCGGCCCTTTTCTTTGAGCTGCGGCAAAAAGAAACCCCGGCCTCTCGCGTGGGGGGCCGGGGTTCGTTGTTTACGCGCGCCGCGGGATCAGAACTTGAACCCGGCAGAGATGCCGTAGCGGCGCGGGTCGAGCGTGAACACATTGGTGAACAGGCCCGACGACTGGTCGGTGACATACAGGCCGGTGACGGGCTGGCTGTCGAAGATGTTCGAAACAAACGCCTTCACGAACCATTTCTTGTCGGGACCATTCAGCTGGATCTGCGCATTGACCTGCGCATAGCCATTGATCTCGTTGATCCGGCCGTTGAAGATATTGCCATAGCTGTCGCCGGTATAGGTGACGTCGAGGCGCGGCGTCAGCGACATGTCGTTGGCGAAGTTGTGCGTGTACTGGACGCCCGCGCTGAACTTCACATTCGGCGCCTGCGGCAGCTTGTTGCCGCGGATGTTGACCGGCACGCCGGCATTTTCGATCGCGATGCCGCCGAACAGGGCGCCCACGGTCGCCGCATTGGCCTGAAGAACCGAACAGATGCCAAAGGCGCCCGGCGAATTGATGCCGCTGTTCGGGCCGAAGCCAGCGGGCCCCTGAAGGCCAAGGCTGGCGTTGATCGCGCTGACATAACCCGCCGTGCCCGCGGCGTTGCCCGCCGTCGTCGGAACGACCGCGCAGTTCGACCCGTTGGTGATATCCTTGATGATCACCGCGTCCGACCGGCCGCCCGACGGATCGCGCGGGTTGCCGAGGAACTTGTCGCTCGACACTTCGGTGTTGAGATAGCTCGCGCCGATATTGACGACAAAGTCGGGTGTGGGCGTGATCACCGCTTCGGCTTCAAGGCCCCAGATATTCGCATCGACATTGTCGTTGACCGACGTGCGCGCGACGATGCGGCTGAGTTGCAGATCCTTATACTGGTAATAGAAGCCCGTGACGTTGATCTGCAGCGCGCCAAAGCGGTTCTTCGACCCGATTTCGAATGCGTTGACGATTTCGGGCGAGAAGGCCTCATCGACCGCAAAGGCCGGTTGCAGCGGCGGGTTGATACCGCCCGACTTGTAACCGCGCGAATAGCTCGCATAAACGAGATTGTCGGGCGTGATCTTCCAGTCGAGCACCGCGCGGCCGGTGACCTCGTCGAAACCGACCTTTCGGACCTGGAAAAGCTGGTTGCCGGCAAGCCCCGGATCGGCGTCGAACGCGCCGACGAACGGCGAATCGAAGGCGCTGCCGGTCTGGCCGAAAGGAACGAGGAAGCTGGCCAGCGTCGAGCGTGCCTGTACCCGTTTCTTGTCGTTGTTGTAGCGCAGTCCGACGGTCAGCTTGATCGCGTCGTTGATCTCATAATAGCCCTCGCCGAAGAATCCGTAGGATTTGACCTTCAGATCGTCGGTATTGTTACGGAAAAAGGGCGTTGCGAGGAAAGATGGCGGAATCGTGCCTCCCGATCCCAGCGCGGTGAAGGTGCCGAGAATCCCGGTCAGATAGTCGATGCCGAACGAGTTCACATAATAGCTGTTTTCGGTGAGGTGCGACTCGCCGTAAATGCCGCCCAGCAGGAAGTTGAACGGGCCATCAAAGTCGGAGCTGACGATCATTTCGCCCGACCAGGCGTTGCTCTTCTGGTTCGAGCGGTCGAAATCCTGAGGTGTTGCGGTGCAGAGCGATCGGCCGCCATAGGAACCCAGTCCCGATTCCTCGGCCAGCGACGTGCATAGCACCCCATTCGGTCCGTTGGGGATCAGCGCCTGCGCGATCGGGGCGAAGAAGGATGCAGGCAGACCGGGAACCAGACCCGCTCCCGCGGCCGCAAGCGTGTTGAGCGCCGGCGCGAAGAAGCTGCGATCCTGGATCGACAGGTTGTAATCCTGGCTGCTGTCGACCCGCGCTTCCTGATAGACGCCGGCGAGCGAGACGTTGATCGCCCCGAAGCTGTGCTCAAGACGCCCCTGCAATTGCAGTTCGTCGGAGAAATAGGTCGGCGTAAAATCGGTGTTGACGACGCGCGGATCGGCGATCGGGGCGAAGGTCGAAAGCGCGTCGGGGCCGTAGAGACTACCCAGCGCGAACGCCGTCGGGATGCCGCGGATCGCGAGGAACTCGGCGCTTGTCAGAACCCCCACAAAGGTCGAATTGGCGTTGGTCACGCCCGGATCGCGGCGGTTGTTCAGACAACCCAGAACGCCGGTGGGATCGCGCTGGCAATATTGTTTCTGGATGCGCAGGCGGTTGTCGTCCTCGCGGAAATAATAGCCCATGAGGTCGAGCGTCGTGTCGGGGGTCGGCTGCCAGCGGATCGATCCGCGGATCGCATACATGTCGCGGTCGTCGATGCGGCTGTCGTCGAACAGGTTTTTCGTATAGCCGTCGCGGTTGAGGTAAAAGCCCGCGATGCGCACACCCAGCGTGTCGCCGATGGGCAGGTTGACCATGCCCTTGGCCTTGATGCTGTTGTAATTGCCATATTCGAACTCGCCCGCCGCGCCAAAGGCGTCGAGGTTGGGCTTGGCGGTGACGACGTTGACGACGCCCGAGGTCGCGTTGCGACCGAACAGCGTGCCCTGTGGGCCGCGCAGCACCTCGATGCGTTCGAGGTCGAAAAACTCGGTTTCGAACAGGCGCGTGCCGATGAGCGGCGATTCATTCTGGTGGATCGCCGTCGCGCTGTCGCAACTCACGCCAACGCAAAGGTCGCCGATGCCACGGATGGTAAAGCTCGACGAGGTGAAATTCGTCTTGGTGAAGGTGACGTTCGGGAGCGTCAGTTGCAGATCGGAAGGATTCTCGATCTGTTGCGCCTCCAGCGCCTCGGCCGAAAAGGCGCTGACCGCGATCGGCACATCCTGCAGTCGTTCCGACTGGCGCTGTGCGGTGACGACGATTTCGCCGCCGAACGCATCGCGCGCGACTTCCTCCTCCGCATCCTGCGCAAAGGCCGGTGTCGCCACCGCCATCGCAAGGATCGACGTTCCGATCAGTGCCTTGAACTTCATCTACAGCCTCCCTTTTTCAACCCCGCGAGTGCGGGGTCGCCCAACGTCAAATTGTGGTAAGGGGAGGGGAAACGACCAGACATGGCAAAGGGCAGCCGACCAGTGCGGCCATGTGCCCTTGCAATTCCCGCCTGCCAGCTGTGCTGGTCATCGTCCTCTCCCGCCGGCGTCGGGGAAAACGCGCGGCCTCTCCGGAATACGACCCGCTTGAGCGAGTTCTGTATGGCCTAAGGGTGCGCCGAGTTGACGAAAGCGTCAAGTGGCTTGTTCAACGGGAAAAAGGGCGCGAAACTGCGCCTGCCGGAAGTCGTGAAAAGTCAAGATTCCGCAACGTCAACTTGATCGTCGACGACAAATTCTTCGTGTACGGGCCTTGCGTATCGACCGCCGCGCGCCGAAATGTGCGACATGATAGCAACAGTGAAAGTGGGGCGATGAGCGAATTGGGACAGGATTTGGGACCGGACGGCAAGCTGATCGTTCCGGATCATGTCGCGGACGCCGTGCGCACGCTGATCGAATGGGCCGGCGACGATCCTGCGCGCGAAGGCCTGCTCGACACGCCACGCCGCGTCGCGCGCGCGTGGAAGGAATATTGTTCGGGCTATGGCGAAGATCCTTCGATCCACCTCTCGCGCACCTTTGAGGAGGTTGGCGGCTATGACGAGGTCGTGCTGCTGCGCGACATTCCCTTCCAGTCGCATTGCGAACATCATATGGCGCCGATCACGGGCAAGGCGTCGATCGCCTATCTGCCCAGGGACCGCGTCGTCGGCATTTCCAAGCTCGCGCGCGTTCTCAATGGCTATGCGCGGCGGCTTCAGGTGCAGGAGCGGCTGACCGCCGAAGTCGCGCAGTGCATCTGGGACAATCTCCAGCCGCACGGGGTCGCGGTGGTAATCGACGCGCAGCATGGCTGCATGACCGGACGCGGCGTCCGCACGCCCGGCGTCGGCATGGTAACGAGCCGCCTGCTCGGCTGTTTCCTCGAAGACCAGCGCAGCCGGAAGGAAGTGCTGGGTTTGATGGGCTATTGATCCTCAGCGCCGCCACATTCTGAGCAACTGATACTGGACGGCTTGGAGTCGCGTGTAGTTTGCGGGCTCCATCTTGCCGCCCTCCAGCGCCGCGATCTCGTTAAGTTCGTGCATGAGGTTCCGCTGTTGGACGTCGGGAATCAGGCTCTGGATAAAGGTGATGGCGACCAGTCGCTCGCCGCGGGTCACCGGTTCGACCTCGTGCAGCGTATGCGATGGGTAGACGATTGCGACGCCGGGCGCTTCCTTAAAGCGCAGATCGGCGTTACCGAGCTGCACATGGAGCGCGCCGCCGTCATAATCGGCGGGGTCGCTGAGGAAGATGGTACAGCTGACGTCGGTGCGAAGCTGGCCGTCGGGCAGCGGGATATAGGCGGCATCGGGGTGCAGCCCATAGTGCATGCCAGGGGTGTATCGCGTCAGCAGCGGCGGGGCGATGCGCGCGGGGAAGGAAAACTCCATGAAATCAGCGTTCTGGATCATCGCATCGAGCAGGATTTTCGACGAGCGTTCGTAAGCCGCCGCGTCGTGCAGTTGCAGGTTATTCTTTACCCTGGAATGCGGGTTACTGATCTTGCCGTCTACAAAGGTGCCGCTTGCGGCGATATCGCGCAGTGCGCGCACCGCATTGTCACCGAGCAGCTGAACAAGCTTGAACATTTTCGATCTTCCTAACAGCCGTGGATCGGCAGGTCGGCGAGGCTATTATAGCGCACCGCCATCGCTTCAACCCAGTCGATCGCGTCGGAGATAGCGGGGGCGTGACGGGCGGCCGCTTCGGCCTGAAGCTGGCGGCGCAGGTCGGGGCTGTAGCCGTGTTCGGGAGCCTTCGAGTATTGACGCATGATCGGACCGGCAAGCGCCATATCGATCCGCCTGGCGTCGACCGACAGGCCGAAATGTCCCGCCTGAACCGCGAGTGCGGAAGCAGGATCGCCCAAGAGGGTCTCGAAATCCGCCCATTCATAGCGCGGGTTGGTCGGCGGCAACGTACGCTGCGCGCTCGCCATCTCGCAAAGCCAGCTCATCGCGATGCGCGTGACCGGCGGGAGTTGCCATAACGCAAAGGGCAGGTCGGGAAACAGCGCCGCGAGCCGCGCCATGCGCGCCGGGGCCTGCGCCAGCGTCTCTTTCGTCGAGGCATCGCCGGCCAGGATCGTTTCGATATAGCGGGGCAGGGGGACGTGGAGAAACAATACGCGCCCTCCGTTCGCGGTCAAATCGTCGGCGATTGCGGTGATGACGCTCGACGCCTTGACGATCGGTTGCTGCCCTGGGCGGAAGCTCCGGCCCAGCCAGCCGCCGACCTGGCGCAGTCGCTCGCGGTAGAGCGCGGGTGACCATAAAGATTCGGGACGCTCGATACGTTCCGCAACCTGCGCGAGTGTGCGCAGCAGCATCGGTTCGCGCAGCGGCAGCACGTCGGCGATCTCGGCAATCAGGCGTGAAACGAGCGTCGAACCGACATGGCCGATGTGAAAGATGAAATGCGGATGCGGCGCGGCGGAGCCAAGGTCCGGCAGCGTCGTCCACGGCACCCATTCACGCCCGATCCGGTCGGTGAGCAAGCGCTGGTCGAGAAAGCTTGCGCTGCGATAATCACCTTCGCCGAGTTGCGCGATCAATATCCGGTCGTTCGCGAGGTCGGCCATATGCGGAAGCAGGCCCGCGTCGGTGGCAAAGCGTTCAGGAAGCGATAAGGCGGTCATCCCTGCCAGCCATAGGAAAGCGCATGGCGATTAGCCAGCCTTGACGGTGGGAGCAATAGGCCTGGCCCGGAGTCCAGTCGAAAGCCGCATGTGCACGATAACAGAGAGGCGCGGCCTTGCGGTCGCGCCCCTCCCCCCATTAGTCGGGAAGCCGGATCTAGCGCGAGGCGAGCCGCATCGGGCCGGCTTTGGCGGCCCACTGGATGCTTTCGCTGCCGCCCATCGCGCGGATGAAGCAGGGCTGGCCCTGCGTCCTGAGCTGGTTGCACAGGCTGGATGCGTCGGCGCGCGAGGCGAGGCCGTTGACCGTCAGGCGATAGAAGGTCCGCCCCTTGATCGTTGCAGTATGACTGGAGGCGGGGAAGCCGCCGAGTATGGCGTTGCGTTTTTTGAGCGTACCCCATTTTTCCTTGGCGATCGCCAGGCTGTCATAGGCGCCGAGCTGCACCGCCCAACCATCGGGCTTTCTGGCGTCGAAACCCATCGCCTTGGGCACCATGACCGTCGCGAGTTCGAGCGCCTGTTTCTGTGCCGGGCGGATATGACCTTCGCCTGCGACGCGCGGCGCGTGGCGGTAAGGGGTGGCATCGGCGAGGATGATCTGGGCAGCGGGCGCCGGCTGCGGCAATTCGGTGACCGGCACGACGCCGGCGGCGGTGCGTTCGGGCATCGGGAGTTCGACGCTGCGAATGCTGTTGCCGGCATCGGCGAGCATGGGCGGCGGCGGGGCATAGTCCGCGACCGGCGCCGGGTCGGCGCTTGCCACCTGGACGGGCGTGGTGCTGGCGGGTTCGGCGGCGGCCATCTGCATGTCGGCGAAATTGCGAAGCGCGAGGCGCACGGGCATTCCGGCGTCGGGCTGTGCGCTGGTGCCGATCAGGCTGGCGACGCGCACCTGCGCGTTCGGCTGTTCGGCGAGCTTTGACCATTCGGCCATCCGGCCTTCGAGCTTGGCGAGCGACAGATCCTGCGACGCGACAATGCGTGCCTGTGCCCAGCGGCCCGACAGCGCGAGCGCGAGCGCGAGATTCTGGCGCGTCCGCGCGTCGGCGCCTTCGGCGCGCGCGGCCTGCCCCAGCACATAGAGCGAGCCTTCGCTGTCCCCCGCGAGCGCGAGGGCGAGGCCAAGGTCGGACGCCGACACGGCGTCGCGATGGCGGGTGAGCAGCGCGACGGCATCGCCGTTGCGTCCCTGCGCGATCTCGGCGAGCGCGAATGAGAGGATGGTGTTGCTGTCGTTAGCGCCGAGTTCCATCGCCTCGGCGAGCGCGGCGGATGCCGACGCGAAGCGGCCGTCGCCGAGATAGGCCTGGCCCAGCAGCGCGCGATAGCCGGCGTCGCGAGGGCTTGCCGCGACGGCGGCTTCGGCCAGCGCAACGGCCTTGCCTGGTTTGCCCTCTTCGAGCGCGACGCGCGCCTTGTCGGCGGACTTTGCCGCGACCGCTGGCGTTCCGGCGGCGCGCGACGGCGCGTCGGCCATCTTGCCCATGCCGCTGCATCCCGTCGCCACGCCGAGCACGAAGCCCGAAACAGCGAGGTTCATCAACATCTTGCGGTTCATGTCGGCTTCCCCTGTAGGTCGTTTAGCGCTGCCCGCGTGCCGGGCGCGCCGCGGGCAGGCGGCTCGCCATCGCGTCGATTTCGGGCAACGACGCCAGATAATCGTCGAGCAGGTCGGTCAGGATCATCTGCGACGACCGGTTCGTGACCGCGCTGGCCAGGCGCAGGCGCAGATGGCGCTCGGCGTCGAGACGCAGCGTGAAGGCCGCTTTTTCGCGGGCACGCTGCGTGCGCGGCGCCTTTTCCCTTTTTGCGCTCGATTCGGGACGCGCCTCGACCTTGCGCGCGACCGCGGCGACCCGCTCGATCAACGATTCCTGCTGGCGCACGACCTCGGGCACTTCGGTTGCTTCGGCCATCAAACCCCCGGCGCCCGGATCGGCATCGAGCGGCCCGGCGACGAGATCATGGCCTTCACTTTCGTCGACGGCGTGTTCGGCCTCGACATTGTGCGCGAGGACCGATCCGGTCAGCAGCGGTTTGAGGTCGAGCATCCGCGCGGGTTCGCCCGACTGGTCGGGGTCGACATCATAACCCATGTCGTTCCAGCCAAGGTCGTCATAGCCCATGCTGCCCATCGGGGCGGGGCCGCTGCCCAGCGGCTGGCGGCGCATGGCGGGGCGTGCGCCGCCCTTGCGGGCCAGGAGTCCGGCGCTCAGCGATGCGAGGGGTTTCGGTTCGCCCATGGTTCCTGTCCCTCCCGTCACTGGCCAGCGATGCGGCGGCCAAAACCACCGCCCATCGGGCGAACCGTGCCGTAATTGCCCTGTTGGGGCAGCGGCGCGGCGAAAACGGTGCGGCGGAAGTTCTTTTCGAGCCGGTCGTTCATATAGGTCCACAGCTGGCGGATCTCTTCGGCCGAACGGCCGTTCGGATCGACCTCCATCACCGTGCGGCCGTCGATCATCGAGGCGGCATAGTCGGTGCGATGGTGCAGCGTGACGGGGGCGA
Source organism: Sphingopyxis alaskensis RB2256 (assembly GCF_000013985.1). GTDB lineage: Bacteria > Pseudomonadota > Alphaproteobacteria > Sphingomonadales > Sphingomonadaceae > Sphingopyxis > Sphingopyxis alaskensis. The sequence continues at coordinate 2,005,557 of NC_008048.1, read as the reverse complement.
CGGTGCCGTGCTGCGACAGGGCGACGGCGGCTTCGCTGGTAATCTTGGCTTTCGGGGTCGCGGCGTTGACGACGAATACCAGCGGCTTGCCGGCGCGTTCGCACAGGTCGACGGTAGCGCCGACGGCGCGCAGGTCGTGCGGGCTGGGGCGCGTCGGCACGACGATCAGCTCGGCGACCGAAATGACGCTCTGGATCGCCATGGTGATCGCGGGCGGGGTGTCGATGACCGCGAGCTTGAAGCCCTGCTGGCGCAGGATTTCAAGGTCGGACGCGAGCCGCGCAACGGTGGTCTGTGCAAAGGCGGGAAGGTCGGTTTCGCGTTCGTTCCACCAGTCGGCGAGCGAACCCTGCGGGTCGATGTCGATGAGGACGACGGGACCGGCGCCGGCAAGCTGTGCCTGCACCGCAAGGTGCCCCGACAGCGTCGTCTTGCCCGACCCGCCCTTCTGTGAAGCCAATGCCAATACGCGCACTGCGTTACCCCCTCGGAAATCCATCAAATCGGCGAAGGGATGCCACGCAGGGCGCTAAAATTGAGTTAACGATGATAAAAAGAGCGTGAACGAGTTGTTTGCGATCATGGTAAACGGACCGCTAATTCCGATCTGTCCCATCGTGGTGCGGATTCGGTGCGCCCCTATTTGCCGCTAACGCCGTGTTAGCCAATTGACGCTATGGGCTTTCCGGGGACTGCGGCCGCCGGGATGCGGCGCAAGTCATTGGAGAATATCATGCCTTCGTTCCGCACCATTGTTTTGCTGGCCCTGCCGCTGCTCGGCATATCGACGCTTGCGGTGCCCGCGCGCGCCGACGTCAAGGAGGGCGTCGACGCATGGCAGGCGGGCGATTATCGGACGGCCGTTGCCGAATGGCGCCCGCTGGCGATCGCGGGCGATGCCGATGCGCAGTTCAATCTGGGGCAGGCGTACAAGCTCGGCCGCGGCGTTCCCGCCGATCTGGCGCAGGCGGAGGCTTGGTATCGCCGCGCCGCCAAACAGGGGCATTTGCAGGCGGAGGACAATCTCGGCCTCGTGCTGTTCACCGCGAACCGGCGCGAGGAAGCGATGCCCTTGATCGCGAGGTCGGCGGCGCGCGGCGAACCGCGCGCGCAATATGTTCTTGGCACCGCGCATTTCAACGGCGACCTTGCGGAGCGCGACTGGCCGCGGGCCTATGCGCTCACCAAGCGCGCGAGCGACGCCGGGCTCTCGATCGCTTCGGCACGGCTCGCCCAGCTCGACAATCTGATCCCGCTCGACCAGCGCCAGCGCGGCCTCGCGATGATCCCCGACATGGAGCGCAGCGAGCAGCGCGAGCGGCTTGCCGCGGTCAGCGCAGCCGCGCCGGCCGCACCGAAGCCCGCGCCGACGTCGCCGATCAAGACCGCGAGCCTGCCGCCCTCGGCGCCGGGAACGAGCTATACCCCGCCGCCGGTCATCGCCGCGACGAAGCCGGCACCCGCGCCTCGCAGCAAGCCCGTGACGGCCTCTTCACCCGTCGCGAGCGCTGCCGCGGCGGCTGCCGTCGAGGCAACCGCTGAGGCCATGGCTGCGACCGGGCAGCCGGGCACCACCTATGCCGCGCCGCCCGAAAGCAATGCGCCGCCGTCGGCCGGGCCAGAGGCGGCACCGGCCGCTCCCGGACCTGCCCGCTCCGTTCCTGCACCGCCCCCCGGCCACGACGCGACTGCAAGCCCATGGCGCGCGCAGCTCGGAGCCTTTGGGGTCGAAGCCAATGCCCGTGGCCTGTGGGCAGCGCTCGAAAAGAAGCACCCTGCCGTTGCGGGACGCGAGCGGCATATGGTCAAAAGCGGCAAGCTCACCCGCCTGCAGGCTGGCGGTTTCGCAAACAAGGGCGAAGCCGAAAGATTCTGCGCGTCGTTGCGCAAGGATGGTCAGGCCTGTCTGGTGGTTGACAGATAGGCGATTTTTGCCGCGCGTCAGCAACGGCGACGCAGTCCGCTACTTCGGTGTTTCGACGCGCTCGCTGGCCAGCCGCCTGGCGAGCGCGCGGCGCGAGCGGTCGGCATAGGCGCGGCAGGCGCCGGCTTTTTCGCTGTAGCGCCCGTTGCCCGCATTGTCGGGGTGCGCTGAGATCAATATGTCGCACGGCACCGCATCCATCTTGCGATAACTTGCCTCAAAGCCTTTGATGAAGGGTTTGCCCGCGCGGGAGGTGAAGCGATAGCCATCGGCCGAGACGGGATTGAGGCTCGATGCAAACACCACCGCCTTGCAAACGCGGCCCTCGCATGCCTGCCACGTCCAGCTCATGCTGCCCATCGTGTGCCCCGGCGTTGCGATGGCGGTGATCGCCGTCGTGCCAAGCCGCAGCACTTCGCCATCCTTCATCGTGCGGACGTTCGCGACCGCGGGCCAACTGCCGCCATAGCCGAGCTGCGGGTCGTCGGCCGCGTGGCGGCCGCTGCGCAGCCCCTCGGCGCCGCGCACGCTTGCGACCACCGCCGCGCCGGTGTCGCGCGCGAGCGCGGCGAGGCCGCCGGCATGGTCGAAATGGGGTTCGGTGCTCAGAATATATTTGATGTCTTGCGGGTCGAAGCCGAGCTTGCGCACATTGGCGAGGATTGCGGGCGCCGCCTGCGGCAGCGCGCCGTCGACGAGCACCAGCCCGTCGCCCGTGTCGATCAGTGCGACGCTCAGCCCCGCGAAGCCGACAAGATAGGTGTTGCCAAAGATTTTTTCGGGTTCCGCAGGCGCCAGCCATTCCGCCGATCGTGACGTCTCGATCGGCTGCGTCAGCGGATCGATCGCCGGAACGGGCGTCCCGCCCGCACCCGCAAGCCACAGAAACAGGCTCATTACTTCGATCATCATCATCTCCTTTCGTCATCGAAAATGCCCGTTCGCCCTCCGTGCGACAAAGCATCATTTCTCGACAAAGCCATGAGAATAATTGATGATAAGCCATGGACCGCGCGCAGCTTCCCCTCAATGCCCTCCGCGCTTTCGAGGCTGCGGCGCGCCATCTCAATTTCACGCGCGCGGGATTGGAACTCTGCGTCAGCCAGGGGGCGGTGAGCCATCAGGTCGCCGCGCTCGAGCGCCGCCTTGGCACGCGGCTGTTTCACCGCCTTCCGCGCGGGCTGGCCCTGACCGACGAAGGCCATGCGCTTGTCCCCGTGGTGTCGGAGGCGTTCGACCGTGTCGCCGCAACGCTTGACCAATATGCCGATGGCCGCTTTCGCGAGACACTGAAGGTCGGGGTGGTCGGCACCTTTGCGACCGGCTGGCTGATGCCACGGCTTGACGCCTTTTCGCGCGCGCATCCGTCGATCGACCTGCGTATTGCGACAAACAACAACCGGGTCGACCTTGCGGGCGAGGGGCTCGACTATGCGATCCGCTTCGGCGACGGCGCATGGCACGGCACCCACGCCGAACCTTTGCTTGATGCGCCGATGGCGCCGATCTGCGCGCCGGTGGTCGCGGCGCGGCTCAGGACGCCCGCCGATCTTGCGTCCGAGCGGCTGCTTCGATCCTATCGCGCCGACGAATGGGCGCTCTGGTTCGGTGCGGCGGGCATCGCCGCGCCGGTAATGCGCGGTCCGGTCTTCGACAGCTCGGCGCTGATGGCGGCGGCTGCGGCGGCGGGGCAGGGGGTGGCGCTTGCGCCGCCGTCGATGTTCACGCGCGAACTTGCCGCCGAGTTGCTTGTCCAGCCGTTCGCCATCGCGGTCGACACGGGGCGCTACTGGCTGACGCGGCTGATGTCGCGCGCCGAGAGTGAGGGGATGCTTCGCTTTCGCGCATGGCTGTTCGCCGAGGTGGCAGCGGCGGGCGCATGAAGCGCCGCGCGCCATAGCAAAAGGGCCGCGCTTCCCTTTCGGAAAACGCGGCCCTTTCAAAAGGCCTTTCAGGAAACTTAAGCTTCCTTGGCGTCGTCCGCGTCCTCGTCGCTGGCCTCGGCGGCCAGTTCCGACGGCGGGGTCGCCGCTTCGAACTCTTCTTCGCTGTCGGGTTCGAGCGCGGCGGCGGCGGCTTCGGCCTGCTCCTCCTCGAACATTGCGGCGATGACGTCGATGCCCTGGCTCTGCATTTCGGCTTCGTCGGGCGAGCGCGCGACGTTGACGCCGACGGTCACGACGACTTCGGGGTGCAGCTTGACCTTGACGTCGACCAGGCCCAGCGACTTGATCGGGCGTTCGAGTTCGACCATCGACTTGGTCACGCCGGTAACGCCGTCCTCGGCCAGCGCATCGACGATGTCGCGAACCGAAACCGAACCATAAAGCTGGCCGGTGTTCGACGCCTGGCGGATCAGGACGATCTGCTTGCCGTCGATGTCCTTCGCGCGGCCTTCGGCCTCGCTGCGCCGTTCGGCGTTGTCGGCCTCGATCTTCGCACGGTTCGCTTCGAACAGCTTGCGGTTCGCCTCGTTCGCACGCAGCGCCTTGTTGTTCGGCAGCAGATAGTTGCGGGCAAAGCCGTTCTTGACGGTGACGACATCGCCGATACCGCCCAGTTTCTCGATTCGTTCGAGCAGGATGATTTCCATGACGCTGCCCTCCTTACTTCACAATGTAGGGGAGCAGACCGATGTGGCGGGCGCGCTTGATCGCCTTGGCCAGCTCGCGCTGCTTCTTGGTGGACACCGCGGTGATCCGCGACGGGACGATCTTGCCGCGCTCGGACAGGTAACCCTGGAGCAGGCGGACGTCCTTGTAATCGATGACCGGTGCGTCCTTCGCGCTGAAGGGGCAGGTCTTGCGGCGGCGGAAAAAGGGTCGTGCCATGGTGCTGTTCCTTATTCTTCGCCGTCGCGGTCACGGCCGCCACGGCCGCCCCGACGTTCCTGCTTGCGCATCATCACCGACGGGCCCTTTTCGAGTTCGTCGACCTTGATCGTCATCCAGCGGATGATGTCCTCGTTGATCGCCGCCTGACGTTCGATCTCCGCGATCGCTTCGCCCGACACTTCGGCCGAGAGCATCACATAATGACCCTTGCGGTTCTTCTGGATCTTGTAGGCGAGCTGCTTGAGGCCCCAGGTCTCGGTCTTGTGGACCTGGCCCTTATATTCGCCGATGACGCCCGTAACGGTTTCCGCCAGCGCATCGACCTGAGCCTGGCTCAGGTCCTGACGCGCGATAAAGACATGCTCGTAAAACGGCATGATGCGCTTCCTTCGATTTGGCCGATCGCTGGTTTCGCGCCAATCGCGAAACCCCTCCGGCTGTCGTCCGGCTTTGCGGGAATTGGTGCAAAGCAAACGGGGCGATGGCAACGCAGCCTCGCCCCGAATGAGCGCGCCTATACAGATTCGCCCGAAAGAATCAAGCGTGGCGGGTGAGCTTTTCCAGCAGTTCCCGTCCGAACGCGGTCAGCGTATCGTCGCGTGCGCCGAGGATCAGGATGCGGTCGCCTGGCCGTGCTTCGTCCAGCATCGCGGCGCCGCAGTTGGCGCGCGTCGTCAGGTGGACGGCGTCGGCCCCGCCTGCGACGATGTCGGCGACCAGCGCCTCGCTGCCGATGCTGCGGTCGACGGTGCCGCCGAAATAGACGGGGTCGCAGACATAGAGCCTGTCGCCATCGCGCATACCGGCGGCGAAACTTGTCGCCAGTTCCTTGCCCATCTGGCGAAGCGGGCCATAGCCGTGCGGCTGGAAAAACAGCAGCGCGCGGCCGGGCAGTTCGGCGACCGCGGCGAGTGTTGCGGCGACCTTGTCGGGATTGTGGGCGAAATCGTCGATCACCGTGACATCGCCCGCCTGCCCCAGCACTTCGTAACGCCGTGCCAGCCCGGCGAAATCGGCGAGCGCCGCGACCGACTGCGCGACGGGGATGTTGAGCGCACGCGCCGCGGCGATGGCGGCGAGCGCGTTGGCTGCATTGTGGCGACCGGGCATCTGCAACCGGACGTCGTGGCTGTCGGCCGCAAAATGGACCGCAAAGCGGCAGCCGTTGGGCAGCGGCTCGAAATCGCTGCCGCGGATCGCCGCATTGTCGCCGAAGCCGAAGCGCAGGACATTCGCGCCCGCGAGCAGCGGCGCCGATTCGGGATCGTCGGCGTTGATGACGGCGATCCGCGCTTTTGCAGCGAAATCGCCGAACAGGCGGTGCAGTTCGTCGAGGCTTTTGTGGTCGAGGCTGATGTTGGTGACCACCGCGACATCGGGGGCATAGAGTGCGATCGATCCGTCGCTTTCGTCGACCTCGCTGACATAGATGGCGTCGCCGCCGACGAGCGCGCTGGCGAAGGGCGTATCGGGCGAGGCGAAATTGCGCATCACTGCGCCGTTCATCACGGTCGGCTTCTGGCCCGCGCGCTCAAGGATCCAGCCAATCATCCCCGTGACGGTCGACTTGCCGCTCGTCCCGCCGACGCCGACCCCCTTCGCCGCGGCGTTGAACAGCGCGGCGTTGAGGTCGGCGCGCGACATCCGCGCCAGGCCGAGCGTGTTGGCGGCGGCGACGTCGGGTACGCTGTCCTCGACGGCAGCCGAGGCCACGAGCGTCTGCCCCGCAGCGACCCCGCTTCCATCCTGCGGGAAAAGGGCGATGCCGCGGCGTTCGATCCAGTCGAACTTGTCCGGCGAGCGCCCCTGATCGCGGCTGCGGTCCGAGCCCGCGACCGCTGCGCCGCGTGCCGCCACGATCATCGCGAGCGGCAACATGCCCGACCCGCCGATGCCGCAAAAGAAATAGGATTTGTTTTCGGCCATCGCGGCGCGATATGGCGTCTTAGGAGCAATGGCAACACTCCCTCTCCCGTCGGGAGTGGGTTGCGCAGACTTGGTGCGAAGCGCCTGGTCGTAGCTGGGTGAGGGGATCAGGGGTGGCGTGGAAATCGGACGGCGGACACCCTCATCCAACTTCGCCTAGCCAGCAAGTCGGCAAGGCTGCGTATCCTTCTCCCATGGGGAGAAGGTTTTAATGCGTATTGGCATCGTTGCCCCCTCGACCCCGATCCTGCCCGACGATGCCGAGGCGGTGCGCGCGCTGGCCAGTCTCGGCTACCCCGGCGTCGAACTGATCTTCGACCCGCAATGTTTCGCAATGCATGGCCATTTCGCGGGTGAGGACGGGCACCGTTTTGCCGCGCTCGTCGAAATGGCGAACCGTCCCGACATCGATGCGCTGTGGTTCGCGCGCGGCGGCTATGGTGCGTGCCGGATCGCCGAGGAGGCGGTCGCGGCGATGGCCGATGTAGCCCGCGCCAAAGCCTTCCTCGGCTATTCGGATCAGGGCAATCTGCTGGCGGCGCTCTATCGCGACGGCTTTGACCATGTCGCGCACGGACCGATGGTCGCCGATATCCGGCGCGAAGGCGGCGAGGCGGCGGTGACGCGCGCGCTCGACTGGCTGGTCGCGCGCGATCCCGCGGCGTGCGAGCCGGGGCTGGAGCATGGCGCGCGCCATGCGGCGTTCAACCTGATGACGCTGTCGATGCTGCTCGGCACCCCGCTCGAACCCGATCTGGCTGGGCATGTGCTGCTGATCGAGGAGGTCAGCGAATATCTATACGCCTTTGACCGGGCGCTGTTTCATGTGACGAGCTATCTGGCGCCGCGCGGGCTTGCCGGACTCCGGCTGGGGCGGGTTAGCGACATTCCGGAAAACGACCGGCCTTTTGGACTGGACGCGGAAGAAATTGCGCAGGGCTGGTGCTCGCGCACCGGCATCCCCTGGCTCGGTCGCGCCGACATCGGCCATGATGCGGCGAACAAGGTCGTGCCCTTCGGCTTGCATCGGGCGGGGTGAAGGAATAGGCGCGAGGCCTTTCCGTCGCCCCCGCGAAGGCGGGGGCCGTTGTCGGCCCTGCGCCGATGGCGCGGAACAAAACTCCAGCGGCCCCCGCCTTCGCGGGGGCGACGATAAAGGGCAGGGTCATGCGCGCATTCATCTTTCCGGGACAGGGCAGCCAGTCGGTCGGCATGGGCAGGGCGCTCGCCGACGCATCGAGTCACGCCCGCGAGGTGTTCCAGGAGGTCGACGACGCGCTCGGCCAGAAGCTGTTCCGGCTGATGAGCGAAGGGCCGGAGGATCAGCTGACGCTCACCGAAAACGCCCAGCCCGCGATCATGGCGAACGCGATCGCCACCTTGCGCGTGCTGGAGAAGGAAGGCGGCGTGACGCTTGCGGCCAAGGCCGACTATGTCGCGGGCCACAGCCTCGGTGAATATAGTGCGCTCTGCGCCGCGGGGGCGTTCGATCTTGCGACCGCTGCGCGGCTGCTCAAGACGCGCGGGCAGGCGATGCAGGCGGCCGTGCCCGTCGGCGTCGGCGCGATGGCGGCGCTGCTCGGCGCCGACATCGAGACCGCTCAGAGGCTCGCGGATGCGGCGGCGGAGGGCGAGATATGCACCGTCGCCAACGACAATGATCCGTTGCAGGTCGTCATCTCGGGCCACAAGGGCGCGGTCGAGCGCGCGGTCGCGCTGGTCAAGGACTATGGCATCAAGCGCGGCGTGCTGTTGCCTGTCTCGGCGCCCTTCCACTGCCCGCTGATGCAGCCCGCCGCCGACGCGATGGCCGAGGCGCTTGGCGCCAATCCCCCCGCGGCGCCGCTGGTCCCCGTCGTCGCCAATGTCACCGCCAGCCCGGTGAGCGATGCCGACACGATCCGTGACCTGCTGGTCCAGCAAGTTACCGGCCGCGTCCGCTGGCGTGAGAGCGTCGGTGCGATGGAGGATGTCGGGGTCACGCACTTCGTCGAGTTCGGCGGCAAGGTGCTATCCCCGATGGTCAAGCGCAGCGCATCGGGCGAGGTCGAGACGGTCAGCCTGATCTCGATGGACGACATCGAGGCACTGCTCAAAACGCTTTAAGATTCATGTTTCAGGAGACCAGGAATGTTCGATCTCACCGGTATGACCGCCCTCGTCACGGGCGCGAGCGGCGGCATCGGTTCGGCCATCGCGCAGGCACTCGCAGCACAGGGCGCGCGGCTTGCGGTGTCGGGCTCCAATGCTGACAAGCTGAACGCCTTTCGCGATACGCTCGGCGGCGATCATGTCGCGCTGCCATGTGACCTTGGCGATGCTGCTGCGGTCGATGCGCTCGTTCCGGCGGCGGTCGAGGCGCTGGGGGGCAAGCTCGACATTCTCGTCAACAATGCGGGGGTGACGCGCGACAATCTGATCATGCGCATGAAGGACGAGGAGTGGATGGACGTCATCCGCATCAACCTGGAGGCCAATTTCCGCCTTGCGCGGGCGGCGGCAAAGCCGATGATGAAAGCGCGCTTCGGGCGGATCATTTCGATTACCAGCGTCGTCGGCGCCACCGGTAATCCGGGGCAGGCCAATTATGCGGCATCAAAAGCGGGCGTGACCGGCATGACCAAGGCGCTGGCGCAGGAACTGGCGAGCCGCGGGGTGACCGCCAATTGCGTCGCGCCGGGCTTTATCGCCACCGCGATGACCGACGATCTGCCCGACGCGCAGAAGGAAGCGCTCAACCAGCGCATCCCCGCGGGCCGGATGGGCGAGGGCAGCGACATCGCTGCCGCCGTCGTCTATCTCGCGTCGAAGGAGGCCGCCTATGTTACCGGACAGACTTTGCATGTAAACGGCGGCATGGCCATGCTGTCCTGACGGGGCCGCCAATCGCGAAGGGAATTGCCGATGAGGAAATACCGGATCATGGGCGCCGCGATCGCGCTGGCGGCGCTGCCGAACGCCGCATCGGCGCAGGAAGGCGAAAAGTTCGACTGTGTCGTCGCATCGGTGCCGGCGGCCACAAAGGACATGCTGGGCGCGGCGATGGCGGGCGCCGGCGACGAGGCCTCGCGCGATGCGATGTTCAAAGAACTGGCGACGATCACCGACGGCTGCGTTGCACGCCACGGCATCACCGACGAACAGAAGGGGCATTATTTCGATTACAGCCTCGCCCGGATTTCGCGCGAATGGCTGGCGATCGACATTGCGAGACTCGACCTTGCCCCCGGCGTCGTCGACCGCGCGCTCGATTTCGGGCCCGCGGGGACGAATCCCGACCTGTCGGCGGAAATGAGCGAGGAGCAGGTCATGAAGATCGTCCAGGCCTATATCGACGCCGGCGTCGACATCGAAAAGGTTGACGGCGCGGTCTGGGAAAAGGTCGGCGCCTATGCGGCGGCGACCTCGATCTACTGGAACAAGCGCAAGCTGCTGCCTTTCTGAACCCGGCCCCGCCCTCGCCGTGACAGGGGCGGGGCCTTGTTGCATCAGAAGCTCGCGCGCGCCGTCAAACGGATGTCGCGGCCCGCGAGCGGCACATAATCCTTGGTGAAGCTCGCGTGGCGCCGCGCCTCGACGTCGAATATATTGTTCGCGGCGAGGCTGAGCGTCAGGTTGCGGCTGTCGGGCAGCGGACGCCAGCTGATCGACGCATTGACCAGCGTAAAGCCCCTGGTCGGCGTTTCGAACGGCGCGATGCGCGTCTGGTCGTCGGTCCATTCGACTTCGGCGCGCGCGTCGATCCGCTCGCCTTGCGCTTCCAGCCCGCCGAGCACGCGCAGCGGCGGGATGCGCGGGGCGTGCTGGTCGAGCCCGCCCCTGATCTTCGCGCGCGTCATATCAGCGGTCGCATCGGCGACGATGTTGAAGCCGCCGATCTGTGCGAGCCGCGCGCTCGCCTCGGCCTCGAAACCCCAGACACGCGCATCGCGCTGGAAATACTGGAAAACGGGAAGCTCATCCTCTTCCTCGCCGGTGGCATCCGCATAGATGAAGTCGTCGAACCAGTTCGAATAGGCCGCCAGGCTGAGGTTGAAACGATCGGTTTTCAGCTTGAACGAAGCCTCCGCCCCCCAGCTTGCCTCGCGCCTGAGGTTCGGATCGCCGACTTCGAACGCCTGCGTCGCGATATGCGGGCCGTTCGAGAAAAGTTCCTCGGCCGACGGCGCGCGCACCGCGCGCGCGACCGAGACGCCGACCTTCACACCCTCGGCAAGCTCGTAATTGGCGCCGAGTGCGCCTGAAAATGTATCAAAATCGCGTTCGATGCCAAGTGTCGGCGCGCGGACGCTGGTGCTTTCAAAGCGCGCCGCGGCTTCGACGCCCAGCGGACCCGTTTGCCATTCCTGCAAGGTGAACAGCGCGAACTGGTCCGTGAGATTGCGCGGGACGAAGGCTTCGGCGCCGATCGCGTTGAAGTCGCGGTGGCTATATTGCACACCGCTCGCGCCACGCCAGCCGCCGCGGTCGTTCTGGGCCAGCTCGATCCGGCCCTCGACGCCCTGGTTGGTGAATATCGTGCCGACCTCGTCGCCCTCGAACTCGGTATGTTCATAATCGGCGAAGCCCGCGCGGATGCGCAGCTTGTCGAAAAAGCCGTCGCCCATCTCGACCTCGCCGCGCAGGTCGGCGCGCCATTGCTTGAGGCCGATGGTCACCGCGCCTTCGCCAGGCTCGTGGCCTTCCTCTTCCTCGCCCTCTTCACCCTCTTCGTGGTGGTGCTCGGTGCCGGGGCGCGACGGGACGCCGTAATTGCTGTCATAATAGCTCACCGAAACGCCGAGCTGGCCGCCGTCGTTGATGAGCGACAGACCGCCCGCCGCCGTCCAGGTCTCGCTCGCGGTGTTGGCGACCTTGCCGCGCGAGCCGGCTTGTTCGGTGAGTTCGGCCGCTTCGTCGGCATGGCCTTCTTCGGCCTCTTCGGCGGCCAGGTCGAGCAGTTCGGCGCGCAGTCCGGGGGCATAGACGAAGCCGCCGCTGCGCATGTCGCCGGTCTTGCGCCAGCTGCCGTCGAAATGCGCGACGACCTGCGGCGACAGGGCGATGTCAATCGAACCACCGGCGTTGCGGTCGTCGGCCGCGGTCGCATAGCCGCCGATCGCGTCGATATGGACATGGTCCTCGGGCACCTTGCGGGGGATGCGGCGGTCGAACAGGTTGACCGCGCCGCCGATCGCCTGGCTGCCGAACAGCAGCACCGCGGGACCGCGCAATATCTCGATGCGCTCGACGGTCAACGGGTCGATGGTGACGGCGTGGTCGGCCGAGGTGTTCGACACGTCGATCGAGCCGATCCCGTCGGTCAGCACGCGCACGCGCTCGCCCGAAAAGCCGCGCAGCACGGGGCGCGAGGCGCCGGGGGCGAAGCTGGTCGCCGACACGCCCGCCTGTCGCGTCAGGCTGTCGCCGATCTGGCCGCGGATGTCGCGCGCCAGCTCGTCGCCCTCGAGCACCGACACATTGCCCAGAATGTCGAGGCTGCGGACATAGGGGGCGGTGACGATGATCGGCCCGCCGGTATGCACATCGTCGTCGCTGCCCGCGGTGCGACCCTGCGCGATGGCGGGGGCTGAAAGAACAAGCGCGAGAGTGAATCCGGCGGAAGAGAGCAAGCGCATGGGACGACCATAATCCTGACTGTTAGGGGTGATGCCGAGTGCCAGTAATGATATACTGTCACAATGACAAGCCTGTTCAGCCGTCCCGTCGGCGGTTGGTCGGCGCCGAACGGCTGTTCGTCGACAAAGGCCGATCATCGGCCAGGCAAGCGAAGCTGTCTTGCGGCGTCCGGAACGCCGCCCTAGATCATGACGCATGACCATTGCCAGAACCAGCCTGGACCTGATCGGCAACACGCCGCTCGTCCTGCTCAAGGGCCCCAGCGAAGCGACCGGCTGCGAAATCTGGGGCAAATGCGAATATGCCAATCCCGGCGGATCGGTAAAGGATCGCGCGGCGCTCTATATCGTCCGCGATGCCGAAGCGACCGGCAGCCTGCGCCCCGGCGGCACGATCGTCGAGGGCACGGCGGGCAACACCGGTATCGGGCTTGCGCTCGTCGGCAATGCACTTGGTTACAAGACGATCATCGTCATGCCCGACAATCAGAGCGCCGAGAAGATGGCGACGATCCGGGCCTTGGGTGCCGAGCTGGTGCTCGTGCCGCCCGCGCCCTTTGCCAACCCCGGCCATTTCGTTCACACCTCGCGCCGCATCGCCGAGGAAACCGACAATGCAATCTGGGCCAACCAGTTCGACAATATCGCCAACCGCAAGGCGCATATCTCTGGCACCGCCGAGGAAATCTGGGCCCAGATGGGGGGGCGGATCGACGGCTTCACCTGCGCCGCGGGGACGGGCGGGACGATCGCCGGGACGGGGCTGGGGCTGAAAGCCAGGGATCCCGCCATCACCATCGCGCTGACCGACCCGCACGGCGCGGGCCTTTACAATTATTACCAGTGCGGCGAGCTGAAAGCCGAGGGATCGAGCGTCGCCGAAGGCATCGGGCAGAATCGCATCACCGCGAACCTCGAAGGCGCGCCGATCGACACGCAGTTCCGCATTTCGGATGCCGAGGGTCTCGCGGTCGTGCGCCGCCTGCTCGACGAGGAGGGGCTGTGCCTTGGTCTCTCGTCGGGGATCAACGTCGCGGGTGCGATGGCGCTGGCGCGGCAATTGGGGCCGGGCAAGCGCATCGCAACCATTTTGTGCGACAGCGGGTTTCGCTATCTCTCGACGCTTTACAACCCCGAGTGGCTGGCCGCCAGGGGACTGGGTGAGGCAAAGGGATGAACATGCGTATCGATAGCGGTTCGCCCCCGCCGCCGGGGCAACAACCCGCGCCGCCGTCGCCACCGCCGGTACACGACACGATGCGCCGTCTGCAGATCGGCATCGCCGGGGTGCTGACGGTATTGCTGCTTGTCGGCATGGCCGGGCTGATCGGCGATCGCGCGCGCGAGCAGGTGACGGCCGAAGAGGCGTCGAGCCCCGACGTCAAGATGCCGGGCGACAACAAGACGGGCGGCGCGCCGCTCGAAGAATTGGGCGTTCAGCCCGTGTCGCCGTCGTCGAAGGACGAAAATGCCGATCCGTCGATAAAGGTGCCGCAGGCCATGGCGCCGACGGCGACCGTTCCCGATCTCGAACCCGATCCCGAACTTCAGCGCGCGCGCCAGTCGGCGCCGTGACGGCAGGGTTGCGCGGGCCTTTTCTGCGCGCTTGCTCGATTGCGATCCTGACCATCGCGCTCGCCTGGTTGGCGGGCGGGCAGGCGCTGCTCGGCCGGATCGATCCGGCGCTGGCGGTCCCGCTGCTGGCGCCGCCGATGCTGTTGCTCGCCTGGTGGCAGCGACGCGATCCCGCATCCGCCCGGCGAATCACCACCCTGTTGGCGCTGGCATTGATTGCCGCGGTGCAGGCGGCGCTCGCCCTCGCGCTGGCCGGGGCGGCGGCGGCGCTTCAGTTGCTGCTGGTGGCGCTGACGGGCGGTGTTGCGGCGCTCATTGCCGATGCGCTGGTCCGGTGGCGCCCGTCGGTTCGCGCGCTGCCATGGCTTGCGGCCCTGCTTGTCGTCCCCGCCTGGTTTGGCGCGGGCCACGCGCTGCTCGCCGTGCTCTATCGGCCTGCGGCCGCGCCTGTCGACACGCCCGCCGCGACAATGCTGACCGGCTTGCCCCTGCGCTGGCAGGGCGGCGAGAGCCTGACGTCGATGATCGCGGAGGGGTCGAATGACGATCCTGCGCTCGCGCGGCTCAAACGTCTGGGGCCGGTGTTGCTCGTCGACAGTTTGACAGACCATGTGCCGCCGCCGGGCGGGACGCTGCTCATCGCGCACCCGCGCGCGCTCGCGCCGCGGGAACTGGTTGCGATCGACGCCTTTGTGCGCGGTGGCGGGCGCGCGGTCATCCTGGCCGATGCCCTGTCGGGCTGGCCGCCGCGCCATCCGCTGGGCGATCCGCGCAATCCGCCGGTGACGAGCCTGCTGACGCCGCTTCTCGATCATTGGGGCATCGCGCTGGCCGCTGCGCCGGCCGAGGACGAAGCGGCGATCGCGGTCGACGTCGGGCACAGGCGGCTTCGCCTGTCGAGCGCCGGACGTTTCGGCGGGCTTCCTTCACCATGCCGGGCCTTTGTCGACAATCGTGTCGCCCATTGCCCGATCGGCAGGGGCGAGGCGTGGCTCGTCGGCGACGCGGACCTGCTGTTCGCTCCCTTGTGGCGCCCGCTCGCGCCCGGCGCCGAGCATCTGCGACAGGCTGATACCATGGAGTGGCTCGCGGCGCGGCTGTGGCCCGGCGCCGGGCAGGCGACGCTACGCCCGATCTGGATTCGCGCGCGGGTCGGCTGAGTCGCACCTTTTTCCCCAAAAATGCCCGTGGCACCCCGTTTCACGCTGCATCCTTGCGCTGCAGGACCGTTATTTGCCCAATTCGGACGGCATTTTGCGGCAGATGGGGGCTAGATTCCCTATCTTGCCCCAAATTACCCCTTTTCACCCCGATCTATAGTTGATACTCAGATTATCGGAGAGGGGCATTCTCCACCCGTGACGAACCAGCCGGAATCCTGCGATTCCGGAAGCGGGAAAGTTATGCCCGGTGACGCGAGGCAGGGGGCAGAGCGATGGCGATTGTGACGCCCGGCCAATATGCGGGCACCAATTTCGCCGCGATCGATGGCAAGGGGCGCATCGCCGTCCCCTCGCAGTTCCGCAACAATGTGCCCCTCAATGCGGACGGTCAGCGCGTGCTCTGGGTCGGGTTTCACGAGAAGCTGCCGTGCCTCGTCGCCTATGGGCAGGATCAGTATGACCGGCTGAACGGCGAGATCGAGCGCGACCGCGAAACCGCGCGGCTGCGCAACCTCGACTTCGACGAGGACAGCGAGTTCAAGAAACGCTTCAGCTATACCGAGCCTTATACGCTCGACGACAGTGGTCGATTCCTGCCCAGCTTCATCCACCGCGACCGCGTCGGCGATGTCGGCGCGACGGCCTTTGTGGGGTCGGGCCGCCGTCTCGAAATCTGGTGGCTGCCGACGC
Source organism: Sphingopyxis alaskensis RB2256 (assembly GCF_000013985.1). Lineage (GTDB taxonomy): Bacteria > Pseudomonadota > Alphaproteobacteria > Sphingomonadales > Sphingomonadaceae > Sphingopyxis > Sphingopyxis alaskensis. Next base: position 1,989,827 of record NC_008048.1, on the reverse strand, counting down.
TCGCCGAATGCGCCGAGGCCGACCCGGTGCTCCAGCGGCTTGCCGCCTCATGGGATGCCGCGAAAGGGAAGGGGCGAAAGTGACCGACCTTCCCCGCGATCCCCGTCACGATCCGGTCCTGCTTGATGAGGTCATCGCCGCGCTCGCCATTGCCCCGGGCGAGCGTCATGTCGATGCGACCTTCGGCGCGGGCGGCTATACGCGCGCGATGCTCGCCGCGGGCGCCGAGGTGATTGCCTGCGACCGCGACCCCGACGCGATCGCGGGCGGCGAGGCGCTTGTTGCGGAAGCCGACGGCCGCCTGACGCTGATCCACGGCCGTTTCGGCGAGATCGACCGGCTGCTCGCCGAGCGCGGGATCGATGCGGTCGACGGCATCACCTTCGACATCGGCGTCTCGTCAATGCAGCTCGACCAGGGCGAGCGCGGCTTTTCGTTCCAGAAGGACGGCCCGCTCGACATGCGTATGGCGCAGGAAGGCGAAAGCGCCGCCGACTGGCTCAACCGCGCCGACGAATATGAGATTGCCGATGTCCTCTATCATTATGGTGACGAGCGCCAGTCGCGGCGCGTCGCGCGCGCGATCGTCGCGGCGCGCCCGCTGACGCGTACCAGCGAACTGGCGAGTGTTGTCCGCAAGGCGCTGCGCCACCCGCCCGGCGCGCCGAAAGACCCGGCGACAAAGAGTTTTCAGGCCATCCGCATCCACATCAACCGCGAACTCGACGAGCTGGTCGCGGGTTTGGCCGCGGCGGAGCGTGTCTTGCGTCCAGGCGGCCGGCTCGCAGTCGTCAGCTTTCACAGCACCGAGGACCGGATCGTCAAGCACTTCCTGCGCGAACGCAGCGGCGGCGACGCCGCGGGATCGCGCCACCGGCCCGCGCCGACCGCCGCCGCGCGCGCCGCAACCTTTGAAACCCCGGCGCGCAAGGTGCGGCCGGGCAAGGCCGAAGAGGCGCGCAATCCGCGCGCGCGCTCGGCGACGCTGCGCAGCGCCGTGCGCACCGCGGCGCCGGCCTGGCCGGGCAATTCGATGAAGGAGGCAATGTCATGCTGATGGCGGCCCGCAAGCTGCAGGGGATCGGTCTGGTCCTGCTGGTGCTCCTCTTTGCGATGATGCTTTATCCCGTGTCGCTCAAGGTTGCGGCGACGCGCAGCGAACTCACGCGCGTCGAGCGCGAGATCGACCGCGCGCGCGACAATATCCGCTACCTTGAATCCGAACTCGCGGTGCGCGCATCGATGCGCCAGCTCGAACAGTGGAATGCCGAGGCCTTTGGCTATTCGGCGCCCGATGCCGGGCAATATCTGGCGAGCGAGCGCCAGCTCGCCTCGCTTGACCGCCTGCCGCGGGCGCGCGGCGCGAACGAGGTCGCACCGGTGCTGATGGCGATGGTCTCACCCGTCGCGGTGCCCGCCGCGCCCAAGGCCAGCCCGGTTGCCGACAAACCCGCGGTCGCCGCGGCCAAGCCCGTCGTGCTGGCGCAGGTCGACAGCGGCGTTCGCAGCGACGCGCTGCCGCGGATGGCGCCGACGCGCCGCCGCGAGCAATTGAAGATGATCGAGGACCAGCTGCTCGCCGAATCGACGCTCGCCGATTTGAAGCGCGACGCGGCGATCGAAGCGGCAGGAGGCAAGCCCGCCCGATGAACACGCTGGTCGTCCGTCCGACCCGGGTGCGTACCGCCGGTGTGCGGCAGCAGATCCTGCTGACCGCGCAACAGCGTTTGATGATCCTCATGCTGCTGTTCGCGGCGGCTTTTCTCCTTGTGTCGATGCGGCTTGTCTATTTTGTGCTCTTCGACACCTCTGCGGGGCAGCGATCGGCGGGCGCCTTCATTCCCGCGCGCGCCGACATCGTCGATCGCAACGGCGTGCCGCTGGCGCGGACGATCGACGGTTATTCGATCCGCGTCGTGCCATCGAAGCTGCTCAACGACCGCAATTATCTGGCGGGTGAGTTGCACCGGATTTTTCCCGACATGTCGCGCGCCGATTTGCTCGCGAAGCTGACGGGGCCGCGGCCAACCTATATCCGCCGCCGCGCGCTTCCCGACCAGGTGGCGGCGGTGAACGCGATCGGCGATGTCGGTTTCGATTTCCCGCGCGAAAAGGAGCGGCTTTACCCGCAGCTGACGCTTGCGGCGCATGTGCTCGGCTTTACCAATGCCGAAGGGCATGGCGTCACCGGCGTCGAGGGCGCGTTCGACCAACGGCTGATCGACAAGGCGACGCGCGGCGAGCCGCTGGCGCTGTCGATCGACGCGCGCGTTCAGGGTGTCCTCGAAAGCGAACTCGGCGCCGCGGTCGCCAATCTGGAGGCGATCGGCGGCGCCGGCGTCATCCTCGACGTCCACACCGGCGAGGTGGCGGCGATGACGTCGCTGCCGACCTTTAATCCCAACAAGCTCACCGGCAGCGACCCGACGACGCGGCGCAATGCCGTCACCTATAATCTTTACGAGCTGGGTTCGACCTTCAAGCCATTGTCGATTGGCGCCGCGATCGACAATGGGACGGTGACGAACATGGCGCGCCGCTACGATGCGTCGGCGCCGCTGCCGATCGCCGGTTTCCGCATTCGCGACAGCCATCCGGGGCGCTGGTACAATGTGCCCGAAACGCTGATCGAAAGCTCGAATATCGCAACCGCGCGCATTGCCGATGATATGGGCCGCGAGCCGCTGGAAAAACTGTTCCGCGCCCTTCATTTCGACCAACGCCCCGACATCGAGCTGAAAGAGCGCGCCTTCCCGCTGTGGCCGAAGCACTGGGGGCGCGTGACGACGATGACGACCAGCTATGGCCACGGCATCGCGGTGACGCCGCTGCATCTCGCCAGCGCCTATGCGGCGCTGGTCAACGGCGGCATCTATCGCCCGGCGACGCTGCTCAAGCTCGGCGACAGGGCGCCGCCGCAGGGGCGCCGCGTATTCAAGGCCGCGACCAGCGCGCGGATGCGCCAGCTGCTTCGCCTGATCGTGTCCGACGGCACTGGCAAACAGGCGGACGCGCCGGGGTTCCGCGTCGGCGGCAAGACCGGATCGGCGGAAAAGCCGGGCGCGGGCGGTTATCGCCGCCACTCGCTCGTCTCGACCTTTGCGGCCGCCTTCCCGATGGACAATCCGCGCTATGTCGTGATCGTGATGATCGACGAGCCGAAGGGCAACGCCTATAGTTCGGGGCAGCGCACCGCGGGCTGGACCGCGGCGCCGGTGGTGCGCAAGGTCGTGACGCGCGCGGGACCGATGCTTGGCGTCTTCCCTGACCAGAGCCGCGACGTCGACGTGTCCGAACTCACCCCGTTGCTGCGGAGAAACGAGGAGGCGCCCTGATGCGTCTCGCCGCGCTGCTGGACGATGCCGACTGGGCGGGGCCCAATCCCGTCGTCACCGGGCTTGCCATCGATCATCGCAAAGTGGCGCCGGGAACACTTTTCGGCGCCTTCGTCGGTGAACGGTTCAACGGCGAGGATTTCATTCCCGACGCGGTGGCGGCGGGCGCGGTCGCGGTCGTCGCGCGGCCTGACGCGAAGGTTGACGGTGCGGTCCATGTCGCCGACGCCAATCCGCGCCGCGCCTTTGCGCATATCGCCGCGCGCTTTTTTCATCGCTTTCCGGCAACCTGCGTTGCGGTGACGGGCACCAACGGCAAGACATCGACGGTCGAAATGACGCGCCAATTGTGGCGCATGGCGGGCTTCAACGCCGCGTCGATCGGCACACTCGGCATCACCACGTCGGTCGACAGCGCCTCGACGGGCCTGACCACGCCCGACATCGTGACCTTCCTCAGCAATATGTCGGGGCTGGCGGTCGAGGGCGTGACGCACGCGGCGTTCGAGGCATCGAGCCACGGGCTCGACCAGTATCGCACCGAAGGGCTTCCGGTGAAGGCGGCGGCGTTCACCAACCTCAGCCACGACCATCTCGATTATCACGGGACGATGGAGGCCTATCTCGCCGCCAAGATGCGGCTGTTCCGCGAGGTTGTCCAGCCGGGCGGCGCGGCCATCGTCTGGGCCGACGATGCCCATTCGGCGGCGGTTATCGAGGCGGCGCGCGCTCGCGATGTCCGGGTACTGACGGTCGGGCAGGCGGGCGAGGCGCTGCGTCTCGTGTCGCGCACGCCGACGCAGCTTGGCCAGTTGCTCGTCATCGCGGCGGGCGATGTCACGCACAAGGTCACGCTGCCGCTGATCGGCGCCTATCAGGCGGCGAACGCGCTCGTTGCCGCGGGCCTCGTCATCGCGACGGGCGGCGACGTGGCGCTGACGCTTGCCAATCTCGCGCGGCTCCAGCCGGTGCGCGGGCGGCTCGAACGGGCCGCCATCGCACGGTCGGGCGCCCCCATCTATGTCGATTATGCGCATACCCCTGATGCAATCGAGGCGGCGCTCGACGCGCTGCGCCCGCACGCCACCGGCCGGCTGATCCTCGTCTTTGGTGCCGGCGGCGACCGCGATCAGGCGAAGCGGCCGGAGATGGGACGGGTCGCCGCCGCCAAGGCCGACCTGCTGATCATCACCGACGACAATCCGCGCGGCGAAGACCCCGCCGTCATTCGCGACGCGATTGCCGCGGCGGCGCCCGGCGCGCAGGTGATCGGCGACCGCCGCGCCGCCATCGCCGCCGCCATCGCCGCGGCGCGCGCCGACGACATCATCTGCATCGCGGGCAAGGGACACGAACAGGGACAGATCGTCGGGCGCGGCGACGACATGCGCGTCATTCCTTTCGACGATGTGAGCGTCGCGCGCGAGGAGGCGGCATGACCACCCCGCTCTGGACCGCGCGCACCATCGCCCAAGCGACTGGCGGAATCGCCAGCGCCGATTTCACCGTGAGCGGCGTCGCCTTCGATTCGCGCGAAGTCACCAGGGGCGATCTCTTCATCGCGATGAAGGGCGAGAATGCCGACGGGCACAGCTTCATCGACAAGGCGATTGCCGCGGGCGCCGCGGGCATTGTCTGCGAAACGGCGATCGACCATCCGCATGTGCGCGTTGCCGACAGCGCCGCGGCGCTGAACGCTCTGGGCACCGCGTCGCGTGCGCGCAGCCACGGCCGCATCATCGGCGTCACGGGGTCGGCGGGCAAGACGGGGACAAAGGAAGCGCTGTTCGCGGCGCTCGACCGCTTCCGGCCCGGCAAGGCGCATCGCTCGGTCAAAAGCTACAACAATCATGTCGGCGTTCCCTTGAGCCTCGCGCGGATGCCGTCGACCGCCGATTTCGGCATATTCGAGATGGGGATGAACCATGCGGGCGAACTCGCCGCGCTGACCCGCATCGTGCGCCCGCATGTCGCCATCGTCACCACCATCGCGCCCGCGCACATGGAGTTTTTTGGCAGCGAGGAAGCGATTGCCGACGCAAAGGGCGAGATTTTCGAGGGGCTGGAGCCCGGCGGAACCGCGATCATCCCCTTCGACAGCCCGCATTATGCGCGCCTTCGCGCCAAGGCCGAGCAACATGCGGCGCATATCGTCAGCTTCGGGCTGGCCGAGGGCGCCGACGTGCGCGCGGTCGACTGGCTTCCCGACGGGAAGGGCGGCTCGCTCGTCACCGCCCAGGTGCAGGACGCGCTCCTTTGCTTCACCATCGCGCAGGCGGGGGCACATTGGGTCGCCAATTCGCTCGCGGTGCTGGCGGCGGTGAAGGCGGTCGGCGGCGACCTTCCCGCGGCGGGGCTTGCCTTTGCCGAAATGCCGGGCCTCACCGGACGCGGCGCGCGCCATCGGATCGCGGTGCCCGGCGGGCATATCCTCGTCATCGACGAAAGCTATAATGCCAATCCCGCCTCGATGGCGGCGACGATCGGTCAGCTCGCAGGCGAATCCGCCGACCGTAAGGTGGCGATTCTGGGCGCGATGAAGGAGCTTGGACCGGGCGGCGAGGCCTATCATGCGGGCCTCGCGGCTCCGCTCGTCGCAGCAGGCGTGCAATTCGCCCTGCTAGTCGGCGAAGAGATGGCGCCGCTCGCCAAAGCGCTTGAGGGACGCATCGATTTCGCGCATGTGCCCGCGCACCCCGACGCCACGGCGCGACTGGGCGGCCTCATCCGTCCCGGCGATGCAGTGCTCGTCAAGGGATCGAACAGCGTCGGCCTGTCGCATGTCGTGACGGCGCTGATCAACGGGGATTATTGATGTTATACTGGCTGGCGGAATGGCTTGGCTTTCCGGGGGCGCTCAATCTCATCCGCTACCTGAGCTTCCGCTCGGGCGCTGCGGTTGCGACCGCGATGATCCTCGGCCTGTGGATCGGTCCGCGCTTCATCCTGATGCTGCGGATGCGGCAGGGCAAGGGGCAGCCGATCCGCGACGACGGCCCGCAAAGCCATCTTGCCAAAAAGGGCACGCCGACGATGGGCGGGCTGATGATCCTCATTTCGCTGATGATCTCCGCGCTCCTCTGGATGGACCTCTCCAACCGCTTTGTCTGGGCCTGTCTGTTCGTCACCGCGGGCTTTGCGGTCGTCGGTTTCCTCGACGATTATGACAAGGTGACCAAATCGAGCCATCGCGGCATTCCGGGGCGGGTGCGGCTGCTTGTCGAGTTCCTCATCGCCGGGGTCGCGGTGTTGCTGATCGTCTCGCGCACGGGCACCGACCTCTATCTGCCCTTTTTCAGCGGCATCGTGATTCCGCTCGGCCCCTTTTATTATGTTTTCGCGATGGTGCTGATCGTCGGTTTCGGCAATGCCGTGAACCTGACCGACGGGCTCGACGGGCTCGCGACATTCCCGGTCATCATCGCCAGCCTGACCTTCCTTGTCATCGTCTATCTGTCGGGCAACGTGAAGTTCGCCGGCTATCTCGGCATCCCGCATGTCCCCGGCGCGGGCGAGCTGGCCGTATTTGCCGCGGCGATCATCGGCGCCTGCCTCGCCTTCCTGTGGTTCAACGCGCCCCCCGCGGCGGTGTTCATGGGCGACACGGGCAGCCTTGCGCTCGGCGGTGCGCTGGCGACGATCGCGGTGACGGCGCAGCATGAACTTGTGCTCGTCCTCGTCGGCGGGCTGTTCGTTGTCGAGGCGCTGTCGGTGATCATCCAGGTCTTCTGGTACAAGCGCACCGGCAAGCGCGTGTTTCGCATGGCGCCGATCCACCATCATTTCGAGCAGCTCGGCTGGCCCGAATCCACCGTCGTCATTCGCTTCTGGATCGTCTCGATCGTCCTGGCGCTTGCGGGACTCGCGACCTTGAAGCTGCGGTGATTACCTCGCGCGCCTTTGCCGGTCGCCGCTATGCGGTGCTGGGACTGGCGCGCTCGGGGCTGGCCACCGTCGAGGCGCTTGTCGCCAGCGGCGCGGGCGTCACCGCGTGGGATGACCGCGAGGAGGCGCGCGACGCCGCGATGGCGCTGGGCGCCGACATCGGCAATCCGCTGGACATCGACCTCATCGGCTTTGCGGGCGTCGTCGTATCGCCGGGCGTGCCGCTCAACCGCCACCCGATCGCCGCGCACGCGCGCGATGCCCATGTCCCCGTCATCGGCGACATCGAGCTGTTTGCCGAAGCGCGCAGCGAGCTGCCGCCGCACAAGGTCGTCGGCATCACCGGCACCAATGGCAAATCCACCGTCACCGCGCTGATCGCGCACATGCTTGAAAGCGCGGGCGTACCCGTGCTGATGGGCGGCAATATCGGTCTGCCGATCCTGACGCGCGAACCCCTGCCTGAAGCTGGTGTCTATGTGCTCGAACTGTCGAGCTTTCAGATTGACCTTGCGCACAGTCTGGCGTGCGACGTCGCGGTGCTCACCAACATCAGCCCCGATCATCTCGACCGCTACGACGGGTTCGAGGGTTATGTCGCATCGAAGGCGCGGCTGTTCAGCCTGCAACACCGCGATCAGGTCGCGATCATCGCGACCGACGACGATCCTTCAAAAATGATCGCAAGCCGGGTGAACCATCGCCTTCACCGCGTTTCGGCGAAGGACATCGACCCCGTGGATCAGGCGCGCTGGCCCGCGCTGCAAGGCCCCCACAATGCGCAGAACGCCGTTTGCGCGATCGCCGCGTGTCGCGTGCTGGGGCTGGACGACGAAGCAATCGAACGCGGCCTCGCGACCTTCCGGTCGCTCCCGCACCGCATGGAATTGGTCGGCGAAGCCCGCGGCGCCCGCTGGTATAATGACAGCAAGGCGACCAACGCGGCTTCCGCTGCACCGGCGCTGGCGGCGTTTCCGCCGGCGCCGGACCAGCGTTTGCACTGGATTGCGGGGGGACAGGCGAAGGGCGACGGGCTGGCGGCGTGCCGGCCGTGGTTCGGCCATGTCAAACGCGCCTATCTGATCGGCGAGGCGATGGCGCCGTTCGCGGCGGAAATCGGCGACGCCATCGCGATCGAGCGATCGGGCGACCTGGCGAGTGCTGTGGCGCAGGCGGCGGCGGCGGTCCAGCCCGGCGACATCGTGCTGCTGTCGCCCGCCTGCGCGTCGTTCGACCAGTTCAAGGATTATGAGGCGCGCGGCGAGGCGTTCCGCGCAGCGGTCGAGGCGCTGGGGGCATGACGGTCGCCTCTTTCCGTTCGCGTCGAGCGAAGTCGAGACGCCCATCGGTCTCATATGCCCTCGGGGCATCTCGACTTCGCTCGATGCGAGCGGGGAGAGAAGAGGTCGTGGTAATACGACGGGGATGGGGCGCATGAGCGGGGGAGACGATATGGAGACCGCCGAACGCCCGGTAATCGCCGCCACGCGCACGACCAAACGCCGCGGCCCGCGCTTCAGCCGCGCCGACCGCACCCCGCTTGGCCTGTGGTTCTGGGAAATCGATCGCGTATTGTTGCTGCTCGTGTCGATGCTGATCGCGATCGGACTGGTCGCGGTTGCTGCGGCGTCGCCGGTCGCGGCGCAAAAATTGTCGACCAGCAGCGCGGCGCTCGACCCGCTCTATTATTTCTATCGCCAGTTGATGTGGGCAATCGTGGGCGTGCCTGTCATGCTGGCCGTGTCGATGCTGCCCAAGCCGCAGGCGCGGCGTTTCGCCATTTACGGCACGATCGCCTTCATGGTGCTGCTGTTCCTGGTGCCGCTGGCGGGCACGTCGGTGAACGGCGCGCAGCGCTGGATCGGCAGCGGCGCTTTCCGGTTGCAGCCGTCGGAGTTCCTCAAGCCCTTTTTCGCGGTGTCGCTCGCGTGGATCCTGTCGCTGCGCCTGCACGACCAGAGCCTGCCCGTCGTCCCGCTCGCCGCGGCGCTCACCGGCGTCGTCGCGCTCTTGCTGATGGGGCAGCCCGATCTTGGCCAGACGGTGATCTTTGCCGCGACCTGGTTCGTGCTCGTGCTCGTCGCGGGCCTGTCGATGCGGATCATGGGGATGCTCGCGGGCTCGGGCGTCGCCCTCCTGATCCTTGCCTATTTCTTCTACCCGGTGGCGCAGCAGCGCATCAATATCTGGCTGTTCGCCGAAGGCGACAGTTTCCAGGTGGACAAGGCGCATGCGACGCTCACCGCGGGCGGGCTGGTCGGAACCGGCCCCGGCGCGGGTCTCGCCAAGTTCCAGCTGCCCGAAGCGCACACCGACTATATCTTCTCGGTGATCGGCGAGGAGTTCGGGATGATCGCCTGCATCGCGATCGCGATCCTCTATCTCGCGATCATCGTCCGCGTCCTTGTCCGTCTGCTCGATGAAGAGGACAGCTTCCTGATCCTCGCCGTCGCCGGGCTGATCGCGCAGTTCGGCGGACAGGCGGTGATCAACATGGCGGTGAACACGCAGATCTTTCCGTCAAAGGGAATGACCCTGCCCTTCATCAGCTATGGCGGCTCGTCGTTCATCGCCTTGTCGATCGGCATGGGTTTGCTCTTGTCGCTGACCCGGCGAAACCCCTATGCGGCGCGGGTGTCGATGACCCGCAACTGGAACAAGAAATGATGGCCCCCGCATGACCGCAACGCGCCACTTCCTCCTCGCCGCCGGCGGCACCGGCGGGCATATGCTCCCCGCCTATGCGCTGGCCGACGAGTTGATCGCGCGCGGGCACCGCGTCGCGCTGGTCAGCGACGACCGCGGGCTGAAGATTCCGGGCGCGCCTGCGGAGCTGGAAACGCACGTCCTGCCCGCCGGGCGCGCATCGGGCGGGCCCCTCGGCTGGCTGAAGGGCGCGCTTGCGATTCGCAAGGGGCGACGCATGGCGATCGAGTTGATCGACGACTTCGACCCGGCGGTGGTCGTCGGCTTCGGCGGCTACCCGTCGCTGCCCAGCCTGCTCGCGGCAGGGGCGACCAAGCGGCCGCGCGTGATCCACGAGCAGAATGCCGTGCTCGGCCGCGTCAACCGGCTGATGGCGCCGCGCGTCGATGCGGTGGCGGTCGCCTATCATCATATCCAGCGCTATCCGGCGGGACACGAGCTCAAGATGCATATCACCGGCAATCCGGTGCGTGACGAGATTGTCGCGATCCGCGAGGAAGGTTTTCCGCCGCTGCTCGAGGATGGCATTTTTCGCCTGCTCGTGGTCGGGGGAAGTTTGGGGGCGACGGTGCTCAGCGAGGTCGTCCCGGCGGCAATCGCCATGCTGCCACGCGCGCTGCTCGATCGGCTACAGGTCGTTCAGCAGTGCCGCGAGGATGACCTGGAGGCGGTGCGCGCCCGATATGCCGAACTGGGTGTCGCCGCCGAATGTGCGCCTTACATCAAGGATTTCCCTGAGCGGCTGCGTTGGGCGCATATGGTGATTGCACGCGCGGGTGCGTCGACCGTCGCCGAACTGGCCTGCGCGGGCCGCCCGGCGATCTTCGTGCCCTATCCGCACGCGATGGACGATCACCAGACCTATAATGTCGTCGACCTGGTCGAGGCGGGCGGCGCGATTTCGTTCCGGCAGTCCGATTTCATCCCCGCCGAGGTTGCCAAGCATATCCAGCGCATGGCGGTCGAACCCGGCGTACTCGAAGAGGCGGCCGAACGCGCCGCGAGCTGCGGGCTTCCCGATGCAACCCGCGACCTTGCCGATCTCGTCGAATCCTTTGCCGCGCCGCCGATGATGGACGTGATCCGTGTTGGCGCTTCGCTGCCGCGCGCGGCATCGGGTATCGCGGCTGCGCGCCGGGAGGCGAAGTGATGCGCGGCGTCGCGACCGACATCGGAACCATCCACTTCATCGGCATCGGCGGCATCGGCATGTCGGGGATCGCCGAGGTGATGCATAATCTGGGTTATCGGGTACAGGGCAGCGACATTGCCGACAGCTATGTCGTCGAAGGGCTGAGGAAGCGCGGGATCAAGGTCGCGATCGGCCATGCGCCGGAGAATGTCGACGGCGTTGCGGTCGTCGTCACCTCGACCGCGGTGAAACGCGGCAATCCCGAGGTGGAAGCCGCGCTGGCGCAGCGCATCCCGATCGTCCGCCGCGCCGAAATGCTCGCCGAACTGATGCGGCTGAAATCGACCGTCGCCATCGCCGGGACGCACGGCAAGACGACGACGACCAGCCTTGTCGCCGCGCTGCTCGATGCCGGCGGGATCGACCCGACGGTGATCAACGGCGGCATCATCAACAATTATGGCTCGAACGCGCGGCTCGGCGCGTCGGACTGGATGGTGGTCGAGGCCGACGAGAGCGACGGCAGCTTTCTGCGACTCGACGGCACGATCGCGGTCGTCACCAATATCGACCCCGAACATCTCGACCATTATGGCAGCTTCGACGCGATCAAGGACGCGTTCGTCGAGTTTATCGAAAATGTGCCCTTTTACGGCGCGGCGATGCTCTGCCTCGACCATCCGGAGGTGCAGGCGATCATCCCGCGTATCCGCGACCGGCGGATTATCACCTATGGCTTTTCTGCCCAGGCCGACGTGCGCGGCACCAATGTGACCCCCGGCCCCGACGGCAACCGCTTCGACGTCGTCGTGCGCGACCGCGACGGGAACAGCCGGACGATCGAGGGCATCCATCTGCCGATGTCGGGGCGCCACAATGTCCAGAATGCGCTCGCCGCGGTCGCGGTCGCGCTGCACATGGGGGTGCCGGACGAAAAGATCGTGTCGGGTTTCAACGGTTTTGCCGGGGTCAAGCGGCGCTTCACCAAGGTTGGCGAGATTGTGACCGATGAGGGCGTTGTCACCGTGATCGACGATTATGCGCACCACCCGGTCGAGATTCGCGCGGTGCTGTCGGCGGCGCGTGAAGGCGCGGGGGCGGGGCGCGTCGTCGCCGTCGTCCAGCCGCACCGCTTCACGCGCCTTCGCGATCATATGGACGATTTCCAGCAGGCGTTTAACGACGCCGACATGGTGTTGGCGCTGCCGGTCTATGCGGCGGGTGAAAGCCCGATCGAGGGCGTGTCGTCGGATGCGCTGGTGCGGGGCCTGCGCGACCGCGGGCATCGGCAGGCGAATGTCGTCGCCGACGCCGACGCACTGGCCGCAAGCCTTGCCGCGAGTATCAAGGCGGGCGACCTCGGCGCGGGCGATATGATCATCTGCCTCGGCGCGGGCGACATCACCAAGATGGCGGCTGGGCTGGCGAGCGCGGTGGAGGGTGCGGCGTGACACCCTTCTCGTCCCGGATACTGCTTATTTTTCCGTTCGTGTCGAGCGAAGTCGAGACACCCCGCGGCATAGCGCCCAGCCCGATGGGCATCTCGACTTCGCTCGATGCGAACGGGGAAGGGCTGGGGTCGTGAGCGCAACCGCCACCCTGCCGGCCGTTCGCGGCAAGCTCACCCCGCAAGCCCCGCTCGCCCCGCTCGTCTGGTTCAAGTCGGGTGGCGCCGCCGACTGGCTGTTCGAGCCGAAGGACGTCGACGACCTCGCCGATTTCCTGCGCGACCTCGATCCGGCGATCCCGGTGATGGCGCTCGGCCTCGGCTCGAACCTCATCGTCCGCGACGGCGGATTTCCCGGCGTCGTCGTCCGGCTGGGCAAGGCTTTCGCCAAGGTGGAACCGATCGACGCCACCACATTGCGCTGCGGCGGCGGAGCGTCGGGCATTCTCGTTTCCTCGACCGCGCGCGACGCGGGGATTGCGGGGATGGAGTTCCTGCGTTCGATTCCCGGCACCGTCGGCGGCTTCGTGCGCATGAACGGCGGCGCCTATGGCGGTGAGGTCAAGGATATATTGGTCGATTGCGACGTCGTGCTGCGCTCGGGCGAACGCAAGACGCTCGCACTTGCCGACCTCGGCTACACCTATCGCCACAGCGAACTGCCCGAGGGCGCGGTGGTCGTCGGCGCGACCTTTCGTGGCCGGCCCGGCGCATCGGCGGCGATCCAGGCCGAGATGGACCGCATCTCGGCGAGCCGCGAGGCCTCGCAGCCGCTGCGTTCGAGAACCGGCGGCTCGACCTTCAAGAACCCCGCCGGGCACAAGGCCTGGCAACTGGTCGACGCGGCCGGGTGCCGCGGGCTGATGGTCGGCGGCGCGCAGGTCAGCGAGAAACACACCAATTTCCTGATCAATACCGGCGATGCGACGAGCGCCGATATCGAGGCATTGGGCGAAGAAGTCCGCCGCCGGGTGAAGGACAAGAGCGGCATCGAATTGCAGTGGGAGATTCAGCGCGTGGGTAAGGCCGAATGAGCCGGGGTCCGTGGCATGTCGCCGTCCTGATGGGCGGCTGGTCGGCCGAGCGCGAGGTGTCGTTGATGAGCGGCAAGGGCGTGGCCGACGCGCTCGAAAGCCGTGGGCACAAGGTCACGCGTATCGACATGGACCGCGACGTCGCGCTGCGGCTGGCCGAGGCGAAACCCGATGTCGTGTTCAACGCGCTCCACGGCGTTCCCGGCGAGGACGGCACGGTGCAGGGGATGCTCGACCTGATGGGTTTCAGATATACTCACAGCGGGCTCGTCACCTCGGTGATCGCGATCGACAAGGAATTGACGAAGCAGGCGCTGGTGCCGCATGGAATCCCCATGCCGACGGGAACGATGGTCGACAGCGAAAGCCTCTTTTCGGTCGACCCCTTGCCACGCCCCTATGTTCTGAAGCCCGTCAATGAAGGCTCGTCGGTCGGGGTCGCGATCGTCAGGGACGACAGCAATTACGGCAATCCCATTTCGCGCGATGCACTGGGCCCGTGGCAGCAGTTCGACCGCCTGCTTGCCGAACCGTTCATCAAGGGGCGCGAGCTCACCGTCGCGGTGCTGGGCGACACGGCGCTGGCTGTTACCGAACTGCGCGTCAAATCAGGCTTTTACGATTATGACGCCAAATATACCGACGGGCTGACCGAGCATGTCTGCCCCGCCGACGTGCCGGATGACGTCGCGCAGCGGATGAAGGATCTGGCGCTGCAGGCGCACCGGCTGCTCGGCTGCAAGGGGGCGTCGCGCTCGGATTTTCGCTGGGACGACGAGCACGGCCTTGCGGGGATTTTCCTGCTCGAGGTCAATACCCAGCCCGGCATGACGCCGCTCAGCCTCGTCCCCGAACAGGCGCGCGCGGTCGGGATGGATTACGCCGAACTGGTCGAACGCATCGTCGAGGAAGCACTGACATGAGGGGGCGGCCGTGAGCAGTACGAAGATCAGGCGCGCCAAGGCGCCGCCGCGGCGGCCCGCGCGCGCGCCGAAGAAACGGCGCAAGGTTCAGCAGTCGCGGCTCAACGCGATCATCAACGCGCTGCCGATCAGTCCGCAGCGGCTGCAAAAGATCGCCAACTGGACGGTGGGCGTCAGCCTGTTCGCCGTTGCCGGCCTCGCCGCGCACGCAACGGGCGTCACTGCGAAAATCCACGAGGAATATGCGCAGGCGGTCGGCCGCGCGGGCTTTCAGGTCAGGAAGGTCGAGGTCGTCGGCGCCGACCGGATCGACCGGCTGAAAGTCTATGACATCGCGCTCGCGCAGAAGGACCGCTCGATGGCGGCGGTCGACCTCGAAGATGTGCGTCGCGACCTGATGCGATATGGCTGGATCAAGGACGCGCGCGTGTCGCGCCGCCTTCCCGATACGCTGGTGATCGACATCGTCGAACGAACACCGGCCGCGATCTGGCAGCACAATAATCGCCTGTCGCTGATCGACGACAAGGGCGTCGTCCTCGAACGCGTCACCGTCGCGACGATGCCCGACCTGCCGCTGGTGATCGGCCCCAGGGCGAACCAGCGCGCGCAGGATCTGGCGCGCCTGTTGTCGGAGGCGAGCAGTCTCAAGGAACTGCTCGCGGGCGCGACGTGGGTCGGCAACCGCCGCTGGGATTTGCGCTTCCGCAGCGGCGAGACGCTGTCGCTGCCCGAAGGCGAAGAGGCGGCGAAGGCGGCGCTGGCCAAATTTGCGCACATGGATGGTGCGAACCGCCTGCTCGGCCGCGGCATCTTGCGTTTCGACATGCGCGATCCCGCGCGCTTCGTGCTGCGCCTGCCGCACGAGGGGCAGGTGG
Organism: Sphingopyxis alaskensis RB2256; assembly: GCF_000013985.1. Lineage (GTDB taxonomy): Bacteria > Pseudomonadota > Alphaproteobacteria > Sphingomonadales > Sphingomonadaceae > Sphingopyxis > Sphingopyxis alaskensis. Next base: position 1,974,487 of record NC_008048.1, on the reverse strand, counting down.
CGCCTGCCCAGCTCGACGACGCGCGCGCCGCCGTGGACGCGGTCGCTGCAAGTCAGTCGAACGAAGGCTAGAAGATGGCGCCGCCGCGCATCGAAAAGATCATCACCGCGCTCGATGTCGGGTCGTGGAAGGTCTGCGCGCTGATCGCGGGGCAGACCGCCGACGGCAAGCTGCATGTGCTCGGCACCGGCCAGCGTGAAAGCCGCGGCGTCCAGCGCGGCTATGTCGCCGACATGGAGCAGACCGAGCATGTCGTGCGCGAGGCAATCGAACAGGCCGAACGCATCGCCGGGCTCAACATCGACGATGTGTGGGTCAGCTTCTCGGCGGGGAGCCTCCTCAGCGACGTCGCGCCGATCGAAAGCGAGCTTGGCGGTCACCGGATCGAACAGGAGGACATCGACGATCTGCTCGCGGCGGGGCGGGCGGGGATCGACCCCGAAGGGCGGATGATCCTGCACGCGCAGCCCGCGCTGTACACGCTTGACGGACTCACAGGGGTCAAGAACCCGATCGGGCTGCACGCCGACCGTCTCGGCGTCGACATTCATATCATCATGGCCGATGGCGCGCCGGTGCGGAACCTTGAGGCCGCGGTGCGGCAGGCGCATCTCGACGTCAATGCCGTCGTCGCCTCGCCGATCGCGGCGGGGCTTGCCTGCCTGTCGGAAGAGGAGCGCGATCTCGGCGTCGCGCTGGTCGAGATGGGCGCGGCGGTGACGACGGTTTCGCTCTATGCCGGCGGAATGCTTGTCGAAATGGCCTCGCTGCCCTTTGGTGCGAGCGACATCACCGACGACATCGCCTCGGCCTTCGGCATCCGCCGCAGCCAGGCGCAGCGGCTTCAGAGCTTCTACGGCTCGGCGTCGGCCAGCCCGCGCGACAATAATGATGTGATCGAGCTCGAACCCGGCACGCCCGCGGGCGGCGATTCCCCGCGTATCACGCGCGCGCAGCTTGTCTCGGTGATCCGCCAGCGGCTCGACGCGATGATGGGGGAGATCGGCCGGACGCTCAAAGACCTGCATTTCGTTGGCCCGATCGGGCGGCAGGTCGTACTCGTCGGCGGCGGCGCCGACCTGAAAGGAATCGCCGATTACACGCAGAGCGCGCTGGGTCGCGCGGCGCGCGTCGGGCGACCGCGCGGCTTGCACGGCCTGCCCGATGCGCATAGCGGCCCCGCTTTCGCGACGCTCGCGGGTCTGGTTCTCTATGCCGCGTCGGACCCCGTCGACCTGCGCGACCTGCCCATGATGGCCCAGGATGTGTACAAGCCGGCGGGCACGTCGATCCTCCATCGCTTGATGGCAGCATTGAAAAGCAGTTTTTAGCCGCAGCAAGGCAAAAAGGTTAATTTTTTGGGTGATTCCGGCGTCACAATAGTGCAATGCGGTGACAGAAAACCGGGCGGATGGACTGCCGCCCGGCCGGGTCGCAAGGTTGGGGAAGCGGCACCTGTCCGCCGCTGCAGGGAGACATTTTGATGAGCATCAACATTGGCCCGCCGCAGGTCGACGAGCTCAAGCCGCGCATCGCGGTGATCGGCGTCGGCGGTGCGGGCGGCAATGCCATCGCCAACATGATCGCGGCGCGCGTCGAGGGCGTCGATTTCATCGTCGCCAACACCGACGCGCAGGCGCTCAACGCCTCGCCCGCCGAACGACGCATCCAGCTGGGGACGCAGATCACCCAGGGGCTGGGCGCGGGGTCGCGGCCCGAGGTCGGGCGCGCGGCCGCGGAGGAAAGCATCGCGCAGGTCGAAGAGGCGTTGAACGGCGCGCATATGTGTTTCGTCGCCGCGGGCATGGGCGGCGGCACCGGCACCGGCGCCGCGCCGGTGATCGCAAAGGCCGCGCGCGACCGCGGCATCCTGACCGTCGGCGTCGTGACCAAACCCTTCATGTTCGAAGGCGCGCGGCGGATGCGCTCGGCCGACGCGGGCATTGCCGAGCTTCAGGATCACGTCGACACGCTGATCGTCATTCCGAACCAGAATCTCTTCCTTGTCGCCAACCCGAACACGACCTTCAAGGAAGCCTTCACCATGGCGGACGAAGTGCTGCAACAGGGCGTGCGCGGCATCACCGACCTGATGGTCATGCCCGGCCTCATCAACCTCGACTTTGCCGACGTGCGCAGCGTGATGCGCGAAATGGGCAAGGCGATGATGGGCACCGGCGAGGCCGAAGGCGACGGCCGCGCGCTCGAAGCGGCGCAAAAGGCGATCGCCAACCCGCTGCTCGACGGCGTGTCGATGGCGGGCGCCAAGGGCGTCATCATTTCGATTACCGGCGGTGAGGATATGCGCCTGATGGAAGTCGACGAGGCCGCGAACCACATCCGCGAACTGGTCGATCCCGACGCCAACATCATCTGGGGCAGTGCCTTCAACGACAGCCTTGATGGCAAGATCCGCGTCTCGGTCGTCGCGACCGGCATCGACGGTACGGGTGAGGCAGCGCAGGCGGCGCCCGCGACGCGCAGCTTTTCCTTCGCGCCCGCGCGCTCGGCGGCTCCAGCGCCCGCCGCAGAAGAGGTGGTCGAACCGGCGGTGCAGGAAGAGCCCGTCGCCGATGAGCATCCGGTTGCGCAAGATAATGACCCCGTCCCGGGCTTTTCGCTCGGCGAGACGGCCGAACCCGCGGTGACCGCGCCTGCAGAGGAAGAACCGATGGAGTTGTCGCAGGTCGCGGCAAGCTATGACGATACCGTCGGCGAGCTTGTGCTTGACGCGCCCGCGGCGCCGACGAACAGCCATGCTCCCGCGCCTGCCGAGGCTCCGGCCGAACCGCCCGCGCGCTCGATCGGCGGCGGCACGCTGTTCGAGCGCATGTCGCGCCTGTCGCGGGGCGCGGGCACGTCTGACGGCGACGAAGGAAAGGGCGACGCGGTCGACATTCCGCGTTTCCTGGGGCGGCAGAACAACCAGTAACAGGGCTTTCGGACGGCCGACCGCCGGGCTTGGCAGGCCGGAAACGGGATGATTTGCCCATGCGGCAAGCGATATTGACGGCGAAGCCGGCGCGCACACGGCGTAACGTGGCAGCGCTGGGCGCGTTGTTGTTGGGGACTCTCGGCATTCCGTCGGTGCATGCGATGCAGGCGGCCGCGCCCGACGCGGCAACGCGCGCGGCGATGGAAAAGCGCAGCGCCGCGCGCGCGCTGCTTTCCGCGTCGCTGGCACGGCTGGCGTCGAACAATAATGATGCGACCGCGCTGCTCGACGCCGGGCGTGCGTCGATCTCGCTCGAGGATTATCGCGCCGCCCTCGGCTTTCTGCTCCGCGCCGAACAGGCCAGGCCGCGCGACGGCGCGGTCAAGGCGGCGCTCGGCTCGGCGATGGTGCATTCCGAAAATCCGACGCGCGCGCTCGACTATTTCGGCGAGGCGCAGCTTCTGGGCGCACCCGAACGGCTGTTCCTCGCCGACCGCGGGCTCGCGCGCGACCTGCTCGGACAACAGGATGCGGCACAGCGCGATTATCAGCTCGCGCTGTCGATCGCGCCCGATGCCGAACTGACCCGGCGTTATGCCCTGTCGCTGGGGATCAGCGGCGACCCCGATCGCGCGATCCAGCTGCTGACGCCGCAATTGCGCGCGCAGGATCGCGGCGCGTGGCGGCTTCGCGCGATGATCCTGGCGATGAACGGCCGCGACAGGGAGGCAAGCGAGATCGTCAACGCGACGATGCCCGCGCCGATGGCAGCCAATATCCTGCCCTATCTGGTGCAGATGGACCGGCTCAATCCCGCGCAAAAGGCTGCCGCGGCACATTTCGGTCGCTTTCCGAGCGGCCAGCCCGCCGCGGCGCAGCGGCCGGTTCAGGTGGCGACCGCGACGCCGACGCCCCGGCCGGCGCCCGCTCCGCGCCGCAGCGCGCCGACCTCCACGCCCGCGGCCGCCGCTCCGGTCCCGAAGCCGCCGCCGCCGCCCGCCGCGATGCCGCCCAGCCGCCCGCGCGCCGAAACGCCCGTGCCAGCCTCTTCCCCGCCCGCAAATCCCCCGACGTCGGCGGTGAAAGCGCCGGCGGGGCCGGGCTTCTCGATCGCCGACATCGCGCCCGCACCGCCCGCCGCGGCCCCGGCGGCGCCGCGGCCCGCTGCGCAGGCACCCGCCGCCGCGCCGCTCGCCTCGCTCGCCGACATCGTTGGGTCGATCGAGATACCCCCCGAGGAACTCGCGCGCCCCGACGATGCGATCGGCGCCGAGACGCTCGCCAAGCTGCTCGATGACAAGCGCAAGGCCGAGGCTGCCGAAGCGGCAAAGCGCGAGAAGGAAGAAGCCGCCGCCAGGGCAAGGGCCGAGGCCGACGCCAGGGCGAAAGAAGAAGCCGCGAAGAAAAAGGCGCATCCCGCGCGTATCTGGGTGCAGATCGCGACCGGCGCCAACCCGAAGGCGCTCGCTTTCGACTATAACCGCTTCGCCAAGCGCAATGCGGCGCTGTTCAAGGGCAAGGCGGGCGCGACCGCCGAATGGGGTCAGACCCGGCGCCTGCTCGTCGGCCCGTTCGCGAACCGCAAGGCGGCGCAGGACTGGCTCGCCGATTACAAAAAGGCCGAAGGCGACGGTTTTCTTTTCAGCTGCGAGGTCGGCGAGATCGTCGAACCGCTGCAGTGAGCGTTGCCCGCTGCGCCAGCGACCCGGCGCAGAGCCGCGGGCGCCGCCATGCCGAATCGGGCCGCGTCGTGCGCGGGCCGCGCGATGCGTTCCAGCGCGACCGCGACCGCATCATCCATTCGATCGCCTTTCGCCGTCTGCGCCACAAGACGCAGGTTTTCATTGCCCCCGACGGCGACCATTACCGCGTCCGCCTGACCCACAGTATCGAGGTCGCGCAGATCGGCCGCGGCATCGCCCGCGCGCTGGGGCTCAACGAAGATCTGACCGAAGCCCTTTGTCTGGCGCACGATATCGGCCATCCGCCCTTCGGCCATGCAGGCGAGGATGCGCTGAAGGCGGCGATGGCGGCGCACGGGGGCTTCGATCACAATGGTCATACGCTGCGCACACTGGCGTGCCTCGAATGCCCTTATCCGCTGTTCGACGGGCTCAATCTGACGTGGGAAACGCTCGAAGGGCTGGCGAAGCACAATGGCCCGGTGACGCACCCCGGCTGGGCGCTGGCGATGATCGACGCCGATTTCGGGCTCGACCTCGCCAGCCATGCGAGCCTCGAGGCGCAGGTCGCGGCGGTTGCCGACGACATCGCCTATGACAATCACGACATCGACGACGGGCTGCGCGCCGGGCTGCTCGATCTCGACCAGCTGATGGAACAGCCCTTTGTCGCCGCCAATTACCGCGCGGTCGAAGCGCGCTTTCCGGGCGCGCCGCGCGAGCGGTTGCTGCGCGAACTCGTTCGCGACCAGATCGGGGTCATGGTCAACGACGTGATCGCCGCGACCGCGGCCAATGTCGCCGATGCGGGCGTTGCAAGCGCCGACGAGGTGCGCGCGGTGGGCCGGACGCTCGGCGGCTTTTCGGCAGAGCTTGCGGCCGCAGAACGCGAACTCAAGCGCTTCATGTACAAAAACCTCTATCACCATCCCGAACAGCTCGCTGCCGCAGAGGGCGCGAACAAGGTGGTGGGCGAGCTTTTTGCTGCCTATGCCGCCGACCCACGCCTGATGGGCGAGGACTGGTCGGCGCGTTTGCCGGGCGAAGAATGGGCGACAAACCGGCATATCGGCGACTATATCGCGGGGATGACCGACCGCTTTGCCATCGACCGCTACGCCGAAATCTTCGGACGCGATGCCGTGCCGGCGCCGCTCGCCCATGCCTGATGCGCTGATCGTCGGCGCGACCGGGATGGTCGGGCGCGCGGTAATCGCGCATTTCGGTGCAACGCCCCTGACCGTGCTTGCGCGTCGGCCGGTCGACGGCCTTGCGCCGCATCACAAAGACGTGATTGCACCGCCCGAGGACTGGGCCGACATCATCGCCGCCGAAAGGCCGACGGTGCTCATCTCCTGTCTCGGCACGACGATCCGCCGGGCGGGATCGCAGGCCGCCTTTCGCGCGGTCGACCACGACCTTGTGCTCGCGGCTGCCGAGGGTGCGAGGGCGGGAGGAACGCGACATATGATCGCCGTCAGTTCGGTCGGCGCGTCGGCAAAGAGCGGCAATTTCTATCTGCGCACCAAGGGGGAGACCGAGCGCGACCTGATCACGCTGGGTTTTGACCGGCTCGACCTCATCCGCCCCGGCCTGCTTCGCGGCGACCGGCCCGGCCCGCCGCGGCTGGGCGAGGGACTCGCGACGATCGCCGCGCCGCTCGCCGATGCGCTGCTCCACGGGAGCTTTCGTCGTTACCGGTCGATTTCGGTCGTCCACGTCGCCGCGGCGATCGTGGCACTCGCCGCCGAGGGTGGTTCGGGCGTGCATATCCACGAAAACGACGCGATCCGCGCGCTCGCCGATTGACTCCGCAAGGGGGCAGCGCCAAGGCTCGGCTGTCTGTCGGGCCTCGCAAGAGATTCGACCGGCCGCGCGGGAGAGCGTGAGGGCAGGGCAACCGGCGCCTCACCACCGAAGGAGCAACCGCCCCGGAAACTCTCAGGTCAAAGGGACCGCGCAGGCTGGAACGGACACTCTGGAAAGCGTTCCGGCGGGTTGTCGGAACCACCGAAGGGGTAACTCCGTCAACCGATGGAGGAAAACTCTCAGGTTCCCGTGACAGAGGGGGCATGGCGACCGCGCGGCACCGGGCCGCGCCGCGCCGTGTCAACGACGGGAGTGCGACATGCACGAAGACGATGAGATTCCGATCGAAACGGCGACGCTGCCGCTCGACGCCTGGCACCGCGCGAAGGGTGGCCGCATGGTCGCGTTCGCGGGTTACTGGATGCCGATCCAATATGACGGCATCATGGCCGAACATCTGTGGACGCGCGAGAATGCCGGGCTGTTCGATGTCAGCCATATGGGCCAGCTGGCGCTGAGCGGCGAGGGCGTCGCCAAGGCGCTCGAAACGCTGGTCCCCGGCGATATTTCGGCGCTGAAGCCCGGCCGGATGCGCTATTCGCTGCTGCTGAACGACGAAGGCGGTGTCCTCGATGACCTGATGATCACCAACGAGGGCGACCAGTTCGGCATCGTCGTCAATGGCGCGGTCAAATGGGACGATATCGCCCATCTGCGCGAGCATCTGCCCGATGATATCACGCTCAACCATAATGAGGATTACGGCCTGCTGGCGTTGCAGGGGCCAAAGGCGGTGACGGCGCTCGCGCGCCTTGTGCCCGAAGCAGCGGACCTCGTCTTTATGCAGGCGATGCCGGCGACATGGAACGGCCATGCGATCGCGATCAGCCGCTCGGGCTATACCGGTGAGGACGGGTTCGAGATTTCGCTGCCGAACGACGCGCTGGAGAGTTTCGCCGACGCGCTTTGCGCGATGGAGGAGGTGAAGCCCATCGGCCTCGGCGCGCGCGACTCGCTCCGCCTCGAAGCGGGATTGCCGCTCTATGGCCACGATCTCGACGAAAGCATCGACCCGGTCGAGGCCGACCTGGCCTTTGCGATCAGCAAGCGCCGCCGCGAAGAGGGCGGCTTCCCCGGCGCGGCGCGCATCCTTGGGCATCTGGCCGACGGCTCTCCACGCAAGCGCGTCGGCCTTGTCATCGACGGCAAGCTGCCGGTGCGCGAGGGCGCCAAATTGTTCGACGGCAACACCGAGATCGGCGTCGTGACGTCGGGCGGCTTTGCCCCCAGCGTCGGCGCGCCGATCGCCATGGGTTACGTCCCGACGGGGCTGTCCGAGCCGGGTACCGCGGTCGCCGCCGAGGTGCGCGGCAAGCGCGTCGCCTGCACCGTCACCGCCATGCCATTCATTCCGCACCGCTATGTGCGCAAACAGGGAGCCTGACCGATGCCGCGTTATTATACCGAGGAACATGAGTGGATCGATGTCGATGGCGATGTCGCGACGGTCGGCATCACCGACTTTGCGCAGGGCCAGCTTGGCGACATTGTGTTCGTCGAGGTTCCCGACACGGGTGCCGAGCTGAGCCAGGGCGGCGATGCCGCGGTGGTCGAATCGGTGAAGGCGGCGAGCGACGTCTATGCCCCCGTCGATGGCACGGTGACCGAAGGCAATGCGCAACTCGAGGAAGACCCCGCGCTCGTCAATTCGGATCCCGAAGGCGAGGGCTGGTTCTTTCGCATGACGCTGGCCGACAAGAGCCAGCTCGACGCCCTGATGGACGCAAAGGCCTACAAGGCTTTCTGCGACGCCCTCTAACCGACCGCCCCGCCCGCGGACGGGAGGGGGAAGGGACATGATGACCGCAGCCGATCCCGCGCTGGCCAAGTGCCGCCTGATGGTGGCGACGCCCATTTATGAGGGCGCACAGGGCACCTATGTCCGCGCCGCGCTCGATCTGGCGCTGCGCGCGCAGGCGATGGGCGTGCCGGTGCGGTTCGAGTTCATCCTGTATCAGCCGTCGATCACCCGCGCGCGCAACATGCTGGCCGCGATGTTCCTCGCGAGCGACTGCACCCACCTGCTGTTCGTCGATGCCGACATCGATTTTTCGGTCGACGATGTCTTCTCGCTGGTCCGCGCGATGGACGCGCACGCCGAAGTCGGCGTCCTCGGTGGCCCCTGTCCGCGGCGGATGATCAACTGGCGCAACGTCGCACGCGCGGTCGAGCAGGGGCTGGCAAAGGACAACCCCGCCGATCTTGCGCGTTATTCGGGGGATTATGCGCTGCATTTCCTGAACCCGCGGCAAAGCTTCAAGATGACCGACCTGGTCGAGCTGGCGCGGCTCGGCACCGCGATGATGCTGATCCGCCGCGAGGTGCTCGAAGCGATGCGCACCGCCTTGCCCGATCTCGTCTTTCGCCCCGATCCCGCCGAGCGGCAGGCGCATGGCGTCGGCGAACGCGAGCCCGCCTTTTTCTGCCCGATGATCGAGCCCGAAAGCGAGGCGCTGCTGTCCGACGACTATGCCTTTTGCCGCCGCGTGCGCGACGCGGGCTTTCGCATCTGGCTCGCGCCGTGGGTCCGCACCACCCATGCGGGGCCGATGGTCTTCGCCGGTGCGCTTGCCGACACGGCGCAGCTTTATTCTGTCAATCCAGACTCTTCTGTGGAGTAGTTCATGCGTTATCTCCCGCTCACTCCCGATGACCGCGCAGCGATGCTGGGGGCCATCGGTGCGTCGTCGATCGACGAACTGTTCGCCGATGTCCCCGCCGGGGCGCGGCTCGACGGTCCGATTGCCGGATTGCCGATGCACGCGAGCGAGCTTGCGGTCGAACGCCATATGGGCGCGCTTGCGCGCCGCAATCGCGCCGCGGGCGACGGGCCTTTCTTCCTCGGCGCGGGCGCCTATCGTCACCATGTGCCCGCCAGCGTCGATCATCTGATCCAGCGCGGCGAGTTTCTGACCGCCTATACCCCCTATCAGCCCGAAATCGCGCAGGGCACGTTGCAGATGCTCTTCGAGTTCCAGAGCCAGGTCGCGCGGCTGTTCGGCACCGACGTCGCCAATGCGTCGATGTACGATGGCTCGACCGCCTGCTGGGAAGCGATCGTCATGGCGCGGCGCATTACCAGGCGCAGCAAGGCCTTGCTGTCGACCGGCCTGCACCCGCATTATCGCAGCGTCGCGCGGACGATGGCCAAATATACCCGCGATGTGCTCGTCGACGGCGATCCTCGCCTTGAACCCGGCACCGACTGGGCGGCGCTCGCGGGCCGCATCGACACGGAGACGAGCTGCGTCGTCGTCCAATATCCCGACATCCTCGGCCGCATCGACGATATGACGACGCTTGCCGAGGCCTGTCAGACTGCGGGCGCGCTGCTGATCGCGGTCGTCACCGAACCCGTCGCGCTGGGCCTCATCAAGTCGCCGGGCGAAATGGGCGCCGACATTGTGGTTGGCGAGGGCCAGTCGCTCGGCGTCGGCCTGCAATTCGGCGGCCCCTATGTCGGCCTTTTTGCGTGCAAGAGTAAATATGTCCGCCAGATGCCGGGGCGGCTGTGCGGCGAGACGGTCGACGCCAATGGCAAGCGCGGTTTCGTGCTGACGCTCTCGACGCGCGAACAGCATATTCGCCGCGAGAAGGCGACGAGTAATATCTGCACCAATTCAGGACTTTGTGCGCTGGCATTCAGCATCCACATGACGTTGCTGGGCGAGGCCGGGCTGCGCCAGCTCGCCACGATCAACCATGGCCGGGCCAAGGCAGCGGCGACGGAACTTGCGAAGGTGCCTGCCGTGTCGGTGATGAACGACAGCTTCTTCAACGAGTTCACGCTGCTGCTGCCCACCGCCGCCCGGCCGGTGGTCCACAGGCTCGCGGAGCAGGACATATTGGGCGGCGTTTCGCTCGGCCGTCTCTATCCCGACACGGCGGCCCTCGAAAACGGGCTCGTCGTCGCCGTGACCGAAACCGTGACCGAGGCGGATATTGCCGCCTTCGCCGCGGCGCTGAAGGAGGTGCTGGCATGACCGCGCTCAACCCTGCCGGCTGGCGCCCCGAAATGAATGCCGCGGGCGGTGCCGACGACAATGTGACCTTCACCGGCAATCGCGCGCTGATGCTCGAAGAACCGCTGATTTTCGAGATCGGCTCGACCGAAACCACCGGCGTCGATTTCGACGAGGAGCCGCACGCGCCCGACCTCGGTTCGCTGATGCGCAGCGGGCCAATCGGCCTGCCGGGACTCAGCGAATCCGAAACGGTGCGCCACTATACGCGCCTCAGCCGCCAGAATTACGCGATCGACCTCGGCCTCTTCCCGCTCGGCAGCTGCACGATGAAGCACAACCCGCGCCTGAACGAAAAGGTCGCGCGGATGCCGGGCTTTGCCGACGTCCACCCGCTGCAACCGCAGGAAACGGTGCAGGGCGCGCTCGCGGTGATCAACGAACTCGCGGTATGGCTGATCAAGCTCACCGGCATGTATGGTGTCGCCATGTCGCCCAAGGCGGGCGCGCACGGCGAGCTGTGCGGCATATTGTGCATCAAGGCGGCATTGGAGGCGCGCGGCGAGGATCGCCGCGTCATTCTCGTGCCGGAAAGCGCGCACGGCACCAACCCTGCGACCGCGGCCTTTGCGGGCTTCACCGTCGAGGATATTCCGGCGACGAAGGAAGGTCGCGTCGATCTGGCGGCGCTGAAGGCACGGCTCGGCCCCGATGTCGCCGGGGTGATGATTACCAACCCCAACACCTGCGGCCTGTTCGAGCGCGACATGAAGGCGATTTCGGACGCGGTCCACGCCGCGGGCGGCTATGTCTATTGCGATGGCGCCAATTTCAACGCGATCGTCGGGCGCGTGCGTCCGGGCGACCTTGGCATCGATGCGATGCACATCAACCTGCACAAGACTTTCTCGACCCCACACGGCGGCGGCGGGCCGGGGTCAGGGCCGGTCGTGCTGTCGGAGGCGCTGGCCCCCTATGGCCCGCTGCCCTTCGTCGCGCGCTATGCTGACGGCACGTTCAAGCTGATCGAGGAGGAAAATGCCGCCGACGAGCATCCCGCGACCTTCGGCCGCATGACCGCCTTCCACGGTCAGATGGGCATGTTCACCCGCGCGCTCGCCTATATCCTCAGCCACGGTGCCGACGGCCTCAAGCAGGTCGCCGAGGATGCGGTGCTCAACGCCAATTATGTGTTGCGCAGTCTGGAGGACGTGCTCGACGCGCCCTTCGCGGCATCGGGGCCTTGTATGCACGAGGCGCTGTTCAGCGATAAGGGGCTGGCCGAGGGCTTTTCGACGCTCGACATCGCCAAGGGGCTGATCGACGAAGGTTATCATCCGATGACGGTCTATTTCCCGCTCGTCGTCCACGGCGCGATGCTGATCGAGCCGACCGAGACGGAGAGCAAGGCCGTGCTCGACCAGTTCATCGGCGCGCTGCGCAGCATCGCGATGCGCGCGAAGAACGGCGACCCGGCGCTCAAATCGGCGCCGCATTTCGCCCCGCGCGCGCGGCTCGACGAGACGCTGGCGGCGCGGAAGCCCGTGCTGGCGTGGGAAGGCGATCTATAATCCATCGTCATCCCGGCGAAGGCCGGGATCTCGCCGGTGCGTCATGATTACAGGATGAGATCCCGGCCTTCGCCGGGATGACGGGTAACAGGGGAGGGTGCGATGAGCTGGGACAGCCTGTTCCTGCTGGCGAATTATTGGGCCATCGCGGCGTGGATCGCGCTCGCCTTCCTGCCGCGCGGGCCAGGGACGCTCGCGCTGATCCTCTACCTCGGCGTGGCGCTGCTCTGCCTCGCTTACACCGTGCTGATCGCCGGATTCCTCACCGGCGGCATCGACCCCGGCGGGCCGGGCGGCGGCGACTTCACGACGCTCAAGGGCGTGATGATGCTGTTCGACAGCCCCGGCGGCGCGACGCTCGGCTGGATCCATTATCTCGCCTTCGACCTGTTCACCGGCATGTGGATCGCGCGCGACGCCGATCAGAAGGGGTTCAGCCGCATCGCCCAATTTCCCTTCCTGCTCCTGACCCTGCTCGTCGGGCCGGTCGGGCTGTTCGCGTGGCTGATCGTCCGCGAACGCCGCGCGCGGGCGCAGGCGAAGGCGAAGTGACGCCGCAGCCGTGGATGCCGGGTGACGAGGGCGCGGCGGACAAGCGCCACGCGCCCGCGACCTTGCGCAACCGCGACGCCATCGCCGCGGTGCTCGCCGACTGGCTGCCCGAGTTCGGCACGGTGCTGGAGGTTGCGAGCGGGTCGGGCGAACATGCCGTGCATTTCGCGGCGGCCTTTCCGCACCTCCTTTGGCAACCGAGCGACCCCGACCCCGCCGGGCTGACCTCGATCGCCGCCTGGCGCGCCGAGGCGGGGCTTGCCAATCTTGCACCGCCACTGGCACTCGATGCGGCGGCGCCCGACTGGCCGACCGGGCGCGCCGACGCGATCCTGTGCATCAACATGGTGCATATCAGCCCGTGGGCTGCGACGCTGGGCCTGTTCGCGGGGGCGGCGCGATTGCTCGTGCCCGGTGCCCCGCTCATCCTCTATGGCCCCTTCATCGAACCCGATGTGCCGACCGCGGCGAGCAACCTCGACTTCGACGCCAATCTGCGCGCGCGCGATCCGGCGTGGGGGCTGCGCGACACCGATGCGGTCAAGGCCGCCGCCGACGACGCCGGGCTGGCCTTTGCCGAACGCCGCGCCATGCCCGCGAACAATCTGATGCTGCTGTTCCGCGGCACCTGACCGATCGGGCAGGGCAGGGGATCGGCGCTTTACCTCGGCGCGCCAATCGCTAGCTTTCTATGCAACCGCGCGAACGACGCGATTCGAGGAGAGAGAGGCGATGGCCCGCGACGTTTCGGACCTGTTCACATTCGATCAGTTTCTGACCCATTGGGCCGCCGAGCGTCCCGACCGGGTGGCGCTTCGCGAAGAGGATCGCGTCTACAGCCATGGCGACCTCGACGATCTGACCGCCCGCGTCGCCTCGGCGCTGCTCGGCGCGGGGCTGAACAAGGGCGACCGCGTTGCGTGGATCGGCAAGAACAGCGACCTTTATTTCATCCTCTTCTATGGCGCCGCGCGCGCGGGGATCGTGATGGCGCCGGTCGGCTGGCGGCTGTCGCCGGCCGAATGGGCGTTCATCGTCAACGATACGCGCGCGAAAATGGTGTTTGCCGGGCCGGGGTTCGAGGGACTGGCCGATCAGCTTGCGGGCAGGCTGGAGCATGACCCCGTCATCGTCGATGCTGCAAAAGCATGGGCGATGATCGAAGGGGCGGCGCGCACCGCCTTTGACCCTTCGGGCGCCAACGACGCGGTGCTGCAACTCTACACATCGGGCACCACCGGCAATCCCAAGGGCGCGGTCCTGTCCAACCGCAACCTGTTCGCGCTGCGCAAACATTCGAGCACGCTCGACCTGCCCTATACCAGATGGGACGATGACGAGGCGGTGCTGGTCGCGATGCCGTGCGCGCATATCGGCGGCACCGGGCTCGGCATCATGGCGCTTGCGGCGGGGCTTCCCGGCATCGTCCTCGCCGAGTTCAACCCCGAGGGGGTGTTCGACGCGGTCGAACAGCATGGCGTCACGCGCTTTTTCATGGTCCCCGCGGCGCTCCAGATGCTGTTGATGCACCCGCGCTGCACCAGCGTCGATTACAGCCGCCTCAAATATATTCTCTATGGCGCCGCGCCGATCCCGCTCGAACTGCTGCGCCAGTGCATCCAGGTGTTCGGCGCGCAGTTCATCCAGGCCTATGGCATGACCGAAACGACCGGCACCATTTCGATGCTGCCGCCCGAGGACCATGACCCGGCGGGCAACAAAAGGATGCGCTCGGCGGGCAAGGCGCTGCCCGGCGTCGAGATCCGCGTCGTCGATGCCGACGGCAATCCGCTGCCAACGGGCGAGGTGGGCGAGGTCGTGACGCGCTCGTCGAACAATATGCTGGGATACTGGAACCTGCCCGACGCCACCGCCAACACGATGACCGACGACGGCTGGATACGCACCGGCGACGCGGGCTATCTCGACGAGGACGGCTATCTGTTCATCCACGACCGGATGAAGGACATGATCATCACCGGCGGCGAGAATGTCTATCCGGCCGAGGTCGAAAGCGCGATCTTTGGCCATCCCGCGGTGCAGGAGGTGGCGGTGATCGGCATCCCCGACGCTAAATGGGGCGAGAGCGTGAAGGCGGTGGTTGTCGCCAAGCCGGGCGCGCGCATCGAGGAAGCCGACATCATCGCCTGGGCGCGCGAACGCATCGCTCCCTTCAAATGCCCGCGCAGTATCGACGTGATCGACGCGCTGCCCCGCAATGCCAGCGGCAAGATATTGCGCAAGGATCTGCGCGCGCCCTATTGGGAAGGCTATGAGCGGATGGTGAATTGACGGGGGTGTCCCTTAGCGACCGGTTGCGGTCATAAAGCCCTCTCCCCTTGGGAGAGGGTTGGGTGAGGGTGCCTGAGGTTAGATTTCATGGTGGACAGGTGATCCCCTCACCCAACTTCGGCTAGGTTGCTACGCAACCAAGCCTGCGTATCCCTCTCCCGACGGGAGAGGGGAAAGGCAGCTCCCCACCCCAAAGCGGGCATCAACAAAAAAGCGCTGTCCTACATGGCCCGGCTGTGCCAGCCTTCATCCCGGCTCTTTCAATATGTGGACAAAAGCGCTCGCAGCCCGGCGCGGGGATGCGGGCATCAATCGCGCGCGGCCTACGCACCGGGCGCGGCCAATCGGCGGCCGCACAAGGCTGACCTTTCCTGACCTTTGGATGGACTGTGCGGAGGTTGTGCCGACCGCTTCCACCCCGAAACCGCCGAAACGTGGGCGTCATCCCGTTTATGTCCATGGTGAGAATGTGAAAGCCAACCCCCAGCGCGCCGCGTAAAATCAGCCTCACATACGGCCCTTTACGCGACCTACACCCCAAAGGGCCGATGGTTTTCCTCGTTGGCTTTGCCATGCACGGGGGCACGAAGGGTTTCACCTTATTGGTGGAGCCCTTTTTCGTCAGGTCGCGGCCTGTCGTTCGCGCGCGCGCCGGAAACCGTCGCGCGCCACGCAGCGGGCGAGCCATGCCTTTGTCGCCTCGCCCAGCACATCGTCCGCACCCAGCGTCGTCGCGAGGAAGGCGGCATAGCCGATCGCGATGTCGGCGATGGTGAAGCGCCCCGCGACGAGCCATTCGCGCCCGTCGGCGAGCGCCGCCTCGATGCTCCTGGCGCGGCCGCCGAAGAAGGCCTTGTAATCCGCGACGGCCTGGGTCAGCCGCCGCTCCTCGGGCTCGACGCGCGTGTAGCGGATCATGATCGCGAGCGGGAAGGTCAGCGTCGCGTCGCTGCGGTGCAGCCAGTTGCGATAGTCCCAATAATCGGCCTCGTTGCGGCGCACCTCCAGCGACGTTCCTTCGGCGATGCGTTCGCAGATCGCCGCCGATTCGGTCATCAACCGGCCATCCTCCACCCAGCCGGGCACGGTCATCAGCGGGTTCACCGCGCGGTAATCGGGCTCGAACGCGCGGGGCGGAAACCGCAACAGCCTGAGGTCGACGTCGATCCCCGCCTCTTCGGCCGCCCACAGGCAGCGCAGCGAGCGCGCGTCGGGGCAATGATAGAGGATGGGACGGGTCATGCGGCAACCTCCTTCGGGCGGTCGATATGGCGGCGATGCTCGCGCCAGGCGATGAACAGCCCCGATGCGACGATCAGCGGCGCGCCGATCCACGTCGTGTCGGCGGGCAGGGTGCCGAAGAACCACCAGCCCGCCGCGATCGACCAGAGCAGGCTGGAATAGTCCATCGGGATCACGACCGACACGGGTGCCAGCCGCAGCGCCCCCGTCAGCGACATCTGCACGACGGCGCCGAGAAAACCGAGCCCGGCGAGCAACAGCCATTCGCGCCCGTCGTGCGGCGTGATGACAAAGGGCAGCGCGATGCCGAGCGGAATCATCGACAGGAGGCTGAACCAGAAAACGATCGTCGCGGCATTTTCAGTGCGGCCGAGGTCGCGCACGGCAATGGTGATGAGCGCGGTCATGATCGCGCCGCTGAGCGCGACGAGCGTACCGACGCCATGGTCGCCGCCGAAGCCGCCCGCGAAACCTGCGATGGGATCGAGCACGAGCAGCACGCCGACGAAGCCGACGATCACCGCGCTCCACCGTTGCCACCCCGTCGCTTCGCCGAGCAGGATGGCGGCGAAAATGACGGCAAAGATCGGCACCGACAGGCTGATCGTCGTCGCTTCGGCCATCGGCAGCAGGATCATCGCGCCGAAATTGCACGCCATGCCGGTGAGCCCCATGACCATGCGCCGCGCATGGGCGCCGATGCGCCGCGTCCTGAGCGATGCAAGCCCGCTCGTCGCCATCACCCAAGCGAGCAGGAAGGGAAGCACGAGCGCCTGCCGCCAGAACAGGCTTTCGACGATATGCACGCCCGCGGCATCGACATATTTGACGAGCACGAACATGAAGGAAAGGCTGACCATCGCGAGCAGCCTGAGCGAGATTCCGCCGAGATAATGTTGCGGCGGCCCGGCGAGCTGGGCAAGGGAAGGGGCGGCGGTCATGGACCCCATGCGCATATCAGCCCCGACCGCGCGCGCAAGCCGTGACCCACCTTTCATCCCCCTTGCCCCGCCTCGCCAATCGGGCTAGGGGCGCACTCCGGCCTAGGGGTATAGCTCAGTTGGTAGAGCATCGGTCTCCAAAACCGAGGGTCGCGGGTTCGAGTCCTGCTGCCCCTGCCAGGTCGATCCGGAACATATCGCGCGAACGCCGGCCACCGCGCATCGGTGTCGCGGGGTGCGCCATTCATCGTTCGATCGACCGATTCCCCTTGTTCTTGCCGCGATAGCGCTCTCGATCCTGCGCCGAGCGTCTTTCGGCATCCTTCGCGTTTCGCGACGAACTGGATGCTTCCTTGACGCCGCGAGACCGCCTAACCAGATGCCCGGCAACGACAGCGAGCATCATGACAATCTCCCAGGCTACCCCTTCATCGTCCGGCCGCGTCGATCTGCTCGCGCTCGGCGCCCTGTTCATCGGGCTGGTGTCGGTGACCGGCGGCGCGGCGCTCGCCAAAAGCCTGTTCCCGCTCGTCGGCCCCGCGGGCGCGACCGCGCTGCGCCTGATCTTTGGCGCGCTCCTCCTGTCGATCGTGCTGCGGCCGTGGCGGCTCGACCTTCGCGGCGGCTGGCGGTCGATCCTCGTCTATGGCGCGGTGCTCGGCGCGATGAACCTCAGCTTCTATCACGCGCTGGCCTATATCCCGCTCGGCATCGCGATCGCGATCGAGTTCATCGGGCCTCTGGGCGTCGCGGTGCTCACCTCGCGCCGCCGCCGCGACCTCATCTGGATCGCAATCGCGGTGGCGGGGCTGCTCCTCCTGCTGCCGCTGCGCGACAGCGCCGCGGCGCTCGACTGGCGCGGCGTCGCGCTCGCGCTGATCGCGGGAGCGTGCTGGGCGGCCTATATCCTGCTCGGCAAGCGCGCGGGGGTGGAGCATGGACCCGCCGCCGCCGCGGCGGGAACGGTCGTCGCGGCGATCCTGGCGGCGCCGGTCGGTATCGTCGCGGCAGGCCCGGCGCTGCTCCAGCCGGAGATTCTGGCGCTCGGTCTTGCGGTCGGGCTGGTGTCGAGCGCGATCCCCTATGGCTTCGAGATGGTGGCGCTGCGCCGCCTGCCGCCGAGCAGCTTCGGCACGCTGCTCAGCGCCGAACCCGCGGTCGGTGCGCTGATCGGCGTGGTGTTGCTGGGTGAGCATCTTTCGGCGGCGCAGTGGCTGGCGATCGGGCTCATCATGGTCTCGTCGGTCGGCGCGGCAGCGGGGGCGCGGCACGATGCCGTCGCCGAACCCGCCCCCTGACGATGACGCGGCGTTGCGACGAGCCTTGTCCCCACTTCGTTCCTTCTGTATCATTAGAATACTAAGCAATAGCATCCGCCGGTCGAAAGCGACAGGTTCGGTTCGTTGGGGATTGCAAATGTGGGGATTTTCCCATTGGTTCGACCGCATGGGCTGCGGGGTGTGGGGATGAATGATTTGGCGGAACGGCTGGCGACCGCGATGCGGCGATTCGCCGGGGAGGGTGAACTTTCCGCACTTTCGCGGCTGTCGGGCGGCGCGAATATGGAAAGCTGGGCGTTCGAGTGGAGCAGCGGGGGACGCGCTGCACCCTATGTCCTGCGGCGCGCGCCGTCGGCGGCCTATATGGCCGATCGCCCCTTCGGCCACGCCGACGAGGCGGCGCTGGTGATCGCGGCGCGGGCGGGCGGGGTGAAGGCGCCTGAAGTGGTGGGTGTGCTGGGCGATGCCGATGGCCTCGGCACGGGCTATGTCATGCGCCGCGTGATGGCGGAGGTGGCGCCGACGAAGATTCTTGGCGATCCGCCGCCGTCGCTGCTCGCCGATCTGGGGCGCGAACTGGCCCGCATCCACGCCATTCCGCTCGCCACGATCCCTCCGGCGATTCCGCACATGGACACGCGCGAGGCGCTCGCGGCGCTCAAGGCGCGCTTCTTCGACTATGGCGGCGACCGGCCGGTCATCGCGCTCGCGATCCGATGGTGCGAGGATCATCTGCCCGCGCCCGCCGATCCGGTGCTCGTCCATGGCGACTATCGCATGGGCAATGTCATGGTCGATGCGAACGGGCTTGCCGCGGTGCTCGACTGGGAATTGGCGCATTTGGGCGACGCGCATGAAGATCTCGCCTTTGGCTGCATGACGGTGTGGCGCTTCGGGCGGCTCGACAGGCCGGCCCTTGGGTTGGGCAGTCTGGACGATTATTTTGCGGCCTATGAGGCGGGGGGCGGCGGTCCCGTCGATCGCGACCGCTTCCGCTTCTGGCTGATCTATCGCACGCTCTGGTGGGCGCTCGGCTGCCTCCAGATGGGCGAGGCGTGGCGGAGCGGCGCGGACAGGACCGTCGAGCGCGTCGTCGTCGGGCGGCGCACCGCCGAACAGGAACTGGATTTGGTGCGGCTGCTGGAGACCGAGGCACCCGAATCCGAGCGCGCCCGCCCGCTGCCCCCTTCGCAGCCCGCCGCGCCCGCGCCGACCGGCGAGCCGACGAACCGCGAGATGGTGCAGGCGGTGCGCGACTGGATCGAAGGCGCGATCAAGCCGCACGCCGAGGGCCATGCGAAGTTCGAAACGGTGGTCGCGATGAACGCGCTCGGGATCGTGCTGCGCGACCTCGATGCCGGAACGCGCGCCGAGGACAGGGCGCTGACGGACGAACTGCTGTCGGGCACGGCGACGCTCGCGCGGCCGGGCCTCCTCGCAAAGCTGCGCCGCGCGGTGCTCGACAAATGCGCGGTCGATAGTCCGAAATATGCCGCGCTCGCGGCGGCGCGCGCCGAATGGCGCCAATAAGCGACTAGGGAGAGAGACATGGATTTTGCGGTTCCGGCCGATTTGCAGGCCTATCTGGACGAACTCGACGCCTTCATCGAAGCGGAGATCAAGCCGCTCGAAGAAGCCGACGACAATATCCGCTTTTTCGACCATCGCCGCGAACATAGCCGCACCGACTGGGACAATCAGGGGCTGCCGCGCCATGAGTGGGAAGCGCTGCTCAAGGAGGCGACGCGCCGCGCCGACGCCGCGGGCCACTGGCGCTTTTCGGCGCCGAAGAAATATGGCGGCAAGGACGGATCAAACCTGTGGATGGCGGTGATCCGCGAACATTTTGCCGCCAAGGGGCTGGGGCTGCACAATGATCTGCAGAACGAGCACAGCATCGTCGGCAATTTCCCCTTCGTCGAAATGTTCGAGCAGTTCGCGACGAGCGAGGAACAGAAGGCGGAGTTCATCCTCGGCGGCTTCGAGGGTCGGCGTCGCACCGCCTTTGGCCTGACCGAGCCGGACCATGGCAGCGACGCGACGCATATGGAAACGCGCGCGGTGCGGCAAACGCGCGACGGCGTCGACGGCTGGCTGATCAACGGCCGCAAGATGTGGATCACCGGGATGCACGTCGCGACGCACTGCGCGACCTTTTGCCGGACGAGCGGCGCCGACGGCGATGCGAAGGGGATCACCTGCTTGCTGGTGCCGACGGGCACGCCCGGCATGACGGTCGATGAATATATGTGGACGTTCAACATGCCCACCGATCATCCCCGCATGACCTTTGCCGACGTGTGGGTGCCCGACAGCGCGCGGCTTGGCCCGGTGGACGGCGGGCTGTCGATCGCGCAGAGCTTCGTCCACCAGAACCGCATTCGTCAGGCCGCAAGCTCGCTCGGCGCCGCGGTCTACTGCATCGAAGAAAGCGTCAAATATGCGCGGGAACGCAAGCCCTTCGGCGAAGCGCTCGCCAGAAATCAAGCGATCCAGTTCCCGCTCGTCGAGCTGGCGACGCAGGCCGAAATGCTGCGGCTGCTGATCCGCAAAACCGCGTGGGACATGGACAATACGCCGCACAAGGAGATCGAGCGCACGCTGTCCGACAAGGTCAGCATGTGCAATTACTGGGCGAACCGCCTCGTCTGCGAAGCCGCCGACCGCGCGATGCAGGTCCATGGCGGCATCGGCTATTCGCGGCACAAGCCCTTCGAGCATATTTATCGCCACCATCGCCGTTATCGCATCACCGAAGGCGCCGAAGAGATCCAGATGCGCAAGGTCGCGGCCTATCTCTTCGGCTATCTCGGCCCGCGCCGCGAAACGCTGGGGCGGATCTGACCCTAAGTAAATGAGCCGACGCGGCTTGTCCGATCCTGTCAGGGGCGGTCGCAAAAGGCGCGCCATGCGGCAATGAAGATGGTTGCCGCACGAATCCCCGCGCCCTAAGGATTCGCGATCGAACGGGGACGTCGGGCGTCCGGGTCCGCGGCAGGGGAGCAGGAAGTTGGCGAAAGACAAGCAGGCGTACCGGTATCCGGCCGAATATTATACCAATCCCGAAAACAGCATCGGCTATCTGGCGCGCGTCGTCTTTCGTTCCTTTTCACGGCTGCTCGAACGCCGCACGCTGACGCATGACGTCTCGGCCGGCCAGTGGCGTTTCCTGCGGCAATTATGGCGCGAGGACGGCATTACCCAGCGCGAGCTGAGCGAGCGCGTCGGGATGCGCGAGCCGACGACGGTGGTTGCGCTGAAGGGGCTCGAAAAGGCGGGGTTGATCACGCGCAGGAAGACCGCCGAGGACCGGCGCAAGACCTTCATCTATCTGACTCCGCACGCCAAGAAACTCGAACTCATCCTTGCGCCGATGAATGCCGAGATCCACGAGATCGCGACCAAGGG
Source organism: Sphingopyxis alaskensis RB2256 (assembly GCF_000013985.1). Classification (GTDB taxonomy): domain Bacteria; phylum Pseudomonadota; class Alphaproteobacteria; order Sphingomonadales; family Sphingomonadaceae; genus Sphingopyxis; species Sphingopyxis alaskensis. The sequence continues at coordinate 1,952,753 of NC_008048.1, read as the reverse complement.
CATGACCGACGCGGAGGTCGAGATGCTGCAATCGCTGATGCGGCGCGTGATCGACAATCTGGCCGAGGAAACGCGCAAGCTGGCGGTGCTGTCCGAAATCAAGGCCTGACCGCTTGCCTCTTGCCCTTGCGACAAAGAACAGGTTGGCGTTCTAACCATCTTGTCGGGGAGGAATGACGATCAGCATCGCCGTTGTCGCGGGAAGCACGCCGCTCTATAATCGCGGGCTCGCCGAACTTGCCGCCGCCAGCCCAGGGTCCACGCGCGTCACCCGCGCGTGGACCCTGGCGCCTTCGACCTGCCGCTCTATTCGGCGGCGATCGAGGCGAACGCCTTTCCGCCCGACGCCGAACGGCTGAAGGCGCTGTTCGTCGAGCAGGATGGCCTGCCCTTCGTGTCGCCCGAATATAATGGCTCGCTGTCGCCGCTCCTCAAAAATGCGATCGACCGGGCCTCGCGCCCCACGGGCGACGAGGGGCCGGTCGCGCTGACGGCCTGTCGCGGCAAGGCGGCGGCGCTGCCGCCCCGGACCTTGTTTCAACAGGATTGAGGGGCGAATCGGCCCGCCGCCGCAGGCGGTCGTGGCCTCGATCCCGCGGAAACAGGATCTGAAACGCGAACGCAATCCCCGTTCGCATCCGGGGAAGTCGCGATACGCCTCGAACTTGCGCCGTGTCGATCGGTTGCTCGACTTCGCTCGACACGAACGGAAACAAGCGTGTCCCGGTGTTCACGCCGCGGCGGGTTCAATCGGATCGCCGTGGGGCGCCTTGCGCGTGACGATCAGGCAGGCGGCGACGATGAGGAAGGCGCCGGCGATTGTCGGCCAGGTCACCGCTTCGTCGAAGAACATCCAGCCGAAGAGCATCGCCCAGAGGAAGCCGGTATATTCGGTCGTCGCGAGGATCTGCGTCTCGGCACGGGCATAGGCCCAGCTCAGCAACAGCAGCGATGCCGTTGCGAGCGCCGCGGCGCCGGCGATGTGCGGCGCATGGCTTGCGGCGGGGACGGCGAGGAACCAGGGCGCGCCGACCGCGAGGATCGCGGTCACGAACGCATTCTGGAAAAAGGCGATTTCCAGCGGTTCGGCCATCTTCGCCTGCCGCCGCGCGAGGACGAGATTATAGGCGTAGAAGACCGCCGAAAGGAACACCGCGCCCACCGCGAGCAGCGCTTCGTCGCTGTAATCGCCGCCCAATTTGCCCGCGACGATCACGATCACCCCGATGAGCCCGAGCAGCGAGGCTGCGATCGAGCGCGGGCCGATCTTTTCACCGAGGAAGATCGCAGCCATGTAAAGCGCCATCAACGGCGCGACGAAGGCGATCGCGATCGCTTCGGCGATCGGCAGCCGCGCGAGCGCCCAGAAGAAGCAGAGCGCCATGCCCGCGACGAAGAGCGAACGCCAGGCGTGGATCCGCATCGTCGCCTGGCCGGGCCATTTGGGGCGGCTCGCGAAATAGATAAGCCCGCTCAGCAATGCCCCGGCGCCGGTGCGCCAGAGGACCGCGTTATAGGCGCCGATGTTAATCGACAGCCCCTTCATCAGCACGTCCATCGCCGAAAAGGTCGCGATCCCCGCGCAGGCGATCAGGAAGGGGATGACGGGCGAGGGCGAATCGGGGCGCATGGGAGGGCGACTACAGGAAGTGGCGTCGGAGTTGAATCGTCATTCGAGCGGTGCGGGCCGAAGGCGATCGCAGGCCAACCAATCCAGAGCGGTTTACGCCTGCTCCGGATTGCCGCGTCGTCTGCGGCTCCGCGCAATGACGATGCTTGTCACCGAAACGTCGCCTGTCCCGCGCCGTCGATGTTGAGCTTTTGCCCCGAACAATAGCTGTTCGCGTCACTGACGAACCACACGACCGCGGCGGCGACGTCGGCGGGGAGGGCGACGCGGCCGAAGGGCATTTTGGCGTCGAGATGGTGGATGTCGTCCTCGCCGGTGATCGCGCGCGAGAGTTTTTCGCCCATGTCGCTGACGGTGAGCGCGGGGGCGACGATGTTGACGCGGACACCGTTCTTCAGTTCCTCCTTGGCGAGCGTCAGCGCAAGCGCTTCGCCCGCCGCCTTCGCCATCGTGTAGGGGGCGCCGTTCGGCGCGTTCACATAGGTGGCGATGCTGGAGATGATGATGATGTCGCTGCGCGCATGGCTCCGCAGTTGTGGCAGCGCGAGGCGGCTGAGGCGGTGCGGACCGGCGGCGTGGACGGCGAAGAGCTTGTCGACCTCTTCGGGGCTGGTGTCGGCGACCGACAGCCCGCGGCTGGCGACGCCCGCATTGTTGACGAGGATCGACATGGCGCCGAAGTCGGCAGCGACCGCGGCGACCATCGCGGCGCAGCCGGCTTCGTCGGTGACCGACGCCCGATAGGCCTTCGCCTTGCGGCCGAGCGCCTGAATGGCGGCGACCGTTTCGGCGGCGGCTGCTTCGTCGCGTGTGTAATTCACCGCGACGTCGGCGCCCGCCTCCGCAAGTCCGATCGCAATGCCGCGCCCGATGCCGCGCGAGGCGCCGGTAACGAGCGCGATGCGCCCCGCAAGATTCCTGTCGCTCATATGCCTCTCCCTTTCCGTTCGCGCGAATATGGCATGACGTTTCCGTCAACGTAAGCTAGCTTCGCGCCATGAGCTGGAAAAAAGAAGTCGAGGAACTCGCCGCGCGCCGCGCGATGGCGGAGAAGATGGGCGGCAAGGAAAAAGTCGCGCGCCAGCACAGTCGCGGCAAGATGGACGCGCGCGCGCGATTGAACGCGATCGTCGATCCGGGCAGTTTTCGCGAGATCGGCAAGATCGCGGGGCGCGGCACCTACGGCGCCGGTGGCGAGCTGGAAGACCTCGCGCCAAGCAACTTCATTTTCGGCCGCGCGAACATCGACGGGCGGCCGGTCGTCGCCTCGGCCGACGACTTCACCGTGCGCGGCGGCGCCGCCGATGCGGCGCTGCATCGCAAGTTCGTCCAGTGCGAGGCGATGGCGCACGAATATCGCCTGCCGCTCATTCGCATGATCGACGGCACCGGCGGCGGCGGGTCGGTCAGGACGCTGGAGGATATGGGCTATACCTATATCCCGCATGTGCCGGGGTGGGACGAGGTCATCGCCAATCTCGACACGGTGCCGGTGGTCGCGCTCGCGCTGGGGCCGACCGCGGGGCTGGGCGCGGCGCGGGTTGTCGCCAGCCATTACAGCGTGATGGTGCGCGGGCTGTCGCAGCTGTTCGCGGCGGGACCGGCGGTGGCGGCGGCGATCGGCGATACATTGGACCGCGAGGAGCTGGGCGGCAGCGACGTGCACACGCGCAACGGCGTCGTCGACGACGAGGTGGCGAGCGAGGCCGAAGCCTTCGCCTCCGCGCGGCGGTTTTTGTCCTATCTGCCCTCGTCGATCCATGACCGGGCGGCGCGGACCGCTTGTAGCGATCCCGTGGACCGGCGTGAGGAGTCGCTGCTGTCGGTGGTGCCGCGCGAGGCGAAGCAGGTCTATGCGATGCGGCGCATCGCCGACGCGGTGTTCGACAAGGGCAGTTTTTTCGAGATGGGGGCCCGTTGGGGTCGCGCCGTCATCACCGCTTTCGCGCGGCTGGACGGCTGGCCGGTCGCGGTGCTCGCGAGCGATCCGTCCTACCTCGGCGGATCGTGGGACGCCAAGACGAGCGAAAAGGCCGAGCGTTTTGTCAAGCTGGCCGACCAGTTCCGGCTGCCGATCGTTCATCTGGTCGATAACCCCGGCTTCATGATCGGCGGCGAGGCCGAGCGGACGGGGACGATCCGTTACGGGGTACAGGCGATGAACGCGATCTACCGCGCCACCGTGCCGCTCGCGTCGGTGGTGGTGCGCCGTGCCTATGGGATCGCGGGGAGCGCGATGTCGAACGCCGAGCGGTTCCAGTATCGCTTCGCCTGGCCGTCGGGCGACTGGGGCAGCCTGCCGATCGAAGGCGGGGTCGAGGTCGCGTACAAGAGCGAGCTGGAAGCGGCGGCGGATCCGGCAGCGCATCTGGAAGCGATCCGCGAGCGCCTCAATCGCGTGCGCTCGCCGTTCCGCACGGCAGAGCGGTTTGGAGTCGAGGATATCATCGACCCACGCGATACGCGGCCTTTGCTGTGCGAGTTTGCGGAACTGGCGTGGCGGGTGGTGAAATAGAGGGGAGGTGACGAGGGACGTAGTTGCATCGCGTGATCTGATCCCTGAGACGTTCCCTTGTTTCGTCCTACCGGTGGAGACCGGGATCTCGATCTTGCGCCGGATCGCCACGGCGAGATCCCGGCCTTCGCCGGGATGACGGACGGCAGGGTGGTGGAGAAATGATGAAGGGAGGGGGCTGCATGACCACGCAACGCCACTACGGCATGGACTGGCTGCGCATCGGCGCCTTCGCGCTGCTGATCCTCTATCATATCGGCATGTATTTCGTGCCGTGGGATTGGCATGTGAAGATCGATCCGACGATCGATTGGGTTGCGTTGCCGATGTACGCGACGAATGGCTGGCGGCTTCCATTGCTGTTTCTGGTGTCGGGTTATGCGAATGCTGCGTTGCTGGTGAAGCTGGACGGCGCCGGGGCGTTCGCGCGGTCGCGCAGCGCGCGGTTGCTGATCCCGCTGGCGTTCGGGATCATCGTGGTCATCCCGCCGCAACCATGGGTCGAGCTGGTCGGCCAGCATGGCTATCCGCACGGCTTTCTGCGCTTCTGGACGTCGGACTATTTCCGCTTCGGCACGCTGGGCGGGATCGTGCTGCCGACCTGGCAGCATCTGTGGTTCGTTGTCTATCTGTGGACCTATACGATGCTCGCCGCGCTGCTGCTCGCGGCGGTGCCCGCGGCGATGCGGGGGTGGATCGCCGATGGCGCGGCGCGGCTGCTGTCGGGCTGGCGGCTGCTGATCGTGCCGATGCTGTGGTGGCTCGCGGTTTACGGCGCCTTTCCTGAGCATGACGAGACGCATGCGCTGTTCGACGACGGGCCGGCGCATCTCCGCTATCTTATGGCTTTCGGCGCGGGCTGGCTGCTGCGCGTGCGGCCCGCCCTGTTCGCGGCCGTCGCCCGCTGCTGGAAGGTCGCCGCGCTGCTTGGCCTGCTGGCGTTCCTGCCGATCATGTGGGTCGAATCGACTTGGTCCGGCGACATGCGCGCGCCCGACTGGGCGATCGCGCTATTCCATGTCGCGCGGCGGGTGCAGGGCTGGGTAGCGATCGTCGCGCTCATCGGCGTCGCCGACCGGTACTGGAACCGCGACCATCCAAAACGCGCGATGTTCGCCGAGGCGGTCTTCCCCTTTTACATCATTCACCAGACGATCATCGTCGTCGCCGGATGGTATCTGCTGCGAGCGGGCGTGGCGGCGTTGCCATCCTTCCTGATCCTGCTCGCGGCGACGATGCTGGGATGCTGGCTTTTCTATGCGATTGGGCGCAGCATCGGCTGGCTGCGGCCGCTGATCGGGCTCCAACGGCGATAGGGGAGAAAAGCCATGGGAGCGGCAAAGGGGATTTTGGCGGTGGTCGGCGTCGCGCTGGTGCTGGTCGGGACGCTGTGGGCGTTGCAGGGGCTGGACATCGTCCGCTGGCCCGCGAGCAGCTTCATGCTCGGCGATACGGTATGGACGCGCAACGGCGTCGTCACCGCGGTGGTCGGCGTCGTGCTGATCTGGTTCGCGCGGTGGAAATGATCGACCTGCGGCGGCTATTGTCCGAAATAGCCGCCGCGACGGCCGCTATTTGCCGAGCGCGAAGCTGGTCGAGGACAGGAATTTCCAGCCGCCCTCGCCGCGCACCAGCGTTTCGACGATCGCTTCCTTGCCCCAGTCGGGCTTGTCGGTGCCGCGCTGGTTGACGATCGTCAGCGCATAGGTGACGACCGCCGTGTTGCCGCTGAGCGAGATCGATTGCGGGCTCAGTTCATATTGGATGACCTTGCTCTGGCCATTCAGGAATTTGGTCCAGCGCACCGCCGAATCCTTGCCGCGCGGCGCGGCGAATTCGGACGACCAGACGACCATCTGCGGGTCGGCGTAATTTGTCGGCCATTTGCCGTTCTGGGCGACATCGTCGACCCAGCTTTGCTCGACGACCTTCCATGCCGCGGCTTGCTCGGCCGACCATGTGGGCATCTGAGCCTGGGCGACGGGTGCCATCGCCACGACGAAAAGGGCCACAGAAGCGGCGAACATCATCCTGTTCATGCTATTTCCCCAGTTGTCGTCGGCTCCCGTTGAGGGAGCCCGACTCGTTCGCAAAGGTACGGCCCGGTGAGAGGGGAACATGATTCGAAGGGACTTGCAAACCGCGACTGCGGCCCACTGTTATCGCTGATATTTATCCGGCGCGTCGGTCACGTGGTGCGCGAAAGCCGGGTCAGCGCGTCGCCATCGACGCGCATCACGGTCCATTCGTCCATCATCCTGGCGCCGAGGCTCTTGTAGAAGCCGATGCTGGGTTCGTTCCAGTCGAGCACCCACCATTCGAGGCGTGCGCAATCGCGTTCGATGCACAGTTCGGCGAGATGCGCGAGCAGCGCCTTGCCGAGTCCCGATCCGCGCGCTTCGGGACGGACGAACAGATCCTCCAGGTAGATGCCGGGGCGCCCCTCGAAGGTCGAGAAATTGTGGAAGAAAAGCGCAAAGCCCTGCGGCGTCCCGTCGATTTCGCCGATCACGACCTCGGCATAGGGGCGCGGGCCGAAGAGGTTTTCGCCGAGCTTCGCTTCGTCGAAGCGGACTTCGTGCGACAGTCTTTCATATTCGGCGAGGTCGCGGATGAACTCGGCGATCAGCGGCAGGTCGGCACGGGTGGCGGGGCGGATGGCGAGCGTCATGGGGCGGCTCTGTCGGGCGCTCGGTCCGCTGTCAAACCTCAAGTTTGTGAAGCGCGCAGGAGGTGGCGTAGCCGAGCCCGCGCTTGAGCGCGGGATAGGCTGTCACGGTCGCGGCGGTCAGCGCCAGCTCAAAGCGGACGGTTCGGCCGAGCGCGGCCTCGATCCGCGCGCCTGCCTCATCAGCCGAGAAATCGTGGGCGGCGACCCCGCGGCCGAACGCAAAGGCGTCGGCCAGCGCGGGCGGCGGTGTGCCGGCGAGCAGGCGGTTGACGGTCGCCCGCGGCACGCCGTCGCCGACCGCCGCGTCGGCCGCGATGAGCGCGCACGGGCCGCAGTCGGCGGCGAGCGTCGCGCCGATGCGCGCGGCGTGAAAGGCGTCGGCGGGCGCCGCATGACGGTGCGCGGTCGCGGGCATCAGATGCTGGAACTTTTCCGCGGCATGGCCGGGCGCGGCGATCAGGTCGGCCAGATAGGGACTGTTGCCGCGCGTCGCCCTGTCGGCGGCGCGCGCGAAGAGGCGCGGCGGAATGCCCGCCGGAGCGATCCGCTGGCGCGCGAAGAGAATGGCGAGCGCGGCGATGACCATCGCGGGCTGGCCGATAACGCCCGGCGCATCGGCCCAGAAGGTCGCGGGGCCGCAGATGCCCGCCAGCACCTCATAGATGTGAAGCAGCCCGTGCAGCGTCAGCCACAGCCCGCCGACGAGCGCGGCGCGCCAGCGGAGAATCGGGTGCGCGGCGGCATAAACGAGAATCGCGCCCGATCCCAGATAGGCCAGGCCGATGTCGCGGATGAAATGCGCGTTGGGCGGACCGGTCGTCACGACCGTGGGGATGAAAACATACCATTCGAGCGGGTCAATGAGCATGAAGGCGCCATTGGCGACCGCGCCAAGCCCCGCGGCGAGCAGCAGGAGCTGGACGAGGCGGTCCAGCGCGTCGAACCTGCCCAACATGGATTTCCTCTCCCCCCGTTGACGATGCGGAGAGATTAATCGTTGCTGACAGGGATGTAAAAGGGATTGGGTGTTCCGGGAGCGGCGGCTTGCGACCGATAGCTGCCACAAAGCCCTCTCCCCTTGGGAGAGGGTTGGGTGAGGGTGCCTGAGGTTAGATTTCAGGGTGGACAGGTGATCCCCTCACCCAACTTCGGCTAGGTTGCTACGCAACCAAGCCTGCGTATCCCTCTCCCGACGGGAGAGGGGAAAGGGGAAAGGCAGCTCCGCACCCCAAAACGGACGGCATCGCAGGGATGATCGGCCCTACGCCGCCTTGCCGTGCGCGACGTCCATGCTCACCGCGTTGCCCGCCTCGATCTCGGCCGCCTTGGCTTCGACGAGCCTGACGATGTGCGCGATCATGTCGGCGTCCTCGACATGGTGGTCGGTGACGCCCGAGAGATAGACCATATGCCTGCCGTTGCCGCCGCCGGTGATGCCGATGTCGGTCTCGCGCGCTTCGCCGGGGCCGTTGACGACGCAGCCGAGGACCGAGAGCGACATCGGCGTCTTGATGTGGCCGAGCGCGTCCTCGAGCGCCTGGACGGTGCGGATGACGTCGAAACCCTGTCGTGCGCAGCTGGGGCAGGAGACGACGCGCACGCCGCGGGTTCTGAGGCCCAGCGATTTCAGTATCTCGTAGCCGACGCGTACTTCCTCTTCGGGTTCCGCCGAAAGCGAAACGCGGATCGTGTCGCCGATCCCGGCCCAGAGCAGGTTGCCGATGCCGAGCGCGCTTTTCACCGTGCCACCGATCAGCCCGCCCGCCTCGGTGATGCCGAGGTGCAGCGGGCAGTCGACCGCGTCGGCGAGCTGCGCATAGGCGGCGACCGCGAGGAAGACGTCGCTCGCCTTCACCGCGACCTTGTAGTCGTGGAAATCATGGTCCTGCAGCAGCTTGATATGGTCGAGCGCGCTTTCGACGAGCGCCTCGGGGCAGGGCTCGCCATATTTTTCGAGCAGGTCCTTCTCGAGGCTGCCGGCGTTGACGCCGATGCGGATCGCGCAGCCGTTCGCCTTGGCGGCGCGCACGACCTCGCCGACGCGTTCCGACGAGCCGATATTGCCGGGGTTGATGCGCAGGCAGGCGGCGCCGGCGTCGGCGGCTTCCAATGCGCGCTTATAGTGGAAATGGATGTCGGCGATGATCGGAATGCGCGCCGCGCGGACGATCTTGCCGAGCGCCGCGGTCGAATCGGTGTCGGGGCACGAGACGCGGATCAGGTCGGCGCCGGCGTCCTCGCAGCGGCGGATCTGGTCGATCGTCTGCGCCGGATCGCTCGTCAGCGTGTTGGTCATTGTCTGCACGCTGATCGGCGCGCCGCCGCCGACGGGGACGTTTCCGACCATGATCTGGCGGCTCGTCCGCCGTGCAATGTCGCGCCAGGGGCGCAGGCCGGGATTATGATCGCTCATTGCTAATGGCTCGCAGAGGGGGATATGCGCGCTCTTTAGCTGGCTGCGCGCGGCTTGGCAAAGCCCGGCGCGTGGGGGACGGATTGTTGCTGGAAAGACACAGTTTGATAGCGATTCGTAACATTCGAGCAATTTTCGTTTGTGCGTCGCAGCAAAATCGGCAATTTCGAATCGTTCGCCGTCACAGACCCGCAAAAAGAGGTGTGGACGCGTCCGGCAGGCTGGGACGATCCGTTTGACCATTTAGGGGGATCACCCATGAAGTTTCTTACCAAAGCGTGTTTCGGCATGCTGCTCGCCGCGTCGGCAATGTCGACGCCCGCCTTCGCTCAGGAAGAAGAAGCAGAAGCCAGCGGCCCCTTCACGCTTTCGGGCGGCATTGCGGTGACGAGCGACTATCGCTTCCGCGGCATTTCGCTGTCGAACGAAAAGGTCGCGGTGCAGCCGACGCTGACCGTTTCGCATGAAAGCGGCTTCTATGCCGGCGTCTGGGGCTCGTCGCTTCCCGACAGCCCGGCCTATGGCAAGTTCGAGCTCGACGTCTATGGCGGTTTCAACACCGAAATCGCGCCGGGCACGACCGCCGACATCGGCGTGACCTGGTATACCTATCCCGGCAGCGACGATGGCGGCGCGCCGACCGACTATTTCGAGGGCATCGGCAAGCTGTCGCACGACATCGGCCCCGTCTCGATCACCGGCATGGTCGCTTATGCGCCCAAGCAGGATTCACTCGGCGACCAGGACAATATCTATCTGAACCTCGGCGCCGGTTTTGGCATTCCGAACACCCCGGTCACGCTGACCGCGGGGATCGGCTATAATGACGGCTCGCTCGGCCTCGTGTCGCCCGACGGCCAATATGTCGACTGGTCGCTCGGCGCGTCCTTCGCCGCGGGGCCGCTGACTTTCTCGGCGCAATATATCGACACCGACGTCCCGAAGACGGGGGTGAAGGCGGTCGATACGCTGTACGATCCGACCGTGGTGTTCACACTCGGCGCGTCCTTCTGACGACCTAGCGGGTCCGCGGCCACGCGAAGGGGACGGCTTCGGGGGAGGCCGTCCCCTTTGTTGCGCGAAAGCTGGGAGCGACGGCAGGATTCGTCCATCGTCATTCGCGCGAAAGCGGGAACCCTCCGCCAAGTTGGTTGTCCATGCGGCGCTGGAACTGGGTCCCCGCTTTCGCGGGGATGACGAAGGGGGAAGGTCAGCGCCAGCGCAGATTATCGGCGCCGAGATCGGCGAGGGTCCGGGCCCCCATCAGCTTCATGCCACGCTCGATCTCGGCGCGCAGCAGCGCGATCGCGCGCGCGACGCCATCCTCGCCCGCCGCGGCGAGCGCGTAGAGATAGAGGCGGCCGCCCGAGCAGGCTTTGGCGCCGGCCGACAGCGCTTTCAGCACATGCGTGCCGCGCGTGATGCCGCCGTCGCAGATCACCTCGACCCGGTCGCCGACCGCATCGACGATTCCCGCGAGCGCGTCGAAGGGTGCGATGCTGCCGTCGAGCTGGCGTCCGCCATGGTTCGACACCATGATCGCGGTGGCGCCGATGTCGGCGGCGCGCTTCGCATCCTCGACCGCGACGATGCCCTTGAGGCAGAAGGGGCCGTCCCATTGCCGGCGGATCGCCTCGACGCGCTTCCAGTCGAGGCTCTGGTCGAGCATCGAGGTGAAATAGTCGGCGACCGATTTGGGGACGCTCGACCCTTCGGACACATGCGTCGCAAGGTTCGGCAGGCTGAACTTTTCGCGTAGCAGATAATCGAGACCCCAGCCCGGTCGCGCGGCGTAGCTCAGCATATTGCCCGGCGTGAAGCGCGGCGGCGAGGTAAAGCCAGAGCGCAGGCAGCGTTCGCGGTTGCCGCCCACGATCGTATCGACCGTGAGCGCGACGGCGTCAAACTTCGCGTCGCGCGCGGCGTCCAGCATCGCGCGGTTGAGCCCCTCGTCCTTGTGGACATAAAGCTGGAACAGCTTGGGGCCATCGGTCAGCGCGCCCGCTTCGGCGAGGCCGATCGTCGCGAGGCTGGAGATACCCGCCATCGTCCCGGCGTTCGCGGCGGCGCGGAGCACCGCGCGCTCGCCCTGCCAGTGGAACAGGCGTTGCAGCGCGGTGGGCGACAGGAACAGCGGCATCGCCATTTCGCGCCCGAAGAGCGTCGTGCGCATATCGACGCTTTCGACGCCCGCGAGCACGCGCGGGATAAGGTCGCACTGATCGAAGGCGTCGCGGTTGCGGCGGCGCGTGACCTCGTCGTCGGCGGCGCCGTCGATATAGTCGAACACCGGCCAGGGCAGGCGCCGCCGAGCGAGCGCGCGGAAATCGTCGATGTTGTGGCAGTCGGTCAGGCGCACGCTTGTCTGTCCCCTTACATCGTCATCCCGGCGAAGGCCGGGATCTCACCCTCTCGTGGAACCGCACCGGCGAGATCCCGGCCTTCGCCGGGATGACGAATGATGGAGCAGGGGCTCATCAGAACACCGTCCGGCCCGCCACCGTGCCCTTGCTCGCGAAACTGAAACGCGGTTCGATGGCCAGATCCTTGTCTAGAATATGCGCCGCGACGCGCTTGCCGACCGCGGGGCCATTCTTGAACCCGTGCCCCGACCCGGCGCCGACGAGCCACACGCGCTCCTGCCCCGGAAAGCGGTCGAGCAGATAATCGCCGTTCGCGCTGTTCTCATATTGGCAGACGCGCGCGCCGATCAGCGGCGCCCCCGCAAGGCCGGGAAAGCGCCGCGCGACATAGGCGCGCGCCGCGGCGATTCCCGCGGGGGTCGGCTCGCGCTCCATCGTGTCGGGGTCGATCACCGGGCCGTGCGTGTCGAAAGCGATCTTGAACCCCGCCCCCTCAAGGTCGGGGATGCCATAGACGATGCGGCCGTTGTTGAAATCGGCCCAGACGGGCAGTTCAGGCGGGGCGAAGCGCGTGTCGCCCTGCGGCGCGCCGAAATGATAGACCTCCTGCCGCGTCGCGACGATCCGTCCCGTCAATTGCTGCGGGAAGATTTCAGCGAGCCACGGCCCCGCGCAATAGACGAGATGGTCGGCGGTGCCGCCGTCGGGAAGCGCGTGACGCTTGACCCGCTTGGAAAAAAGCGGTGCGGGCATGACGACGCGCTCGACCTCCACCCCCGCATCGGCGGTCACTTCCTGCACCCCGCGCGCGGCGATCAGCGCGCCCGCCTCGGTTTCGAGGATGCCCGTTTCGCCCTGATAGAATTGGATCTGGCGATATTTGGTCTGGAGCCAGCGGACGTCGCCATGCTCGTGGTCGACGCGGTTGGCTTGTAACCACGCCAGCGACTGGGCGGTATAGGCTTCGCCCTGCGGCGCAAACCACAGCACGCCGGTGTTGTGAAAGATCGGCGCGCTGGCGGTGTCGGATAAGGCCTTCCAATAGGGCAGCGATTCGCGTGCCATCTGCGAATAAAGGCTGTCCGCACCATAACCCATTCGGATCACGCGGCTTTCCCCGCCGGAGGAGGAGCGCGCGTTGCCCGCGCCATAGGCGTCGAACAGCCGCACACTCTTCCCGGCGCGGACAAGGTGCCACGCGGTCCACGCGCCGAAGACGCCTGCGCCGATGATTGCGACGTCGACATGCTGGACCTTTGGTCGCGGCGCTTTGCGCTTTTTCGATCGGCGCTCCTTGCGCTCGGCCGCCGCCGCGCTCGCCGCAACGGGCAGCGCGGCGAGGCCGGTGAGCAAAGCGCGTCTGGAGGGGGGATCAACGGCCAATCGTCGCACCCTCCTTCTTCTTGTAATAGCGATAGCCACCGATCCAGGTTTCGAGCGGGGTCATGCGGCGGATCTCGTCGGGGCTTGCCATCATCGGGTCGGTATCGACGATCAGGAAGTCAGCGCGCATCCCTGGCATCAACGTGCCGATGCGGTCCTCGGCAAAGCCGGCATAAGCCGCGGTGCGGGTGAAGCCGTCGAGCGCGGTCTCGCGGCTCACCGCTTCCTCGGGGTGCCAGCCGCCGAACGGCTGGCCCGCGGCATCGGTGCGCGAGATCGCCGCAGCGAGCCCAGCGAACGGATTGGCGCTTTCGACCGGCACGTCGGAGCCGAAGGCAAGGCGGACGCCCGCCGTTTCGAGGCTGCGCCACGCATAGGCGCCCGCGAGGCGATCGGGGCCGAGCCGCGCTTCGGCCATCAGCCGGTCGCTCGTCTGATGCACCGGCTGCATCGAGGCGACGACCTTCAGGCTGGCGAAGCGCGCCATGTCGGCGGGGTCAATCACCTGCGCATGTTCGATGCGCCAGCGCCGCTCGCCGGGAAGGTCGGCGTCGAGGTCGGCAATGGCGGCCAGCGCCTCGGCATTGGCGGCGTCGCCGATAGCGTGGATCGCGACCTGGAACCTGTCCATCGACGCGCGCACCATCTTGTTGCGGAGCTGCGCGGGGGTGAGCAGGGGCAGGCCTTTCTGCCCCGGCGCATCGGTATAGGGCGCCTTCAGCCACGCGCCGCGCGAACCGAGCGCGCCGTCGAGATAGAGCTTCACGCCCACCATGCGCAGGCGGTCGTCGTAAAGCCAGGGCGTCGGTTCGCTGCCCGCGATGATCGCCATATTGTCGATGTCGCCGCCATAGGAGAGGATGCGCACCGCAAGCTGTTTCTTGTCGCCCGCGCGGCGATACGCCTGCCATTCGGCGATCGTCGTGCCCATGTCGGCGATCGCGGTGATCCCCTGTTCGAGCAATTTTTGCTGCGCCAGATAGAGCGCTCGGTCGAGATCGCGCGCGAGCGGCCTGGGTTTGGCAACGTCGATCAGGCTCATCGCGGCATCGACGAAGACGCCCGACGGTTTGCCATCGGCCATCTCGATCCGTCCGCCTTCGGGCGACTTGCTCGCCGCGGTGACCTTTGCCGCCGCCATCGCCGCGCTGTTCGCCCAGCCTGCATGGCCGTCGACGCGCTCGAGCCAGACGGGGCGGTTGGACACCGCGGCGTCGAGGTCGGCGGCGGTCGGGAAGCGGCCGAGTCCCCATTTCTCCTGATTCCAGCCGCGCCCGATGATCCACGGCATTTCGGGATTTTCGGCGGCATATCGGCGGATCGCCGCCTGCGCCTCGGCCAGGCTGTTCGTGTCGCTGAGGTCGAGCAGCATCAGCTGGAAACCAAGCCCCATGACATGCCCGTGCGCGTCGATCAGGCCGGGAATCAGCGTCCGGCCCTTTCCATCCTCCTTGAAATCGGGGCGCTCGGGGCGCTTGTCCTTGCGGTCGAGCAACTGCTTCACCTTGCCTTCGCCGTCGATCACAAGGCCGGTAAAGCGGACGAGCTTGCCGTCCCTGTCGAGCGTGATGCCGTTGACATTGTCGACCAGCGTATCGGCGTGCGCGGGGGCGGCGAGGGTGAGGGCCAGCGCGGTCAGGATAAGGCGCTTCATTTCGGCAGCCGCGTCACGAGCGAGCTCGTGTCCTTGCGCCCGCCGCCGACCTTTTGCACATCGGCGTAGAATTGATCGACGAGGCTGGCGACCGGCAGGGTCGCGCCGTTGACGCGCGCTTCGTCGATCGCGAGGCCCAGATCCTTGCGCATCCAGTCGACCGCGAAACCGAAGTCGAATTCGTCCTTCGCCATCGTGCTCCAGCGGTTGAGCATTTGCCAGCTTGCCGCCGCGCCGCCCGACACCGCCTCGAACACCTTGTCGGTATCGAGCTTCGACGCCTGCGCAAAGCGCAACGCCTCGGACAATCCTTGCAGCACGCCCGCGATCGCGATCTGGTTGACCATCTTGGTCGTCTGCCCCGCGCCGGGGCCGCCGATGTGGACCATTCGCGCGGCATAGGCCTGCATCACCGGCTCGGCCGCCGCGAAGGCGGTTTGCGTCCCCCCGCACATGATCGACAGCGTGCCGTTCTGCGCGCCCGCCTCGCCGCCCGAAACGGGGGCGTCGAGACAGAGGAGGCCGAGACTTGCGGCCTCGACCGACAGTTGGCGCGCGATTCGCGCGGAGACGGTGGTGTGGTCGATGAACAGCGAACCCTTGCGCATCGCCCGGAACGCGCCGTCGCGGCCCAATGTCACCTGCGCCAGATCATCGTCGTTGCCGACACAGGCGATGACGATGTCGGCGTCGCGCGCGGCGTCGGCCGGACTGACGGCGACCGCGCCGCCATGCCGCGCCGCCCACGCATCGGCCCTGGCGCGCGTGCGGTTATAGACGGTGAGGTGATGACCCGCCCGGACGAGGTGGCCCGCCATCGGCCCGCCCATGACGCCGGTGCCGATGAAGCTGATGCGCAATTTCTGTTCGCTCATGCTGGGTCCATAGCATTGTTTTGATGGGGTGCCAGAGCGAGCAGCGCAATCAAGCCCCTCCCCTTCAGGGGAGGGGTTGGGGTGGGGGTTCTCGACCTTGCGCAAGGCATCGGACCCCCACCCGCTGCAACTAGGGTCAGGACCCATTAATTCCCCGTTCGAGGTTTGAGGCGATTTTGCTCAGGGCGAGGAGGAAAGGCGCGGGAATATGGACATATTTCAAGACTTTTCGACGCTGCCATGGGCAAAATCGGTCAAATCCCGAAGGGACGCCGAAATGGCTTCAATCTCGGACCTTCGCGGCCTTGCGGGTAGCGATGCTACCCGCCGCACCCGCCAAGGCCCGATATCTTCGCCATTTCGACGCCTCGAACGGGGAATTAATGGGTCCTGACCCTAGGCAGCAAGCTACCAAGTTTCGCTGCCCTCCCCTGAAGGGGAGGGCGCAAGAAGGCCTTTCCCTTCGCTACCCTTGCCGTTAGGGCCGCAACGCTATGACCGATCACCTTACCCTGACCTCCGCGGCCGATTTTCCGGCGATCACATTGGACGATGTGCGCGCGGCGGCGGGGCGAATTAACGGCGCGGTGGTGCGCACGCCGACGCTCCATTCGCAGACGCTGTCCGAGCTGGTCGGCGCCGAGGTGTGGCTGAAGTTCGAGAATCTGCAATTCACCGCGGCCTACAAGGAACGCGGGGCATTGAACGCGCTGCTGCTGCTCAGCGAAGAAGCCAGGGCGCGCGGCGTGATCGCGGCGTCGGCGGGCAATCATGCGCAGGGGCTGGCCTATCACGGCAAAAGGCTGGGCGTGCCCGTCACCATCGTGATGCCCAGCACGACGCCGCAGGTGAAGGTGTCGCAGACCGCGGGCCACGGCGCGACGATCGTGCTGCACGGCGAAAAGTTCGACGACGCCTATGCCCATGCGCGCGAGCTGGAAGAGGAACGCGGGCTTACCTTTGTCCACCCCTTCGACCATCCGCACGTCGCGGCGGGGCAGGGGACGGTGGCGCTCGAAATGCTTGAGGATGTGCCTGAACTCGACACGCTGATCGTGCCGATCGGCGGCGGCGGGCTGCTCGCGGGCATGGGCACCGCGGCGCGCGGGATCAAGAACGACATGCGCCTCGTCGGCGTGCAGGCCGAGCTTTATCCCTCGATGTACGCCGAGCTGAACGGCGTCGACATGGCGTGCGAGGGCGATACGCTGGCCGAGGGCATCGCGGTCAAGGAACCGGGGAGCTATACGCGCAAGCTCGTCGCCGAGCTCAACGACGACATCGTGCTCGTCGCCGAACGGCATCTGGAGCGCGCGGTGAGCCTGTTGCTCCAGATCGAAAAAACGGTCGTCGAGGGCGCGGGCGCCGCGGGCCTCGCGGCGATGCTCGCGCACCCCGACGAGTTCGCCGGGCGCAAGGTCGGACTGGTGCTCACCGGCGGCAATATCGACACGCGCCTCCTCGCGAACGTGCTGCTGCGCGACCTTGCGCGATCGGGCCGCATCGCGCGGCTGCGCATCCGCTTGCAGGACCGCCCCGGCGCGCTGTTCAAGGTGATGAAGCTGTTCGACGAGAAACAGGTCAACATCATCGAAATCTATCACCAGCGCATCTTCACGACGCTCCCCGCGAAAGGGCTGATCACCGACATCGAATGCGAAGCGCGCGACCGCGAGCATCTCGACAGCCTCGTCACCGCTCTGCGCGACGCGGGCTATATGGTGACGACGGTCGAGCTGGCTTAGCCTCCGTTCCGTCGTCATTGCGAGGAGCCGACGCGGCAATCTAAAGCCATCGGGCCAGCGCGATCGCGATGGCCGGAGATTGCTTCGCTCCGCTCGCAATGGCGATGTCTTTTGTTGCGGCATGGTTGGAGCTATGTCGCCAGCATGAAAGATTTCTCTCTCCCCCTCACCGCCACCGCCGAGAGCATCGACGAGCTGGGGCACGTCAACAATGCCGTCTGGGTCCAGTGGATTCAGCAGGTCGCGACAGGGCATTGGGACGCCGTCGCACCCGAAAGCCACAAGCAAGCCTATATCTGGGTCGTCGTGCGGCACGAGATCGACTATCTGCGCGCGCTCGGCCCCGGCGAAACGGTGATCGCGCGGACGTGGGTCGCCGACAAGCCGCAGGGCGCCAGGTTCGACCGCTTCATGGAGTTTACCGGACAGGACGGGAAGGTTCATGTCCGTGCGCGGACGGTATGGGCGCTGCTCGACAAGGCGAGCGGCCGGCCGCTGCGCGTGACCGACGCGATAGTGGCGCCGTTCGCCGAATGATCCTTCGCCCCCCGACCATCGCCGACGCCCTGGCGCTTGATCGCGCGGCGAACGGCTGATACAGCCGCCCGCGATGACCAACGACCGATCCACCCGATTCAAGGCGTATTGGCGCTCCTTTACATAGGAGCGGCATGGCATCACCTGTGACCATCGCCGCCGTGTCCGGAAGGCGAATGGTTGTCAGCACATCACCATAGCACTGACCCCCCGGTTACGGCGCGCGCTTTTGAGAAGAAGACGCGACATGACCGACACCCTGCTTTCCCTGTCGACCGACCATTGCCGCATCGCGCCGCTGACCGCCGACGATGCGCGCGCACTGACCGCGATCACCGACGAGACGGTGACGTCGCGCGTCCATTTCCTGCCCGCGCCCTTCACCGAGGCCGACGCCCGCGCGCTGATCGCGCGGTCGGGCGGCGGCGACGTGTTCCACGCGGTGCGCGATCCACGCGGGCTGGAACTTTATGGTGTCGTCGGCGTGCATCGCCGCGTCGGTCACGAATATGAGATCGGTTACTGGTTCGCGGCGCGGGTGCGCGGCAAAGGCATCGCGACCGAGGCGGTGCGCGCGGTCGTCGCCGCGCTCGCCGCGGCGCAGTCCGATTGTGCGATCGTCGCCGAATGCCACCCCGACAACGAGCGCTCGCGCGCGCTGCTGCGCCGCGTCGGCTTCGTGTCGACGGGGCGGCCGGGCAAGCGGCCGGGACGGATACTGATGACCTGGCGCGCGGCGCCGGCCTGGCGCATCGACGTGTGCTGACTATCGCTTCTTTCCATGCCTTGCCGTCAAAGGAAGGATCACATGCTTGCATTGCCGCACCATTTGCCTGATTGGAGCGCCCGAAAGGAGACGCCCCATGAAGACCCGCGCCGCCGTTGCGTTTGAAGCGAAGAAGCCGCTGGAAATCGTCGAACTCGACCTCGAAGGTCCGAAGGCGGGTGAGGTGCTGGTCGAGATCATGGCGACCGGCATCTGCCATACGGATGCTTACACGCTTGACGGGTTCGACAGCGAGGGCATCTTCCCGAGCGTGCTGGGGCATGAGGGCGCGGGCGTGGTGCGCGAGGTCGGCGCGGGCGTGACGAGCGTGGTGCCCGGCGATCATGTGATCCCGCTCTACACCCCCGAATGCCGCCAGTGCAAAAGCTGCCTTTCGGGCAAGACCAACCTCTGCACCGCGATCCGTGCGACGCAGGGCAAGGGGCTGATGCCCGACGGCACGACGCGCTTCAGCTACAAGGGCCAGCCGATCTTTCATTATATGGGCTGCTCGACCTTCTCCAACTTCACCGTGCTTCCCGAAATCGCGGTCGCGAAGATCCGCGAGGACGCGCCCTTTCAGCCCGCCTGCTACATCGGTTGCGGCGTCACCACCGGGGTCGGCGCGGTCATCAACACCGCGAAGGTGCAGGTCGGCGACAATGTCGTTGTGTTCGGTTTGGGGGGTATCGGTCTCAACGTCATTCAGGGCGCGCGGCTTGCCGGGGCGAACAAGATCATCGGCGTCGACATCAATCCGGCGCGCGAGGAATGGGGCCGCAAGTTCGGAATGACCGAGTTCCTCAACTCGAAGGGCATGAGCCGCGAGGATGTCGTCGCGGCAATCGTCGCGATGACCGACGGCGGCGCCGATTACACCTTCGACGCCACGGGCAATACCGAGGTGATGCGCATCGCATTGGAAGCCTGCCACCGCGGCTGGGGCACCTCGATCATCATCGGCGTCGCCGAGGCGGGCAAGGAGATCGCGACGCGGCCGTTCCAGCTCGTCACCGGGCGCAACTGGCGCGGCACCGCGTTCGGCGGCGCCAAGGGGCGCACCGATGTGCCGAAGATCGTCGACATGTATATGACCGGCAAGATCGAGATCGACCCGATGATCACCCATGTCATGGGCCTCGAAGAGATCAACAAGGGCTTCGACCTGATGCACGCGGGAGAGAGCATCCGGTCGGTCGTCGTATACTGAAGGAAAGGCTTTCCATGTTCAGCCATGTGGCGCTGGGGTCGAACGACATCGCAGCGAGCAAGAGGTTTTACGATGCGATCCTGGGCGTCCTCGGCGCGGCAGAGGGCGTGATCGACGAGCGCGGGCGCCTGGTCTACATGCACGCGGGCGGGCGGCTGATCGTCACGCATCCGGTCAATGGCGACAAGGCGGAGTGCGGCAACGGGCATACGCTGGGGTTCCTCGCGCCGTCGACCGATGCGGTCGACGCATGGCACGCGGCGGGGGTTGCCAACGGCGGGACCACGACCGAAGATCCGCCGGGCATCCGCCATGCGACCGAAGGGCGGGTCGTCTATCTCGCCTATCTGCGCGATCCGGCGGGCAACAAGCTTTGCGCCACCCACAAGATTTCGGGCTGACATGACCGGGGGGAACGGGCCCGCTTATGTGCTGACCTTCAGCTGTGCCGATGCGGTGGGCATCGTCGCCGCGGTGACGGGGCTGCTCGCGGACCGCGACGGCTTCATTCTCGACAGCCAGCAATATGCCGACCTCGATTCGGGCCGCTTTTTCATGCGCGTTGAGTTTCGCGGCGAAGGGTCGCGCTTTCCGGGCAACCTCGCCGGGGTGCAGGACGCCTTTGCGCCCATCGCCCGTCGTTTTCAGATGGACGCAAGGATCAGCGACCGCGCCGCCAAACCGCGCTTCGTCATCGCGGTGTCGCAGGGCAGCCACTGTCTGAACGACCTGCTCCACCGCTGGTCGACGGGCAATCTTGCCATCGACATCGTCGGCGTGGTGTCGAACCATGAACATCTGCGCCGCCTGACCGAATGGCATGGCGTGCCCTTTCATTACCTGCCGGTGAGCGATGCGAACCGCGCCGAACAGGAGTCGGCGATCCTCGATGTCATGGCGCGCGGCGGCGCCGAATATCTGGTGCTCGCCCGCTACATGCAGGTGTTGTCGGAAGATCTTTCGGCGCGGCTTGCGGGCCGCTGCATCAATATCCATCACAGCTTCCTGCCGGGTTTCAAGGGCGCGCGGCCCTATCACCGCGCGCACGAGCGCGGGGTCAAGCTGATCGGCGCGACGGCGCATTTCGTGACCAGCGACCTCGACGAGGGGCCGATCATCGAACAGGCGGTCGAGCGCGTCGATCATCGCGACGGCGTGGACGACCTGATCCGCATCGGCCGCGATGTCGAGGCGCAGGTGCTCGCGCGAGCGGTGCGCTGGGTCGCCGAACAGCGCGTGCTGATCGACGGACGCAAGACCGTCGTGTTTCGCTAGGGTCAGCAGGAAGCCCTCAAAGGCCGCTCGCGTCCCGACTTCGCTCGACACCGGCGGGAAGGTAGGGCAGCGTAGGTAGCGAATCGCAACCAGAATATCAGGAGGAGGGAAAGCCGTGTACAGTCACAATATGGTCGGATCGAACGACCTGGAGGCATCGAAAAGATTCTATGACGCGACCTTTCAGGCGATCGGCGGCAAGCCCGGCATCGTCGACGACAAGGGACGCCTGATCTATATGCACAAGGGTGGGCTGTTCCTCGTCACCGCGCCGATCGACGGCCAGCCGGCGACCCCGGGCAATGGCTGCACCGTCGGTTTCGCGATGGACACGCCCGAACAGGCCGATGCCTGGCACAAGGCGGGGGTCGAAAATGGCGGCACCGCCATCGAGGATCCACCGGGCATCCGCGAAGGCGGCTTCGGCCAGCTCTACCTTGCCTATCTGCGCGATCCGTCGGGCAACAAGCTCTGCGCGCTGCATCGCGTCGCCTGAGGATCGTTCGTGCGCGGCGAGGCGGGATTGCTGGCGGACCTTGATGCGCTTGCCATCCCCTTCGCCGCGCATGAGCATGAGGCGGTGTTCACCGTCGCCGAGAGCGATGCGGTGAACGCCGCGATTCCCGGTGCGCATACGAAAAATCTGTTCCTGAAGGACAGTGGCGGCGCCTTCTGGCTCGTCACCGTGCCGTCCGAAGCGCGCGTCGATTTGAAGGCGTTGCCCGCCGCGATCGGCAGCAAGCGGGTGAGCTTCGGCAAAGCCGACGCCATGGAGCAACTGCTCGGCATCGCGCCGGGATCAGTGACGCCGCTGGCGGCGATCAATGCGGCGCCGGGCAGCATCACAGTGGTGATTGACGCGCGACTGGCGGCGGCGCCCATCGTCAACGTCCACCCGCTCCGCAACACGGGCACGCTGGGGCTTTCGGGCGGATCGATCCTCGACCTGCTGCGTCATTGGGGGCATGATCCGGTGATCGCCCCCATTCCCGTTCAGGAAAGCGCATGACCCTCGAAACCCTCTCCACCATCCGCAGCCATGGCGGCACCCAGGGCGTGTACAGCCACGCCAGCACGACGACCGGCACCGACATGACCTTTGCGCTGTTCGTGCCCGACCACGCGCCGGGGACCAAGCTGCCGGTGCTCTGGTATCTGTCGGGGCTGACCTGCACCCACGCCAATGTGATGGAAAAGGGCGAATATCGCGCCGCCTGCGCCGAGCATGGCGTGATCTTTGTCGCGCCCGACACATCCCCACGCGGCGAAGATGTGCCCGACGATCCCGACGGGGCCTGGGATTTCGGGCTGGGCGCGGGCTTTTATGTCGATGCGACCGTCGAGCCGTGGGCGAAGCATTACCGGATGCGGTCCTATATCGAGGACGAATTGCCTTCGCTGGTGCTGCGCAATTTCGCGAGCGCCGACCTGACGCGACAGGCGATCACGGGGCATTCGATGGGCGGGCATGGCGCTTTGACCATTGGCCTCCGCAATCCGGATCGCTTCCGCTCGGTGTCGGCTTTTTCGCCGATCGTTGCGCCGATCCGCTGCCCGTGGGGCGAAAAGGCGTTCGGTCACTATCTCGGCGACGACCGCGAGGCGTGGCGCGCCTATGACGCCTGCGCATTGCTCGACGACGGGCTTCGCCTGCCCGACCTGCTCGTCGATCAGGGCGATGCGGACACTTTCCTGGCTGAACAGCTCAGGACCGACCTGCTCGTCGAAGCCTGCGAGCGGAACGGGCAGAAGGCCGCGATCCGGATGCAGCCGGGATATGACCACAGCTATTTTTTCATCTCGACCTTCATGGCCGAGCATGTCGCGTGGCACGCCGAGCGGTTGAAGGCGTAGCCGTCGCCCCCGCGAAGGCGGGGGCCGCTGTCGGCATTGATCTTCCTCGCTGCGTAAACCTCCGGCGGCCCCCGCCTTCGCGGGGGTCACGGTTTGTCAGGGAATCAGCAGACTCGACCCCGTTGTCCGCCCGGCCTCCAGATCGGCGTGCGCCCTCGCCGCATCCTGTAGCGAATAGCGCTGGCCGATGCTGACCGCCACCGCGCCGCTTTCGATCATCTCGAACACGCGCGCCACGCCCGCGGCGCGCTCGCCGGGGAGGTGGTAATAATCGAACAAGGTCGGGCGCGTGACGAACTGCGAGCCGTGCTGCGCGAGGATGCCCAGGTTGACGCCGGTTACCGGGCCGCCGGCATTGCCATAGCTGACGATCAGCCCGCGGCGCGCCGTGGCCTTCAGCGACGTCGCCCATGTCGCCATGCCGATGCCGTCGAAGGTGACCGGAACGCCCTGACCGTCGGTGATCTCGCGGACGTGCCCCGCGACATCGTCGGTCTTGTAGCGGATGACATGATCGGCGCCGGCTGCGCGCGCGGCCTGTTCCTTCGCTTCGGTGCTGACGGTGCCGATGACCGTCGCGCCGATCGCCTTCAGCCATTGGACGAGGATCAGCCCGACGCCGCCCGCGGCGGCGTGGACGAGGACCGTCCAGCCGGCCTCGACCCGCGCGCAGCGTTCGACAAGCGCTTCGACGGTGCAGGCTTTCAGCAGCGCGGCCGCCGCCGTTTCGTCGTCGATGGCGGCGGGGAGCTTGAACAACGACGGCGCCTGAACGATGCGTGCGCTGGCATAGGCGCCGCGTTCGGGGCCAAAGGTCGCGACGCGGTCGCCGGGCCTGAACCCGTGGACGTCGCTACCGACCGCCACGACCTCGCCCGCCGCCTCCATCCCCAGCCCGCCGGGCAGCGTGACAGGATAGGTGCCGTCGCGGTGATAAATGTCGATATAGTTGAGGCCCACTGCGGTCTGGCGGACCAGCACCTGACCAGGGCCGGGGTCGCCGAGCGCGACGTCGCGCCAGTCGATGACCTCCGGCCCGCCCTGCTTTTCGATAAAGGCTTCGATGGCTTTCATGGCGCGCATTCCTGCTCTCCGGTCCATCTGGGGCGGCAGAGATAAGGGTGCAAGGGTCGTGCGATAAAAGCCCCTCCCCTTCAGGGGAGGGGTTGGGGTGGGGGCTGTCGAGGTTGCGCAAGGCCGATGGCCCCCACCCCGCTCGACTAAAGGCCCGGCTGCGCCGGACCAAGTCTCACGGCCCCTCCCCTTCAGGGGAGGGGCTTATCGTGTTACTTCGCCGGACGGCGCGGGCTGCGCTGGCCGTAGGGCTTGGGCTTGTAGCGTTCGTTGCCGCCCGGTCCGGCCGGACCACGCGGCCCGCGCGGACCCGAACGCTCGCCGCCGGGCGCCCGACCGAGCGTGCTGCGCGGCGCCCGGTCGCCCGAGCCCTTGTCGCGGCGCGGCGGCCAGGTCGGCCCATCGGGCGCGGGGGTGATCGCGACCCCGCTGTCGTCCTCGCCATCCTGGTTCGCGGTGCGCACCACGGCTTCGGCAAAACGGTCGGCGATCGCGCGCGGGATGTTGAACATCGTTTCCTTCGGCCCGATGCGGATCGCGCCGATCTCATTCTTGCTTACATGGCCGCGGCGACACAGCAAAGGCAGGATCCAGCGCGGATCGGCATTCTGGTGGCGGCCGATGTTCAGGCGGAACCAGACGGCGTCCTCGAACCCCTCGCGGCGGTCGCCGCCGCGTTCCGGCCGCTCAAAACGCTCGCCGCGCTCGGGACGGCCCGTGGCATCACGGCCGCGCGGCCCGTTGTCGAGCAGATCCTCGGGCGGCGGCATCAGCGCGCGGTGCGCGCGGACGAGCGATGCGGCGATGTCTTCGGGCGTGCGCTCGGCCATCAGCCGCTGCGCCAGCGCCAGATCTTCGGGCTCGTGCTCGACGGGGGCCAGCAGCTTTTCGATCAGCCGTTCCTGATCCTTTTGCCGGACGTCGGCTGCGGTCGGCGCGTCCATCCATTCGGCGTTGATCCGCGCGCCGCGCAGCATCCCGTCGACGCGGCGGCGGCGCGGATAGGGGACGATGATCACCGCGGTGCCCTTTTTGCCCGCGCGGCCAGTGCGGCCCGACCGGTGCTGGAGCGCTTCGGCATCGCGCGGGATTTCGACGTGGATGACCAGGCTGAGCGTCGGCAGATCGATGCCGCGCGCGGCGACGTCGGTCGCAACGCAGACCTTGGCGCGGCGATCACGCAGCGCCTGCAACGCCTGATTTCGTTCATTCTGGCTATGCTCGCCCGAGAGCGCCACGGCGGCGAACCCGCGCTCGACAAGGCTGGCGTGCAGACGGCGAACATTGTCGCGCGTCGCGCAGAACAGCATCGCCGTTTCGGCATCGTGCAGGCGGAGCAGGTTGACCACCGCGCCCTCGATGTCGGCGGGGGCGACCGTCACCGCCTGATAGGCGATGTCGCCATGACCGCGGTCTTCGCCGACGGTCGAGATGCGCAGCGCATCGCGCTGGTAACGCTTGGCCAGCTGGACGATCGGTTTGGGGATCGTTGCCGAAAACAGGAGCGTGCGGCGCGTTTCGGGGGTCGCGTCGAGGATTTCCTCCAGATCGTCGCGAAAGCCCATGTCGAGCATTTCGTCGGCCTCGTCGAGCACCGCGACGCGCAGCGCGGCAAGGTCGAGCGCCCCGCGCTCGAGATGGTCGCGCAGTCGGCCCGGCGTACCGACGACGATCTGCACGCCCTGGTTCAGCGCGCGGCGTTCCTTGCTGGCGTCCATGCCGCCGACGCAGGTCGCGATGCGCGCCCCGGCCCTGGCATAGAGCCAGCCGAGCTCGCGGCTGACCTGCAATGCGAGTTCGCGCGTCGGCGCGACGATCAGCGCAAGCGGCGAGGTGGCGAAGGGCAGGCGGCCGTCCTCGATCAGCTCGTCGGCCATCGCCAGCCCGAAGGCGACGGTCTTGCCCGAGCCGGTCTGCGCCGAGACGAGCAGGTCGCGGCCCTTGGCTTCGGCCTCAGTGACCTGCAACTGGACGGGGGTGAGCGCTTCATAGCCGCGCGCGGCGAGGGCGTCCGCAAGAACGGGCGAAAGATGTTCGAAAGGCATTGTGGTTCTTCTTATCCTGTGCGGCGCTGCATCGCCGTTTATTCGTCACCCCGGACTTGATCCGGGGTCCACCGCCAGGGGTGCAGCATCGGCGTATGGATGCCGGATCAAGTCCGGCATGACGAGAATGAGTAGGTCGGTTTTCCTAAAGGGCCTGGCCCGCCGCGTGTCCGCTGGCCCAGGCCCATTGAAAATTATAGCCGCCCAGCCACCCGGTGACGTCCACGGCTTCGCCGACCGCATACAGTCCCGGCACGCATTTGGCCATCATTGTTTGCGAGGACAGGTTTGCGGTCGAAATGCCGCCGGCGGTGACCTCGGCCTTTGCGAAGCCTTCGGTGCCGTTGGGGCGGAAAGTCCAGCGTTTGAGGCGCGCTTCGGCGTCGGCGAGCTTGCGGTCGGTCTGGGCGCCGAGTTCGCCGGGGAGCGCAAGGCGGTCGGCGAGCGTCTGCGCAAGGCGGTCGGGGAGCGCGAGCGCCGAAGCGAGCGTCGCGCGCGGGCGCGCGCGCTTCGCTCCGAGCAGCCAGCCCGGCGCGGCATCGGGCAAAAAGTCGATCGTCACCGGTTCGCCGTGGCGCCAATAGCTGCTGACCTGAAGGATTGCCGGACCGGAAAGCCCCTTGTGCGTGAAGAGCGCGGCTTCGCGAAACGCCGCCTTGCCCGCGCGCGCCTCGACCGGCGTCGCAACGCCCGACAACTCGCGGAACAGCACATCGTCGCCGCCAAGCGTCAGCGGGACGAGCGCAGGGCGCGGCTCGACGACCTTGAGGCCGAATTGGCGGGCGAGATCATAAGCGAAACCGGACGCGCCCATCTTCGGGATCGAAGGCCCGCCTGTCGCAATGACAAGATTGGGGGCGGCGAAGTCCAGGTCGCCGAAGCGGACAGCGAACCGACCGTCGGCGTGGGTAACCTGACGCACCGGCTGCCCGCAGCGGACGTCGACGCCGCCCCTTGCGCATTCGTCGAGCAGCATCGCCACGACCTGCTTCGCCGATCCATCGCAGAACAACTGGCCGAGCGTCTTTTCATGATATGCGATGCCATGGCGCTCGACGAGCGCGATGAAGTCGGCGGGGGCGTAGCGCGCGAGCGCCGACTTCGCGAAATGCGGGTTCGCCGAAATATAGGTTTCGGGGCGCGTGTAGATGTTGGTGAAATTGCAGCGACCGCCGCCCGAAATCAGGATTTTCTTGCCCACCTCGTCGGCGTGATCGAGCAGCAGGACGCGCCGCCCCCGCTGCCCCGCGACCGCGGCGCACATCAGCCCGGCCGCGCCGGCACCCAGCACGATGGCGTCATAATCGAATACTGCCACGCAGGCGTCAGTGCAGCTTTGCGATCGCCAGCCCATCGGCCTTGGCGCGTTGCTTGACCGATTCCTCGCTGCGCGTCAGCGCCCTGGCGATCGCTTTCATCGCCATGCCCTTTTTCGCGAGCGTGTGCAGCTTGTCGATCTCCGCCGCGGTCCACGGCTGCTTGTGGCGTTCAAAGCGGTCTTTCATGCGGCGCGCTCTGGCGCACGAAGGTGGCGACAAGATGGCGGCGCCTCTGGACAGGCGGACAGGATGTGTGTTATTAATATAATACACAAAGGAGATTCTCGATGCGAAACTGGACGATGGCGGCGCTGCCGCTGATGCTTGCGATGTCCGTGACGGCGTGTGGCGCCGGGGTGACGGGCGAGAGCAAGGATGGCAAACGCACGGTCGAGGCGGGGCCGACGAAATCGCGGGGCTTCGATCTGACCGGCTTTACCGGCGTCAAGGTCACGGGCCCCGATGATGTGACGATCCGCCGCGGCGACGCTTTCTCGATCGTCGCGCGCGGACCGCAGGCGGTGATCGACGAGTTGGAAATCGAACTCGACGGCGACATGCTGTCGATCGGCCGGAAAGACTCGATGCTTCGGTTCGACGGGGATCAGACGGTCGAGGTGACGGTCGTGATGCCCGCGCTCCGCGCGGTGCGCCTGACGGGTTCGGGCGCGATCGACGCCGATGCGATCGAGGGCGACGCGGTCGAGGCGGTGGTGACGGGCTCGGGCGACCTCAGGGTTGCGGCGATGAACGGCAAGCGCGCCAAGCTGACGATCACCGGATCGGGCGATCTGGAGGTGGGCGGCGGCACGATCGGCGCGGGCAATTACGACGTGACGGGATCGGGCAGCATCGCGGCGAGCGATCTGGCGGCCTCGACGCTCGACGTGTCGATCGCCGGATCGGGCGACGTCGACGCGCGCGCGAGCGAGAGCGCCGACATTTCGATCCTGGGGTCGGGCGATGCGACGATCGGCGGTGGCGCCAAATGTTCGACGCGCGCGCTGGGGTCGGGCGACGCGATCTGCAAATGACGCGAGGATGACGCGGCTATGGCGCCGCCCCGCCCGACGCGGTAGGATGGCGCCATGACCAGCCTGCCGCATTGGGCCGCATTGGCGGCAAGCACCCTGTTTCTCGCCGCGCCCGCATCGGGCGCCGAGAAACGCTATGGCCTCACCAGCTTCGAGACGATCGAGGTCCAGGCCGATGTGACGGTTGAGGTCGCGAACCGCGCGCCCGTCAGTGCGGTCGCGACGGGGCCGCAGGACGCGCTCGACCGGCTGAGCGTCGAGGCGCGCGATGGGCGGCTGGTGATCAGCGAGCGGCAGTTTGCCGGCGACGAAAAGCGCGGGCGTCCGCGCGGGCCGGTGATCGTTCGCGTCAACGCGGCCAATCTGCGGAGCGCGACGCTGGCGGGCGCGGGATCGCTGGCGATCGACCGGCTGGCGGGGCAGCGCGCGATGGTCGGGCTGCGCGGGCCGGGGCGGCTGACCGTTGCGGCGATCGACGCCGACCGGTTACAGGTCGCGATGATCGGCAACGGTACGATGACGCTGGGCGGCAAGGCCAGAAATGCGCGGATGACGCTGTCGGGTGCCGGCATGGTCGATGCGGGCGCGCTGGCGGTCGACGAATTGATCAGCGACAGCGAAGGTGCGGGCGATCACCGGCTGCGCGCGGTCAAAAGCGCGGCGATCACCGCGCGCGGCATCGGACGGACGGTGGTGCTGGGGCGACCCGTTTGCGCGGTGCGCAATGTCGGCAGCGGAACGGTGTCGTGCGGGGTCGGGGAATAGCGCGGGACTGGTTTCGACCGAAGTGAGACAATGCGGTGCTGGTCTTTCGCCGCTGCTGCCGACCGACCGCCATTGCGGCTCGTCGTCAGTTCGTCAGTCTGCCGTCGTCGGCAGCGGCCCGTTCACGCTGCTTGCGCGGCGCAGATTTTCCATCCCCGGCAGCGGGTCGGCGGGCAGGTCGAACGGCGCGGGCAGCGGTGGCGGCGCGCTCAGCCGGTCGGCGAAGAGCAGGCGTCCGGGGCCGAGCTTGTAGAGGATCATCGGCAGCAATTCTTCGCCGAACACGAAACAGCCCTCGCTGCGCCCCAGCTTGCCCTGCGTCGCGATCAGCGCCGGGTCGGCGTACCAGGCGCCATGGACGACGATCGCGCGAACGTCGGCGTTGCTGTTGTCGGGTTCCAGCCCCGCAAGCCGCATCGACGACCCGTTGGCGCCCCAATAATAATCGCTGGTGCGATACGCCCCGCGTGAGGTCGCGAGGCTGCCGACGCGGTTCGAGAAGCTCTTGAGCCAGCCGTCGTGCTGCGGGTCCGAGCCGCGGCCGTGCGTTACCGGGAACAGGTCGACCGTGCCCGCGACCATGTCGACCAGCGCAAAGCGCGGGCGCGACGACGGCAGGCCGAAATCGACGACACCGACGCGGTCGGTCTGCGGGATGTTGCGCGCCTGCATCGCAAGCTGCTTCTTCGCTACGGCCAGATAATCGACCGGCGGCGGCGTCACCGGCTGCCGGACCCAGTTCGGAAGCTGCGCCCGCGCAGGAATGGCGGCCACCGCGCCCGCACCCGCGAGCCCGGCCAGCAATGCCCTGCGATCGATCAATTCATTCACTTTGACAGCAACCCCGCATCGGCCGCCCTTTGGCGGTCCCTCGACTTTGCATAAATCGTGTTTCCGCGTCGAAAGGCAAGCTGGTGGTTCCCCTTCATGCGGGCAAATGTGCCATATATGCCATGAATAGCGGGTTTACGCTGCGGTAAGGCGGCGTTAGGACGCACGCGCATGAAAGCGACCATCTGGCACAACCCCGCCTGCGGCACCTCGCGCAACACTCTGGCGATCCTTGATGCGACGCCGGACGTCGAGCTGACGGTGATCGAATATCTCAAAAATCCCTATGAAGCGGCGAAGCTGCGCCAGCTTTTCGCCGACGCCGGGCTGGCGCCGCGCGACGCGCTGCGCCTGCGCGGCACCGATGCCGCCGAGCGCGGCCTGCCCGATGCCGACGCCGATACGATCATCGCGGCGATGGCGGCGAATCCCGCCTATGTCGAGCGCCCCTTCGTCGAAACCGAAAAGGGCGTGCGGCTGTGCCGACCGCAGGACAAGGTGCGCGAAATCCTCTGATCGAGGCTCAGAGCAGCGCCTCGATCGCCTCCGCGAGCTTCGCGTCGCGCTCCGAAAGTCCGTTGGCATCGTGCGTCGTCAGCAGCACGTCGACGCGGTTATAGACGTTCGACCATTCGGGATGATGGTCCAGCTTTTCGGCGACGATCGCGACGCTCGCCATGAAGCCGAAGGCCTGCGCGAAATCGTCGAACCGGAACTGCCGCGTGATCGCATCGCGCACCGGGTCGTGCGTCCATTGGGGGAAGCGGGCGAGCAGCGCGCTGCGCTGCGCATCGTCGAGTTTCTGCACCATGGTTTTTCTCCCGCTGGTCAATGCCGTGCGGTCGCCATAAGAAAGGGCGCGATGAGCGACAAGTCTAGAGCGCGATGACATGATATTGACCCACCGTGATTGCCCCCTGAAGTTCGTCGGCAAGAAGCGTCTCGCAGGACGGGCTGGTTGCCCGGACCAGAGACGCGCCGCTGTCCGGCGGGCTTCAGGGGGCAACCCTTCCGGGGCGGGTCGATTCTGGCCGATTGCCACGTTGCTCGTCGGGCGCGATATCTCGCATCGCGCCGCTCCTCGCGCCTCGCACTCGGCCAAAATCGTCTCCGTCACGGTGGGTCAATATCATGTCATCGCGCTCTAGCCTGTCAGCCGGATGGACCGGCGCCGCCCCCGACGCCGATGCGCTGTTCGCGATGGCCGAAGCGGCGCTGGAAACCATGCCCGACGTGTTCAGACCGCATATCGAGGGCGTCGTGATTTCGATCGAGGAGTTCGCTGACGACGAGGTGCTGGCCTCGCTGGGCATCGAACATCCCTATGACCTCACCGGACTCTACGAAGGGCGCCCGCTCACCGAACGCAGCATCGGCGAAAGCGGTGGGATGCCCGACCGGGTGACGCTGTACCGCATCCCCATCCTGGTCGAATGGATCGAGGGCGGCGAACGGCTCGACTGGCTGGTGCGCCATGTGCTGATCCACGAGATCGGCCATCATTTCGGCTTTTCCGACGACGATATGCACGCGCTTGAGGATATGGCGTGACGGTTCTGCTGGCGCTCGACGGCGTCGCGTGCATCCGCGGCGACCGGCTGGTCTTTGAGGAGCTGTCGCTCGCTCTGAACCGCGGCGATGCGCTCTGGGTGCGCGGGCCGAACGGCGCGGGCAAATCGAGCCTGATCCGTCTCGCCGCCGGGCTGCTGCGTCCCGCCGCGGGAAGGGTCGTGCGCCGCGGGCGGATCGCGCTGATCGACGAGGCGGCGGCGCTCGATTCCGAACTGCCGCTGCGCCGCGCGCTCGATTTCTGGGCGCGGGTCGATACGGTCGACGGTCATGCCGTCGACCGGGCGATGGACATGATGGCGCTGAACACCCTGGCCGACGTGCCGGTGGCGATGCTTTCGACGGGGCAGCGAAGGCGCGCGGCGATGGTGCGGGTGATCGCCAGCGGCGCGCCGATCTGGCTGCTCGACGAACCCGCGAACGGGATGGACCAGGCCGCGACCGCGCGGCTGGTGGCGGCGATTGCGACGCACCGCGCGAACGGCGGCGCGGTGTTGCTGGCGTCGCATTTCGCGCTGGCGATTCCCGATCTGGACGAGCTGGTTATGGGGGTGTTGGCATGAATCACCCCCCGTCAGCGCAGCGACGCAATCTCCAGCCCGAAGCATTGCGCGGCATCGATGGCCGGAGATTGCCGCGTCGCCACGCTCCTCGTCGTGACCGGGATCGCGCATGACCGCACTTATCGCCCTCTTCTGGCGCGACCTGCGCCGCGCGTGGGGCAGCGGGGCGCTGTGGCTGCCGGTGCTCTTCTTCCTGCTCGTCGCGACCGCCTTTCCCTTTGCGGTTGGCCCCGACGCGCCGCTGCTGCGCCGTGCGGGCGGCGGAATGGTCTGGGTGGCCGCGCTGCTCGCCGCGCTGCTGCCGATCGACCGGCTGGTGCGGCCCGACCGCGACGCGGGCGTGCTTGATCAGCTCGCGGTCCGCGGCTTCGCCGATGAGCTGGTCGCAGCCGTGAAGATTGTCGCGCACGCGATCGCCTTTGGCATACCGCTGCTCGTCGCGCTCCTGCCCGCCTCCGCCCTGCTCGCGCAGGACGCCGCGCGCGTCGAAACGCTTGCGATGGGGATTGCCCTCGCGGTTCCGGCGCTCGCGTCGCTTGCGGTGCTGAGCGCCGCGCTGACCGCCGGTCACAAGGGCGGGAGCGCGGTCGGCGGGCTGCTCATACTCCCGCTCGCGGTGCCGCTGCTGATCTTTGGCGCCGGGATGCTCGACCCGTCGGGACGCGGCGCGATCAAGCTGCTTGCGGCGACGAGCCTGCTGCTGACGGTGATCGGTCCGTTTGCGGCGGGTGCGGCGCTGCGAGGACTGCGCGAATGACGGTTTTCCGCCGGAAGCGGACGTTTGGGGATCGGCAATCTCCCCTTCAGGCGCGCGATACGCGGCTTGCCGGCCTGTCCGGCCAGCCGCAGTCGAGAAGGGCCTGAACCGCGTCAGCCCCCTCTTCCAACCCTCTGCCCTGACGGGGAGAGGGCTGTGACAGCCCCCAACCCCAAGCCACCGCCTGTCAATCCCCTGCGGCGCCCAGCCCGTCGACCTTCTTCGACTGGCGCGCGATCAGGCCGGGGAACCAGCGGGCGAGGCGGGCGAGGCGGCGGGCCATCTTGCCGACGGGCACATGCACCCGGTCGCCGTGGACGGCGTCCCACGCCGCGCGCGCGACATCCTCGACGGGCGAAATCTCGAACCCGCTGGCTGCCAGTCGGCTGCGTGCGGGTTCGTTGCTGTCGGCGCTGACCTGATCGAGCAAGGGCGTGTCGATGAAGCCGGGCATCAGCGAGCGAACCTTGATGCCGTGCTTGGCGAACTCGATTTCGAGCGCTTCGGTGAGCCCGCGCACCGCGAATTTGGTCGCCGAATAGACCGCGAGCCCGCCGACGCCATAGAATCCCGACGCCGATCCCGTGTTGAGGATGGCCGATCCCGGCGTCGCGCGCAGCAAAGGCAGCGCCATATAGATGCCGTTGACGACGCCGCCGAAATTGATCGCGATCAGCCGGTCCGCCTCTTCGGGCGCCATGTCGATGAACTGGCCCCCCGATCCGATGCCGGCGTTGTTGAACAGCACGTCGAGGCGGCCGCCGCTGGCGCGCGCGAATGCGTCGAGCGCGGCTTTCCACTGGTCGCGGTCGCGCACGTCCATGACGTGCCGCGACGCGGCGCCGTCGGGAAGCAGCGCCGCGGTTTCGTCGATCCCCTGCGCGTTGACATCGGCGATGCCGACGAACCAGCCCTGACCGGCAAAATGGCGCGCGACCGCGCGGCCGATGCCCGAACCCCCGCCGGTGATGAAAATCGCCTTCCGCGCCATCCGCTCCCTCCTTACATTCATGTCAATTGCACAAGATGCGAAGTTGACGTGATCGTCAAGCGGCAATCGCGACTTGGCGGGCGGCGGTGCGGCCGGTATCAGCTTGGCGATGCTGCGCTTTCCCCTGATGCTCGCCTCGCTGTTGCTGTTCTGTTTTGCGTCGGCGCAGGCCGCGGTGACGGTCAGCTTCTACAGCCATGATTTCGGCGACCGCTTTCCGCACGCCTTCATCGTGATGAAGGGCACACTCGACGCGACGGGCGCGGCGGTCGACGCCAATTACGGCTTTACCGCTGTGTCGGTGAGCCCGGCGATCCTGTTCGGATCGGTGAAGGGCAAGGTCGAATCGTCGAAGCCCGATTATATCGCCAAGAGCGACCGCCAGTTCGACGTCGTCGTCGACGACGCGACCTATGCGCGGATTTTGGCGAAGGTCGCCGAATGGCGCGACCGCAAGCAGCCGAGCTACAGCCTGAACAGGCGCAACTGCGTCCATTTCGTGATGGAGCTGGCCGAGGTCGCGGGGCTGAAGGTCAATCGCAGGAGCAGGTTGTTCAAGAAGCCGAAGAGTTTTTTGCAGGAGGTGCGGGCGTTGAATCCTGAGCTGAGATGATGGCCGGTTTCGACCGGTTGCGGACGTTGGCATTTCGGGCTCTCTCCCCTTCAGGGGAGAGACACGAAGGCTTGGCAGCTTGCTGCCTAGCCGCAGTTGAGAGGGGTTTGGATGGTCCCCCTCTCCCAACCCTCTCCCCTGAAGGGGAGAGGGCTTTATGGCAGATCCCCACCCCAAGCCGGACACCCGCTGCGCAAAAAAACGCTGTCCTACATGACCCGGCTGTGCCAGCCTTCATCCCGGCTCTTTCAATATGCGGACAAAAGCGATGGCTGTCAGGCCTGTGGGCGCGGGCAGGAGCCGACTGTGGCATGTCCGACCGGAGCGGCAGTTCGGCGGCCGCATAAGGCTGACCTTTCCTGACCTTTGGAGAGTATCCACAGATCTTGCCCCGACCGGATCGCGGACCTCGCTCTGCATAACCGAAAACGACTGGCAGCTCCCCACCCAAAGCGGGCACTCCGCTCACCCCTAGACGTCATCCCCCTTTCACCCTATGTTCAGCGAACGGGGCGCAATAATTTCCGCTCCGTCACGAAAACGAGGGGCGATTCTTGCGGTTTTTGCTGACCCTGCTGGCTTTGCTGACCGGACTGGCGGGTGCCGACCGGGCGGTTGCCGCGCCTGCCATGCCGGCGGCGATGGGGTCGCTCGTGCTGCTCGCCGAAAGCTCGACCAAGGCCGAGGCGAGCGACAGCGTTCGCCGCCCCGCGACCAACGCGCCGACGCGGCGCAGTTCGACGGCCTGCGACAAGCCGCGCAAGGCCGCGCCGCCGCACCTCCCCGGACTCCTCACCGGCAGCGACCGCGCGCTCGAATAGCGGCCGGGTCGCCGCGCCCGGACCCCCGGCGTCGCCCCGCAACGGGCATTTCCCTTTTTCGACATGCGCGCGTCCGCGGACGCCGCCCATTCTACTGATTTTCCAAGGATCATTCCATGTTTGCTGGCCTTGCCAAGAGCCTGTTCGGCTCGTCCAACGACCGTTATGTCAATTCGATCCGCAAGATCGTCGAGCGGATCAACGCCTTCGAACCCGCGATGCAGGCGCTCGATGACGCCGGATTGCAGGGGCAGACGGCAACCTTCCGCGCGCGGCTGGCCGCGGGCGAAACGCTCGACGACATTCTGCCCGAAGCCTTTGCCACGGTGCGCGAGGCGGCGGTGCGCACATTGGGGATGCGTCATTTCGACGTCCAGATGATCGGCGGCGTTGTCCTCCACCGCGGCGAGATCGCCGAAATGGCGACGGGCGAGGGCAAGACGCTGATGGCGACCCTGCCCTGTTATCTGAACGCGCTGAGCGGCAAGGGCGTGCATGTCGTCACCGTCAACGACTATCTGGCGCGCCGCGACGCCGAATGGATGGGCGCCGTCTATGGCTTCCTGGGGCTGACCACCGGCGTGATCGTCCCGAACCTCAACGAGACGCAGCGGCGCGAGGCCTATAACAGCGACATCACCTATGCGACGAACAACGAGCTGGGCTTCGACTATCTGCGCGACAATATGAAGTTCGACCGCGCGCAGATGGTCCACCGCCCGTTCAATTTCGGCATCGTCGACGAGGTCGATTCGATCCTGATCGACGAAGCGCGCACGCCGCTCATCATCTCCGGGCCGACCGACGACAAGTCCGAACTCTATATCCGCGTCAACGAGGTGGTGCTCCAGCTCACCGAAGAGGATTATGAGAAGGACGAAAAGTCCAAGTCCATCAACCTGACCGAAGAAGGCACCGAGCATGTCGAGCGGCTGCTCGAAGCCGCGGGGCTGCTCCAGGGCAGCAACCTTTACGACATCGAAAACACCCAGGTCGTCCATCACGTCAATCAGGCGCTGAAAGCGATCCAGATGTTCCGCATCGACACCGACTATATCGTCAAGGACGGCAAGGTCGTCATCATCGACGAGTTCACCGGCCGCATGATGGAGGGGCGCCGCTGGTCCGACGGTCTGCACCAGGCGGTCGAGGCGAAGGAAGGCGTGCAGATCGAGCCCGAGAACCAGACGCTCGCGTCGATCACCTTCCAGAATTATTTCCGCATGTATCCGAAGCTTTCGGGCATGACCGGCACCGCGGCGACCGAGGCGGCCGAGTTTTTCGACATCTACAAGATGAACGTCGTCACCATCCCGACCAATCGCCCGATCGCGCGGATCGACGAAGAGGACGAGTTTTACAAAAATATCAACGACAAGTTCGGTGCGATCGCGCGCACGATCCGCGAGGCGCAGGAGCGCGGCCAGCCGGTGCTCGTCGGCACGGTGTCGATCGAGAAGTCCGAGCTGCTCTCCTCCTTCCTCGAAAAGGAAGGCGTCGCGCACAGCGTCCTCAACGCACGCTTCCACGAGAGCGAAGCGCGTATCGTCGCGCAGGCGGGACGCAGCGGTGCGGTCACCATCGCGACCAACATGGCGGGCCGCGGCACCGACATCAAACTGGGCGGCAACGAGGAGTTCCGCATCGAGGATGAGCTCAAGGACATGCCCGCCGGGCCCGAGCGCGACGCCGCCGAGGCGCGCATCCGCGAAGAGGTCGCCGCCGAGCGCGAGGCGGTGAAGGCCGCCGGCGGGCTGTTCGTGCTCGCGACCGAGCGCCACGAAAGCCGCCGCATCGACAATCAGCTGCGCGGTCGTTCGGGACGGCAGGGCGACCCCGGCCTCAGCAAATTCTATCTCTGCCTCGACGACGACCTGCTGCGCATCTTTGGTCCCGACACGCTGTTCGCCAAGATGATGAACAAGAATCTGGAGGATGGCGAGGCGATCGGGTCGAAATGGCTGTCGAAGGCGATCGAGACCGCGCAGAAGAAGGTCGAGGCGCGCAATTACGACATCCGCAAGCAGGTCGTCGAATATGACAATGTGATGAACGACCAGCGCAAGGTCATCTATGAACAGCGCGGCGAGATCATCGACAGCGAGACCGTCGACGACGTGATGGCGGCGATGCGCGCCGAAACGGTCAATGCGATCGTCGCCGACGCCTGCCCGCCGGGAAGCTATCCCGAGCAATGGAATGTCGAAGGCATGAAGGAGCGTGTGGCGAACATTCTGAACCTGCATCCGCCTATCGACGAGTGGATGCAGGAGGATGCCGTCGACCCCGAAATGTTCGAGGAGCGGCTGCAGCGGATGGCCGACGCGACAGCCGCCGAAAAGGCGGCGCTGGTCGATGCGGAAACCTGGAAGGGCATCGAAAAGTCGATCCTGCTCCAGACGCTCGATCACCATTGGAAGGAGCATCTCGCGACGCTCGACGCGCTTCGGCAGGTGGTGTTCCTGCGCGCCTATGCACAGAAGCAGCCGATCAACGAATATAAGCAGGAGGCGTTCGCGCTGTTCGAGCGGATGCTGTCGAACATCCGCGAGGATGTGACGCGCACCGTCGCGCGCATCGATTTCCAGTTCCAGGAACCCGAACCGATGCCGCTGCCCGAGCTTCCCGATTTCCTGACGACGCACATCGACCCCTTCACCGGCGAGGACAACAGCGCCGACGTCGATGCGGGGTCGCTGGGGGTGATCGCCGACACGCTGCCCCCGATGCAGGTGCCCAAGCACGACATCGCCAGGGGCGAGAACCCCTATGCGGCGATGGAGATCAGTCGCAACGCGCCGTGCCCGTGCGGGTCGGGGCGCAAATACAAGCATTGCCACGGGGCGATTTGATCTGATCCTGCCC
Source organism: Sphingopyxis alaskensis RB2256 (assembly GCF_000013985.1). GTDB lineage: Bacteria > Pseudomonadota > Alphaproteobacteria > Sphingomonadales > Sphingomonadaceae > Sphingopyxis > Sphingopyxis alaskensis. Next base: position 1,914,615 of record NC_008048.1, on the reverse strand, counting down.
TCCCCTTCAGGGGAGGGCAGCGAAACTTGGCAGCACGCCGCTCTAGAGCGCGATGACATGATATTGATCCACCGTGACGGAGGCGATTTTGGCCGAGTGCGAGGCGCGAGGAGCGGCGCGATGCGGGACATCGCGCCCGACGAGCAACGTGGCAATCGGCCAAAATCGACCCGCCCTGGAGGGGTTGCCCCCTGAAGCCCGCCGGACAGCGGCGCGTCTCTGGTCCGGGCAACCAGCCCGTCCTGCGAGACGCTTCTTGCCGACGAACTTCAGGGGGCAATCACGGTGGGTCAATATCAGGTCATCGCGCTCTAATGTGAGCAATCCCTTGATGTTACCGCGTCAATCGGCGCCATGAGTCCGCTTGCCAACGCACAGGCGCGCGATTAGCATCCCCGGCATAAGCTTGGCGGCCGCGTAGCCAGACAAGCGACGCAGCAGGCAGGAAAACGCGGCCGCGCACGCCGACCAATGCGCGCGGCAGGGCCGGTGGCATGTTGCGTGGAAAGGGCTGGGGCATTTCCTTTTTCGACGAGATGACGGGACAGGATGGCGCGGTCCGGGCGCCCTATCGCGACTATGCGGACTGGTTCGGCCGCGAGGACGCGGCGCGCATCCAGCGCAAGGCACAGCAGGCCGAGGCCTTTTTCCGCACCACGGGCATCACCTTCAACGTCTATGGGCAGGACGAGGCCGACGAGCGGCTGATCCCCTTCGACGTTGTGCCGCGGATCATTTCAGCGAGCGAATGGCGGCGGTTGTCGCGCGGTATCGAACAGCGCGTGCGCGCCCTCAACGCCTTTCTCCACGACATCTATCATCGGCAGGAGATTTTGCGCGCGGGGCGCGTGCCGACCGAGCTGATTTCGCGCAACGAGGCCTTCCTGCCGATGATGATGGGCATGGATCCGCCGGGGGGTGTCTATACGCATATCAGCGGCATCGACATCGTGCGCACCGGCGCCGACGACTTCTATGTGCTCGAGGATAATGCGCGCACGCCGTCGGGCGTGTCCTATATGCTCGAGAATCGCGAAACGATGCTTCAGATGTTTCCCGAGCTGTTCGCGAAGATTTCGGTGCGCGAGGTCAGCGATTATCCGCTCAACCTCTTGAAATCGCTCGCCGCCTGCGCGCCGCCCGCGTGCGGGGGGACGCCGACGGTCGCGGTGCTGACGCCGGGCATCCACAACAGCGCCTATTTCGAGCACAGCTTTCTCGCCGACCAGATGGGCGCCGAACTGGTCGAGGGGCATGATTTGCGCGTCGTCGACGGTCGCGTCGCGATGCGCACGACGCAGGGCTATACGCCGATCGACGTCCTCTATCGCCGCGTCGATGACGATTTCCTCGATCCGCTCAATTTCCGAACCGACTCGCTGCTCGGCGTGCCCGGTATCTGGGACGTCTATCGTGCCGGAGGGATCACGATCGCCAACGCGCCGGGCACCGGCATCGCCGACGACAAGGCGCTCTACAGCTATATGCCCGACATCATCGAATTTTATACGGGCGAGAAGGCGCTGCTCCCCAATGTGCCCACATGGCGGTGCAGCGATCCCGACCAGCTGAAGGAGGTGCTGGGCCGCCTGCCCGAACTGGTGGTCAAGGAAGTCCACGGGTCGGGCGGATACGGGATGCTCGTCGGCCCGGCGGCGACGAAGAAGGAGCTTGCGGCCTTCCGCGCGAAGCTGGAGGCCAATCCGCGCAATTATATCGCGCAGCCAACGCTGTCGCTGTCGACGGTGCCGATCTTCACCAGGGCGGGCCTCGCACCGCGGCATGTCGATCTGCGCCCCTTTGTGCTGATGTCGCCGCGGGGCATCCGCATCACGCCGGGCGGGCTGACGCGCGTTGCGATGACCAGGGGGTCGCTCGTGGTCAATTCGAGCCAGGGCGGCGGGACGAAGGACACCTGGGTGCTGGAGGATTGATGGGGATGGGCGGCGCTTCAAAAACTGATCGTCGCCCCCGCGAAGGCGGGGGCCGCCGACAGCCTGACCCTTCGTTGCGGCGTAAGCCGCCAGCGGCCCCCACCTTCGCGGCGGCGACGGGAATCTGCCCATGCTAGGGAAAACCGCCGGTGCCCTTTACTGGATGGCGCGCTATCTGGAGCGCAGCGAAAACAATGCGCGGCTGATCGACGCGGGGTTCCGCATCGCCTTGACGCGGTCGAACACCGCGGCGGCCGAATGGCGGTCGGTGCTCGTCACCGCGGGACAGGACTATGCCTTTCGGCAGGCGCATGAGGATTATCATTCGCAGCGCGTCGTCGATTTCATGCTGCGTGACCCCGCCAATCCGTCGAGCATATTGTCGGTGATCAAGCGCGCGCGCGACAATGCCCGCACCGCACGCACCTATCTGACGCGCGAGGCGTGGGAGGCGATCAACACGAGCTGGATGACGCTGGGCACGCTTTTGAAGCGGCCGGTGCGCGAGGACGATCTGCCCGACGTGCTCGCGGCGATCCGCCAGCAGAGCGGGCTGGTGCGCGGCGCCTTCGCGGGCACGATGCTGCGCAACGACGGCTATAATTTCTCGCGCCTCGGCACCTTCCTCGAACGCGCCGACAACACCGCGCGCATCCTCGACGTCAAATATTATCTCCTGCTGCCCTCGGTTGCGCATATCGGCACCTCGATCGACAATGTGCAGTGGGAGACGATCCTGCGTTCGGTGTCGGCGCATCGCGCCTATCACTGGCTCTATGGCACCGAAATCAGCGCGCTGAAGATCGCGGAGTTCCTGATCCTCTACAGACAGATGCCGCGCAGCCTGGCCTTTTGCTGCGACAAGATGAACGACAATCTCGGCTGGCTCGCGCGCGCTTATGGCGAAGAGACCGAGGCGGTGCGGATGGGGGCGTCGATCTGCAACGACCGGCTGTCGCGGCCGATCGCGGCGATCTTTGACGGCGGGCTGCACGAGTTCATCACCGATTTCCTTCGCGCCAATGCCGCTCTCGCGCGGCAGATCGAGCGCGATTACCGTTTCGTGGAGTGACCATGCGGCTGCGCGTCGAACATATCACCCATTATCAATATGACAGCCCGGTGCGCTACGCGCTCCAGCAGTTGAAACTGACGCCCAAGGAGCGGCCGGGACAGCAGTTGATTCATGACTGGCGGATCGAAATCGAGGGCGGCGCGCAACAGCTTCACTATACCGACCATCACGGCAATGGCGTCGATCTGGTCGCGGTCGACGGTGGCGCGAGCGAACTGGTCGTCCGCTGCACCGGCGAGGTCGAACTGATTACCTGGGACGGAGTGATCGGGCCGCACCGCGGCGCGATGCCGCTCTGGACCTTTCTGCTTCCGACGCCGCTGACGCGCGCGGGGCGCGGCGTGCGTTCGCTCTCCGCCGAGCTGGGCCGCGATCATGCAAGCGACATCGAGCGGGCGCACGCGCTGTCGGCGCTGATCCTGGACAGGCTGCCCTACCGGATCGGCGTCACCGATGCCGAGACGAGCGCCGAACAGGCGCTCGGCGGCGAGGGCGGGGTGTGCCAGGATCATGCGCATATCTTCATCGCCGCGATGCGGCACCTGGGGCACCCGGCGCGCTATGTCTCGGGCTATCTGATGATGAACGATCGCACGCACCAGGATGCAACGCACGGCTGGGCGGAGGCGCATTTCGACCATATCGGCTGGATCGGCTTCGACGTCAGCAACGGCCATTCGCCCGACCAGCGCTATATCCGCGTCGCGACGGGACTCGATTATCGCGACGCCGCGCCGGTACGCGGGATGCGCTATGGCGCGGCGGAGGAAAATCTGGTTGTCCAGGTGCAGGTCCAGCAATAAGCGGACGGGAATGATTCAGGGCGACCGGGGCGGGGATTAGGGCACGAATGACCTATTGCGTGGGAATGCGGCTCAACAAGGGGCTGGTGTTCATGTCGGACACCCGCACCAATGCCGGCGTCGACGATATTTCGCAGGTGCGCAAGATGCGCAGCTGGCACGTGCCGGGCGAGCGCGTCATCACGCTGATGTCGGCGGGCAATCTGGCGACAACGCAGGCGGTCGTCAGCCTGCTCGACGAGCGCACCAAGGCGCCCGAGGACCGGCACCCGTCGATCCTCGAAGCGCCATCGATGTTCGTGGTGGCCACGATCATCGGCGAAACGCTGCGCAGCGTCGTGATGCGCCACAATGACGAGGGCCCCGCCGCGGAGTCGCTGTTCCGTGCCTCGCTGATCGTCGGCGGCCAGATCAAGGGCGCCGAACCACGGCTGTTCCTCATCTATCCCGAGGGCAATTTCATCGAGGCGGGCGAGGACAATCCCTTTTTCCAGATCGGCGAGACCAAATATGGCCGCCCGATCATCGTGCGCTCCTATGATCCCGCCATGTCGTTCGAGGATGCGGTAAAGCTGCTCTGCGTGTCCTTCGATTCGACGATCCGCGCGAACGCGGGGGTCGACCTGCCGATCGACCTCAAGATCCACGAGCGCGACGATTTCACGACCGTGCGCGAACGCCGCTTCGAGCGCGACGATCCCTATTTCCGCCGCGTGTCGGAAGGCTGGGCCGAGGCGCTGGGGATCGCCCTGGCGGAACTGCCGGATTTCCGGTTCTGACAGGCCGTCGCCCCCGCGAAGGCAGGGGCCGCCGGCGGTTTACGTAACGCTGAAGCGTCAGGCCGATTGCGGCCCCCGCCTTCGCGGGGGCGACGGTCATTCGGCTTGTTTACCGATTCCGCCGCTCCTCGATCAGCCCATCGACCAGGCCGGGATCGGCGAGCGTCGAGGTGTCGCCCAGCGAGCCGAAGTCGTTTTCGGCAATCTTGCGCAAAATCCGCCGCATGATCTTGCCGCTCCGTGTCTTGGGCAGCGCGGGGGTCAGGTGGATATGGTCGGGAGTCGCGATCGGACCGATTTCCTTGCGGACCTGCTGTTTGAGCGCCGCGACGATGTCCTCGCCCGGCTCGACCCCGGCGTTGAGCGTGACATAGGCGTAAATGCCCTGGCCCTTGATGTCGTGCGGAAAGCCGACGACCGCCGCCTCCGCCACATCCTCGTGCAGCACCAGCGCGCTTTCGACCTCGGCGGTGCCCATGCGGTGCCCCGACACATTGATCACGTCATCGACACGCCCCGTAATCCGCCAATAACCGCTCGCGTCGCGGCGGCAGCCGTCGCCGGTGAAATATTTGCCCTTGTAGGTCGAAAAATAGGTCTGCACGAACCGGTCATGGTCGCCATAGACGGTGCGCGCCTGTCCCGGCCAGCTGTGGGTGATGCAAAGATTGCCCTCCGCCGCGCCGCCGGTCTGTTCGTCGACGAGCACTGCGCCATCGGCATCGACGAGCTGCGGACGGATGCCGAAAAAGGGGCGTCCCGCGCTGCCCGGCTGCATCGGATGCGCGCCGGGCAAGGTGGTGATCATGATCCCGCCGGTTTCGGTCTGCCACCAGGTGTCGATGACGGGGACGCGGCCCTTGCCGACAATCTGGTGATACCAGCGCCACGCCTCCGGGTTGATCGGCTCGCCGACGCTGCCGAGCAGGCGGAGCGACGACAGGTCGTGCCGCGTGACATAATCGTCGCCCTCGCGCATCAGCGCGCGGATTGCGGTCGGTGCGGTGTAGAGGATGTTGACGCCATGCTTGTCGACGACCTGCCAGAAGCGGTCATGGTCGGGATAATTGGGGACGCCCTCGAACATCAGGGTCGTCGCGCCATTCTGGAGCGGACCGTAAACGACATAGCTGTGGCCGGTGACCCAGCCGATGTCGGCGCTGCACCAGAAAATCTCGCCCGGCCGATAGTCGAAACCGTACCAGAAGGTCGTCGCCGTCCAGACGCTGTAACCGCCGACGGTGTGGAGCACACCCTTGGGCTTGCCCGTCGATCCCGAGGTATAGAGGATGAAGAGCGGGTCTTCGGCGCCCATCGGCTCGCAGGGGCAATCGGCGGACACGTCGGCCGAGAGCGCATCATACCAATGGTCGCGCCCTTCGGTCATGTTCACCTCGCCGCCGGTGTGCGCGATGACGAGCACACCCCTGACCGCGATTCGTTCGAGCGCCTTGTCGACATTGGCTTTCAGCGGCACGGTCTTACCGCCGCGCAGCCCCTCGTCGGCGCAGATCACCCAGTCGCTGCCGCAATCCTCGATACGGCCGTGGATCGCTTCGGGGGAGAAGCCGCCGAAGACGACGCTGTGCACCGCGCCGATGCGCGCGCAGGCGAGCATCGCCACCGCGCCCTCGGGGATCATCGGCATATAGATGGTGACGCGGTCGCCCTTCCGCACGCCCATTTTCTTGAGCGTGTTCGCGAAGCGAACGACGTCGGCGAGCAGCGCGGCATAGCTGATATGCCGCGTTTCGCCGTCGGGCGCGTCGGGCTCGAAAATGATCGCGGTGCGGTCGCCGTGGTCGGCGGCGACATGGCGGTCGACGGCGTTGTGGCAGAGGTTGAGAACGCCGTCCTCATACCATTTGATGCTCACCGGGTCATAGGACCAGCCCGCGATCCTGGTCGGCGCCTTGATCCAGTCGAGCCGTTTCGCCTGCTCGGCCCAGAAGGCGTCGGGGTCGGCGATGCTCGCGGCATAGAGGCGGTCATAGTCGGCAGCGCTGCAATGCGTGTTGGCGGCGGCGTCGGCGGGGACGGGGACCATGGGTTCGGAGGGGGGTAGGTCGGACACGATGGCTCTCCTCTGTTCGCACTCCCCTTAGCCGTTTGCATCGAGCGAAGTCGAGATGCCTGTCGTTCGTGCGCGGCTCCGGGGAGTCTCGACGGCGCTCGACACGAACGGGGAGAGGGGATTACAGGGCGGTGCGATGACGAGAGCGAAAGGCTGGGCAATGGCCGGGATCGGCGAAGAGATCGGGCAATTGCTCGACGGGTTGGACGTGGACCGTGCGCTGTGGACCGACGGGTCGATGCCCGCGGCGACGCCGCTGACGGGCGAGCGTCTCGGCAGGGTGCGGGTCGCTGATGCCGCTGCGATCGATCAGGCGCTGGACAGGGCGACCTCGGCCTTTCGCGCCTGGCGCCATGTCCCTGCACCGCGGCGCGGCGAACTGGTGCGACTGTTCGGCGAGGAATTGCGCGCCGCGAAGGATGATCTGGCGCGGCTGGTGACGATCGAGGCGGGCAAGATTCCGTCCGAAGGCGCGGGCGAGGTGCAGGAGATGATCGACATCTGCGACTTCGCGGTCGGTCTTTCGCGGCAATTATACGGCCTCACCATCGCGACCGAGCGACCGGGGCACCGGATGATGGAGGTGTGGCACCCGCTGGGCGTCGTCGGGGTGATTTCGGCGTTCAATTTTCCCGTCGCGGTGTGGGCGTGGAATGCGGCGCTCGCACTCGTGTGCGGCAACAGCGTGGTGTGGAAACCGTCCGAAAAGACGCCGCTGACGGCGCTCGCGACGCAGGCGATTTTCGAGCGTGCGCTCGCGCGCTTCGGCGAGGCGCCCGAAGGTTTGTCGCAACTGCTGATCGGCGGGCGTGAGGCGGGCGAGGCGCTGGTCGATGACCGCCGCGTCGCGCTCGTTTCGGCGACGGGATCGACCCGCATGGGCCGCGCGGTCGCGCCGCGGCTGGCGCAGCGCTTTGCGCGAGCGATCCTCGAGCTGGGCGGCAATAATGGCGTGATCGTCGCCCCCTCGGCCGACCTCGACCTCGCGCTGCGGGGGGTCGCGTTCGGCGCGATGGGGACGGCGGGGCAGCGCTGCACGACGACGCGGCGGCTGTTCGTTCACGACAGCATTTACGATGCTTTCGTCGCGCGATTGAAGGCCGCCTATGCCAGCGTCGCGGTCGGCAATCCACTGGAGAACGACGTTCTCGTCGGGCCGCTGATCGATCGCGCCGCCCATGACGCGATGCAGGATGCGCTGGCCGCGGCGAAGGCGGCGGGCGGCGTCGTGCAGGGCGGCGAACGGGTCGGCGAGGGCGCCGCCTATTATGTCCGTCCGGCGCTCGTCGAGATGCCGGGACAGGTCGGGCCGGTGCTGGAGGAGACGTTCGCGCCGATCCTCTATGTCATGCGTTATGACGATCTGGACGCCGCGATCCGGCTGCACAATGATGTCGCCGCGGGGCTGTCGTCGGCGATCTTCACCACCGACATGCGCGAGGCCGAGCGCTTTCTCGCGGCGAGCGATTGCGGCATCGCGAACGTCAATCTGGGGACGAGCGGCGCCGAGATCGGCGGGGCGTTCGGCGGCGAGAAGGAAACCGGCGGCGGTCGCGAAAGCGGGTCGGATGCGTGGCGCCAATATATGCGGCGCGCCACGAACACGATCAACTATTCGGACGCGCTGCCGCTGGCGCAGGGGGTGTCGTTCGCGCTCTAGGCCCGGGAGCCCGCCGCCAATTCCCGTTTGCATCGAGCGAAGTCGAGATGCCCCGAAGTCATGCACGACGGATGGGCATCCCGACTTCGCTCGATGCGAACGGGAAAAGGTGGGAGCGTCAGGCCGTTCGCCAGCCGTAGCCCTCTACAAGCTGCACCACCTGTCCTTCGGTCCCCACCGGCTCCCGCGTCCCGTCGGTCAAAAACGCCAGCATCGCGGCATCGCTCACATCGACATGCGCCAGCGTGCGCTGCCCGTCGGGTGTGCGCGCCACCACGACACCGGCCTTGGGCTCGCCGTCGCGGCCATAAAATACCGTGTAGCTTTCGATCGTCGCCGGTCCGGCATAATCTTCGGCCAGTTCGGGCACCGGGCCGCGCTTCGCTTCGGCTTCGGCCTGATAGTCGAAATCCTGCGGGAAGCTCGCGGCGGCGATCGGCTGGTTCCCCAGCACGATGCAATGATTGTCGGTCGCGAAGCCGCCATTGGCGAAGAGGAAGCCGTAGCGGCCCTCGCTGCGCAGTTTTTCGACCATCGAGACGACCGCATGACTCATATAGTTGGCGATCGGGCCGCCGCCGAAGGTGAGGCCGCCGAACACCGAGGCGGGGCGGTCCAACGGCCAGCCAAGGATGCGGCGGGCCATTTTGGGCACGCAGGGAAAGCAGCTGTAAAGCTCGACGCAGTCGAAATCGTGGGCGGTCATGCCATTGAGCGCGAGCGTGCGCGCGATCGACGTTTCCATGCTGACGCTGTGATCGTAACGGTCGCGGGCGAGGATGCTCGCCGGTTCCTTCGCCGCGGCGCCCATGCCGATATAGATGAGGCGGTCCTCGGCGATGCCGCGCCGCCGCGCCTCGGCAAGACTGGCCACGAGAAAACCCGCGCCCTGGTTGACCGACGAATTGGCGACCATCAGCTTTGAGTAAGGAAAGGCGATCGGGCGGTTGCGCTCGTTCACGTCGAGAATGTCGTCGGGCGAGGCGGGTTTGCGAATCCACGCTCCTTCATTTCCCGCCGCGACCTCGGAAAAACGCGACCAGATTTCGGCGCTCTCCAGCTGGGCGTCGGCAAGGCTTTGTCCCCACGCGGCGCGCGTCGCGTTTTCATAGAGCGGATAGACGTCGACCGGCGCGGCGAGGCCGTGCTTCTGGGCATAGTTTGGCTCGCGCCGCGTCGCGACCCGGCGCACCGCATTATAGCTCTTGTCCTCGCCGCTCGCGGCCTTGGCGGCGCGGCCCGCGGCGGTGCGCAGCGCTTCGCCGCCGACGACAGCCGCGAGTTTCACCTCGCCCGCGCCGATGCGGTTCGCGGCCTCGTTGAGCAGGCGCACCGGGGTGTCACCGTGCGGCGCGGCGGATTGATATTTGATCGCCGGATTGGCGCCGATCGCGGCGGCGAGCGGTTCGCACAGCTTGCCGAGATGGTGAAAGCTGATCTGGTCGACGATCGCCAGGCTGTCGATGTCGGTGAGCGACACCCCCGCGTCATCGGCGGCGACCTTGAGCGCCGCGACCATCAGCCCGAGCGAATCGAGTCCGTCGTCGGGATCGGCTGGACGGTCGTTGACCTGTCCGACGCCGATGATGACCGGAATGCGTTCGGGATCAGTCATTCCCATTCTCCGTTAGTGTCGAGCGAAGTCGAGACACACCGCAGGCAGGCGCCGCGCCGATGGGCATCTCGACTTCGCTCGATGCGAACGGAAATTGGGAGCCGAGTGTTATCGTCATCCTAGCGCGCTTTCCATTCGGGCTTGCGCTTTTCCGCAAAGGCGCGCGGGCCTTCGCGCGCGTCCTCGCTGCGCATCAGCGCGCTGCGCTCGAGGGTGTTATGCTCCCAATAGGGCGCGTCGGCGGCGATGCGGCCGTCCTGGATGCCCAGCGCGACGCGCTTCGACGCCTGCACCGAGAGTGGCGCGTTGGCGGCGATCTTGTCGGCGAGCGCGATCGCGGTGGGCATCAGCTCGGCGAGCGGGACGACATGGTTGACGAGGCCGAACTCGGCGGCGCGCGCGGCGGGGATCGGGTCGCCGGTCAGCAGATATTCCATCGCCAGCTTGCGCGGGATTTGCTGCGCGAGGCGGAAGGCGCCGCCCGCCGCGGCGAACAGCCCGACCTTGACCTCGGGAAGCCCGAACTGCGCATGGTCGGCGGCGATAATGATGTCGCTCATCAGCGCGATCTCGCAGCCGCCGCCGAAGGCGAAGCCGTTGACCGCGGCGATGATCGGTTTCGAGATCGGGTGCGCGACCATGCCGGCAAACCCCCACGCCTGCTGCGCCGGATCGTCGGGATAAAGGCTTTCACCGCGCGACAGGGCGACCAGGTCGGCGCCCGCGCAAAAGCTTTTGTCGCCCGCGCCGGTGATGATGACCGTGCGGATTTCGGGATCGTTTTCCGCAGTTTCGAGCGCGGTGCCAATGCCGACGTGGACCGCGGCGTTGACCGCGTTGCGCGCTTCGGGCCGGTTGATCGTGACGGTCAGGATGTGGCCACGGCGTTCGGTGAGGATGGTGGTGTCGGTCATCGCGAATCTCTCCCTTTCGGGCGAGTATCGCGGTTGGTTGACGTTTACGTCAACTGGAAAGGATGCAGCGGCTCTCGCCGTCATTGCGAGCGCAGCGAAGCAATCTCCAGGCATCGGCCTTAAGCGACGCCGACAGCTGGAGATTGCCGCGTCGCCTTCGGCTCCTCGCAATGACGAGGCTCGTTAGATCGACTGGCCGGTCTTCGCCCAGTCGGCAAGGAAGCCTTCGATGCCCTTTTCGGTCAGGACATGCTTGAACAGCCCCTTGATGACCGCCGGCGGCGCGGTCATCACGTCGGCGCCGATCTTGGCGGCTTCAAGCACATGGATGCCGTGGCGGACGCTGGCGACGAGGATTTCGGTGCCGAAGTCATAATTGTCGTAGATGAGCCGGATGTCGGCGATGAGCTGCATCCCGTCAAAGCCATTGTCGTCGTGGCGGCCGACGAAGGGTGAGACGAAGGTTGCCCCGGCCTTGGCGGCGAGCAGCGCCTGCGTTGCCGAGAAGCACAGCGTGACATTGACCATCGTGCCGTCGCCGGTGAGTTTCTTGCACGTCTTGAGCCCGTCGATCGTCAACGGCACCTTGATGCAGACATTGTCGGCGATCTTGCGGAGGATTTCGGCCTCCTTCATCATCGTTTCGTGGTCGAGCGCGACAACCTCGGCCGAGACGGGGCCGTCGACGATGGCGCAGATTTCCCTGGTCACTTCCTTGAAATCGCGGCCCGATTTGGCGATCAGTGAGGGGTTGGTGGTGACGCCGTCGAGCAGGCCGGTCGCGGCGAGTTCCTGAATGGCGTCGATTTCGGCGGTGTCGGCGAAGAACTTCATGGGATGGGCTTTCTGTAGGAAGGGCGATTCGGTGGTTGCTGATTGCCCTAGAGCAATGGCCGGGAAAACTGAACCGTCCCCTGGGTTCGTCATTGCGAGCGAAGCGAAGCAATCCAGGGCGGGTTTGCCACGCTGGATTGCCGCGTTGCCACGCTCCTCGCAATGACGAAGAAAGTATCCACTGGCGTTCCATTTTTGTTCCCGCTATCGAAACCCATATGGCCAAAGCGAAACGTCAATATGTCTGCCAGAATTGCGGCTCCGCCACCTATCGCTGGCAGGGGCAGTGCGCCGACTGCGGCGAGTGGAACACGCTGGTCGAGGAGGCCGCCGAAACCGTCTTTTCGGCCAAGCACAACCTGAGCAAAGGCGGACGGACGATCCCGCTCGAAACGCTGAATGCCGAAAGCAGGATGCCCGAGCGGATGCTGTGCGGCATCGCCGAGTTCGACCGCGCACTGGGCGGCGGCTTCGTCGCGGGGTCGGCGACCTTGATCGGCGGCGATCCGGGGATCGGCAAATCGACCTTGCTGTTGCAGGCCGCGGGACGGCTCGCCAAGGCGGGCAGGTCGGTCGTCTATATCAGCGGCGAGGAGGCGGCGGCGCAGGTGCGATTGCGCGCGCAGCGGCTGGGGCTCGGCGACGCGCCGGTCGCACTCGCCAGCGCGACATCGGTGCGCGACATCCTTGCGACGCTCGGCAGCCGGACCGCCGATTTCGTCGTGATCGATTCGATCCAGACGATGCACAGCGACCTGATCGACAGCGCGCCGGGGACGGTGAGCCAGGTCCGCGCGAGCGCGCAGGAGCTGATCCGCTATGCCAAGGACAGCGGCGCGGCGATCGTGCTGGTCGGGCATGTCACCAAGGACGGCACGATCGCCGGGCCGCGCGTGCTCGAACATATGGTCGACACGGTGCTGGCGTTCGAGGGTGAGCGCAGCCATCAATATCGCATCCTGCGCGCGGTCAAGAACCGCTTTGGCGGCACCGACGAGATCGGCGTGTTCGCGATGGGCGAGGAAGGGCTGGGCGAGGTATCGAACCCGTCGAGCCTGTTCCTGACCGACCGCAGCCGCGACGTGCCGGGATCGGTGGTGTTCCCCGCGCTGGAAGGCACGCGGCCGGTGCTCGTCGAGGTGCAGGCGCTGACCGTGCGCCTCGCGAGCGGCGCAACGCCGCGGCGGGCCGTTGTCGGATGGGACAGCGGGCGGCTCGCGATGGTGCTCGCGGTGCTGGAGGCGCGCTGCGGGCTGCAAATGGGCGCGGCCGAAGTCTATCTCAATATCGCCGGCGGATACCGGCTGACCGATCCCGCCGCCGACCTTGCGGTTGCCACGGCGCTGGTTTCGGCGTTCAGCGAGCGGCCGGTGCCCCCCGATGCGATCGTCTTCGGCGAACTGTCGCTGTCGGGCGAAGTGCGCCCGGTATCGCACGATGCGCTACGTTTGCGCGAAGCAGCAAAGCTCGGTTTTTCAACGGCCTGGGGTCCAAATGGCATGAAGCGCGTGAACGGCATCGGCGTCACCGGCTTTGCCCGGCTCGGCGAACTCGTTGACCTGATGCTCGGTCGCGACTAGCCCGGCGAACATGGGAAGTCTGACGGCTCTGGATATCATCGTGCTGACGCTCGTCGGCGGCGGCGCGGTGCTCGGTTTCATGCGCGGCCTCGTGCAGGAAGTGATGACGTTGCTCGCCTGGGTGCTGGCGATCGCGGCGGTCTATTTTTTTCACGCGCCCGTGACCGATCTGGCGGTTGGTTGGGTCGGCGATGGCGGCGGCGCGGCGGTTCTGGCCTTTGTCCTGTTGTTCGGCGGCGTCTTTGCGCTGGCGAAATGGGGGTCGCGGGCGATGGGGCGGCGCAGCCGCGCGTCGATCGTCGGCGGGTTCGATCGCGGGTTGGGCGCCGGATTCGGTGCGATCAAGGGGCTGCTGGTCGCGACGATCGGCTTCATGCTGCTGACCTTGCTCTACGACATAGGCTATGGCACTGCGCCGCGCCCCGAATGGATGACGGCCAGCCGCTCCTATCCGGCATTGAGCGCGAGCGGGGCGGCGATGAGCAAGGTGATCGCCGAACGCCGCGCCGAGGCGCGCGACGCCGAAGCAAAGGCGGACGCCCCATGAGTGCGCCGCTGTATAACCGCGACATCTTGGCGCTGGCGATCGCCACCGCCGATTATCTGCCGAACCCCGACGCGCGATACCGGGCGAGCAAGCGCGCGCCGCTGTGCGGCAGCGCGATCATCCTCGATCTCGACACCGACGAGAGCGGGCGCGTGGCGCGCGTCGGGCTGCACGTCGAGGCGTGCGCGCTGGGGCAGGCGTCGGCGGCGCTGCTCGCGCGCCATGCGCCGGGGCACGGGCTCGCCGACCTTTGCCGCGCGCGCGACAGCATCGCCGGGTGGTTTGCGGGAGCCGAAGAGCGACCCGACTGGCCGGGGTTCGACCTCCTCGCCCCCGCGCGTGACTATCCGGCGCGGCACGGGGCAATCCTGCTGCCCTTCGATGCGGCCATAGCGGCGCTCGAGGCGCGGGCGGCGGCGGCATGATCCTGCCCGCGCTTGCGGCCGCAACCGCCCGGGTGGCGGAAAAAGCGGTCGAAACCGCTACCGATACCGCGCTGCTCGAAGGCGCGATCCTGCTCGGTGTCGCAACGCTCTTCGTGCTGATTTTCCGCCGGCTCGGTTTGGGCGCGGTGCTCGGCTATCTCATCGCCGGCGCGATCGTCGGGCCGCACGGGCTGGCGCTGGTCGGCGGCGGCGAATCGAAGCTCGCGATTGCCGAACTTGGCATTGCCTTCCTGCTGTTCCTCGTCGGACTGGAGCTTCATCCGCGGCGGCTGTGGCAGCTGCGCCGCGCGATCTTCGGGCTTGGCATGACGCAGGTGATCGTCACCGGGCTGATCCTCACAGCTCTTATCTACG